>NZ_JBVILR010000008.1:0-105159 GCF_055580265.1 Streptomyces sp. NPDC032091 | reverse complement strand
GTGGCCTAAAGAAAATTGTCTTGTTTGTTGTCTCGCACACCGGAGACATCCTTTCCCGCAGGGAAGGAAAAAAGGGGGGGCCCCACCCCCTTTGGGGGGGGGGCGGCCCACCGCCGTGTGGAGACGGCTACCAGCGATACCAGCGGCCGCTGCCGCCCTTGGGACGGGCGACGAAACCGACCAGCCACAGCACCAGCACCGCGATGGCGACCCACCAGAGGATCTTCACCGCGAAGCCGGCACCGAAGAGGATCAGAGCGAGCAGAAGAACGAGAAGCAGGGGAACCATGGTTATCAACCTCCGAGCCGTCATGTGCCCGTCCGCCTGCCGTCCATGCGCGCGAATTTTATGCGTTTCTTACGGCCGTCACAGGGCAGTCGAGACGGCCGCTTCGGCCGCGGGTACGACACCCGCCGGTATGCACCGGCTGCCGTCGCGCCCAGCCGCTGAAGTGGGGATACTGCCGCTCGTGTTGATGCCAGGCCGACGGCCGACTGGCGGAGGGGTCCGGACGTGCGGGAGCGGCTCGACGCCGTCCGGCACCACCAGCTGTTCTTCGGCGGGATGCACTACCGCAGAAGACCGACGCCCCCGGCCCGGCAGTGGGGAGGACGGCGATGTTGATGTGGGACCGCGGCCGGTTCGGGCCGGCCAGCCGCCTGGAGTACGAGTCGGCCGACGGGCACGTCGGCGAGGTCGGCGGGTTCGTGTGGCGGGGCGACGTGCCGTAGCCCACTCCTGCGTGCTGTGCGGGACACATCGGCGCTTGACCTCAAGCGAGCTTGAGTTTCCAGGCTCCTTTCAGGGCTGCGGGAACCGAGATCGACATCGGACGGTCGGTGCTGATGCTGGGCGAGGCCGGCGTCGACGAGGCGGAGACCGCTTCCTTCGCCGCGCCGCGGTGGCGGCCGGTCGCTCGCACCGACGAGGCCCCGCTCCAGCGCAACGACGCCCTGCGGGCCCTGTCCGCCCTGCCCGCCGACCCCGCGCACCCCGCGCGCTGGTCCTGCCCGACCGCGGGCTGCGGACAGGGCGTTAGCCCTTCTTCTTCAGGTTCTCCAGGAGATCCTGGGCCTTGTCGACGGCCGTGTCGATCGTGGCGCTGTGCTTGCCGTCGGTCTTCTGGTCGACGATGTCGCCGACCTTCTCCAGTCCGGCGGCGATCGCGTCGCCGTGCGACTGGGCGATTTCCTCGGCCTTGTCCTTGAGGTTTTTCAAGGCGTCGAACATGGTGGACCCGTCCCCTCCGGTGGATTGCTGTAAGGGCATGATTCCACGTCCCGTCCGGAAGCGGGCAGCCAGGGAGCATCCGGACATAGGCCCGAAAGGCGACGACGGACGGCCCGCCGCGCGCACGGGAGTGCGCGCGTTCAGCAGTCTCGAATGGCGCAGGGGACCTTCGTAGGCGCCAGGCAGGTAACCGGCCTTGTGGCGGATCGCCAAGCGCCCGGGGGTGTCCCCGCGGACCGCCCGGAGGGTGGCCACCGAGCTGATGGACCGGCTGAGCGCCTGCAGCCGCTTCGAGTTCGGCGTCCGCGCGGTCCAGAAGGGCTGGCTGGCAGGCCGCGCAGCTCTGGCCCGTTGTCGCACTCCCGCCCCTTGGCGGCGATGCCGGGCGCGCCGAGCGAACACTTTTTTGTACAGGCCGGGTTCGGGCGCCCGGATGGCGTGGTCGCAGCCATCGCAGTGTTGCAGCGGATCGCCGATCAGTGCGGCGGCGCGAACTCGCCCGCCTGGGCCGCTGGAACCCCTACCAGCCCTGACCACCTCCGGGACCGGTGAACTGCCGGGCCTTCTCCGTACGGGTGTGGGCGAAAGGGCAGAGGTCCGGGGGTGGTCAGAGCCGTGTCAGACGGCCGGAGCATCAGCGATGCGGTAGCCCACCCCGGGCGTCGTCGCGATGACCGGCGGGCTGCCCAGCTTGCGGCGCAACCGGCTGACGGTGACGGTCACCGTGTTGGTGAAAGGGTCGGCGTTCTCGTCCCACACCTGTTCCAGGAGGGTCTCGGTGCTCAGGAATCCGGGACTGGCGCGCAGCAGCGCCTCCAGCACGGCGAACTCCTTGACGGACAGCTCCAGCGGACGGCCGTCCCGCAGGGCGGTCCGGCGTACGGGGTCGAGTTCGAGGCCGGCGGCACGCAGTGCGCGGGCCCGGGCGGCCGGCCTGCGGCGGCCGAGGGACCGGATGCGCAGGACCAGCTCGGGGAAGTGGAAGGGCTTGCCGAGGTAGTCGTCGGCGCCGAGGGTCAGCCCGCTGACCCGGTCGCCGGGAGCCCCAGCCGCGGTCAGCATCAGCACCATCGCGCGGTCGTCCCGCTCGGTGATCATCTGGCAGAGCGTGTCGCCGTGAACGCCGGGCAGGTCGCGGTCGAGCACCACCACGTCGTACGCGTTCAGATCGAGCTTCGCCGCGGCGACCAGCCCATCGTGCGCGACGTCGACGGCCATCCCCTGATCCCGCAGTCCCTCGGCCACGACCTCGGCCAGCGACCGCGCGTCCTCCACCACCAGAACTCTCACCGCGTCACCGTTTCGAACCCACAGTCGGCAGCCGACGGCAGCGCCACCGCGACGCGCAGACCACCCTCCGGCCGGGCCACGAGGGCCAAGTGGCCGCCGTGCGCCTCGACTATCGCCGCGACGATCGACAACCCCAGGCCGGAACTCCCCTCCGACGCCGTCCGGTCGGCGCCGAGCCGCTCGAACGGCAGCGTCAGCCGATCCACCCGGTCCTGGTCGAGGACAGGTCCACCGGTCTCGACGACCACAAGCGCCTCCGCGGCAGTGGGTTCGGCGGAGATCCGGATCCAGCCGTTCTCCTCGTTGTGCATGATCGCGTTGTCGACCACGTTCTCCACCATCCGGGACAGCAGCGCCGCGCTGCCCCGCGTCCAGACGTCCGCCCGCACCTCGTCCTCGACGGTCAGCCCCTTGGCGGCGATGCCGGCGGCCCGGACGGACAGCGCCTCGCGCGCCAGCACGCCGAGCGGTACGGGGGCCCGGTCGGGCAGGGTGCCGTGCTGCGCCCGGGCGAGGACGAGGAGGCCGTCGAGCAGGTGGTCCACCCGGTCGAGCTCGGGCCGCAGTCGGCCGGCGAGCGCGATCGTCTGGGCCGCCGGCTCCGGTTTGGCCACGGCGACGTCCAGCGACGCCCGTATCGTCGCCAGCGGCGTGCGCAGTTCGTGCGAGGCGTTGCCGACGAACCGGCGCTGAGCGACGAACGAGGCTTCGAGACGTCCGAGGAGACCGTCGACCGTGTCGGCGAGCTCCTTGACCTCGTCGGCGGGGCCGGCCACGGCCAGCCGCTGGTGCAGGTTCTCGGCGGAGATCCGCCGTGTCGCCGCGGTGATCAGCCGCAACGGGCGCAGGACTCGGCCGGCCAGGACCCTGCCGAGCAGGACCGAGACGCCGGCCATCACCACCAGCGCCGTCAACGAACCGACCGGCAGCCGATGGTTCTGCTGCGCCTGCACGTCCGAGAGCTGCCTCGTCAGGTCCCGGATCCGCTGCTCGGCGGAGGCGAGGCCGCCGGGTCCGTTCGTCGGGTCCTGTTCCGGGGCGAGCGCGGTCACCCGGGTGCCGGACATCAGGTAGGTCAGGGCGAGCAGCACGGTTCCGGACGCGAGGAACCCCGCAGCGTACAAGATCGTGAACCGGCGGCGGACGGTCCCGCCCCGCAGTCTGCCCCTGCCCATGGTCAACCACCCTTTCGTGTGCGGCCGGACCCAGCATGCCCGGCGGTACCTAACAGCGATGTGACGGCCGCCGTTCGGACCCTGTCATGGCCGGGCCCGTAGACCGGAAGCATGTTTCCGACCAACGAACAACTCCGATACGAGTGGAACGAGTTCCGGCGCGTGGGCCGACTGGCCGCGATGGCCGTCGCGGCCCTGGCCGTTGTCGCCCTGGGCCTGCTCTACGCATGCGGCAACCACGCCTCGTGCGGCGGCCCCTGCCCGGCCGAACCGACCGGGCCGGAGGGCTCCCTCGTCAACGACCGGTTCTCCTTTCTGCACCGTGACATGAGCGCCGACGGCAGCATCACGGTGCGGCTGACGTCCATGGCGGGGACGATCACCTACCCGCCGCCGAACCACGATCAGATCGTCCCGGGTCTGGTGCCGTGGGCGAAGGCCGGGATCATCATCAAGGACGGTGTCCGCCCCGGCTCCTCCTACGCGGCGCTGATGGCCACCGGCGGCCACGGCGTGCGGATGCAGTACGACTACCGCCACGACATCGCCGGCAGCGGCAGCCGCAGCGGCAGTGGCAGGGGAAGCGCGGGAGAGCCGCCGCGCTGGCTGCGGCTGACCCGCTCGGGCGACATCGTCACCGGCCACGAGTCCGCCGACGGCAGGAAATGGACGAAGGTCGCCACCGTGCGGCTGTCCGGGCTTCCCGAGACCGTGCAGGTGGGTCTGTTCGCCACTTCCCCCGGTGACCTGACCCTGCGGCGGACCGGCCTGGGCGGCGACACGGAACAGGTGCGCTGGACGCAGGCCGGCGGCACCTTCGACCACGTCGCCCTCCAGGGCACAGCACCCGGGGGCTGGAGCGACGACGGCGTCGGCGAGCGGAACCGGACGGACTGGGAGAAGTACCACCTGGCGTCCGGGGCGGTGGAGAAGAACGGCACGATCACCGTCACCGGTACCGGCGACATCGGGCCGGCGGGCGCCGAGGGCGGCGCCCGCCCGGTGGAGGCCACCCTGGGTGGCCTGCCACTGGCGCTGGTCGTCGTACTCGTGGTCGCGGTCCGGTTCGCCACCACCGGCCACCGGGCCGGCCCCGCGCGCGGCGCACCCGTCACCCGCCGCCGACTCGCTGCGAAGGCGGTCGTCGTGGCAGCCGCCACGTTCGTGACCGCTCTCCTCTCCATCGGCGTGGTGATCCCGGTGGGCGTGACGATCCTCAAGGGCAACGGGATTCCCGTCATCGGGATGTCCGCCCTCACGGGAACACGGGTCGTCGTCGGTACGGCCGCCGCCCTCGCCCTCGCCGCCGTGCTCGCCCTCGCGCTCGGCTCCCTCCTACGGCGCGCCTGGCTCGCGACGCCCGTCGCCGTCCTGTCGATCGCGGTCCCTTACGTCGTGACTTCCGTCCCGCTGCTGGCTGACGGCCTGTCGCAGTGGCTCCTGCGGCTCACTCCCGCCGCCGGCTTCGCCGTTCAACAGACCCTCGCCGAATACCCGCAGGTCATCGCGCATTACGTCCCCTCCGCGGGATACTTCCCGCTTCCGTGGTGGGCCGGGTCCGCCGTGCTGTGCGCGTATGTGGCCCTGCTCCTGGGGCTCGCTCTGAACCGCCTGCCGCGCGACGAAGGGACCGGCCGGCCGGTGGACTGGAGGTGACCCCTGACGGCGCGAGAGATCCATCGAACGGTTGACTGTGCTCAAGGTTTCCCCGGTCACAGCCGCCGCACAGGCTCTCTCGGAGCTGCGCACGGTTCTCGAACGCGACCGGATCGGCACGCCCTCCGGTTGAGGCGTCTTTCCGACGGCAAGGTACGGGGGCGTGAACCGGTGGATCCGACGTGGGAGGACACGTTCCCATCGACCGGCCCACGGCTTTCACCGGGCGGGGGCGGGGGCGGGGTCCGGCCGGGATGTCACGTCGAGGTCGCCCTCGGCGTCAGCCTGGGCCTGCAGAGCGGTGGAAACCCCCTCCCCGGTGCCTTCAGCAACCCACTCCCGCAGCCGACTGTGGGCACCCTGCCAACAGGTGTGGGAACACGTGCACCGGAGAAGGAGCGCGGATACGCTGACCGCTTGGCGCTCACCGTACTCGGGTCCTGCCAGAGACCGGGCCCGCAGTCCTGGGCATCCTCCCAGCGGCGGTGAGGGCAACCCCCGGGACGGTCGGGGGGTGGGGCGGATGGTCCGGGGCGTACCCGCGCGACGACAGTGGGCCCCATGAACATGCACAAGGCCCTGCTCGCCGTTCTGCTTCTCCCGTTCGGCGCCACTCTGGCCGCCGCCCCGGCTGTCTCCGCCGCCCCCCTGCCCACTGCCGCCACCGTTTCGGCTCCAGCCGGCAACGCATCATCCGCCGACCTGCAGGAGGTCGCGGCCGCCACGTTCCGCTCACCCGAGGCAGCCCTCGGCCGGGTGGCCCACCCCCTGAACAGCACCGAGCCCCGGAGCGACCTGTCCGACCTCCGCCCGTTCGGCCGGATGGTCGGCGACGCCCGAGTGGTGGGCGTGGGCGAGGCCACACACAGCTCGCACGAGTTCCTCACCGTCAAGCACCGCCTTTTCCGCCACCTGGTGGAGGAGAAGGGCTTCAGGGCCTTCGCGCTCGAAGCCCCGTGGAGCACCGGACTGCGGCTCGACGCCTACCTCCTGCGCGGCGAGGGCGACCTGAAGCGGATCATGGACGAGGAGTTCCAGGGCACCTACCGTTTCTGGAACAACGCCGAGTACCGCGATCTGCTCCAGTGGATGCGCGCCTACAACGTCAAGCACCCGAAGGATCCGGTCCGCTTCGTCGGCGACGACGGCGGGTTCGCCGGCGCCGAGCTGTACGACAAGGTGAACGCCTACGCGGCCGTGGCCCGCCCCGAACTCGCTCCCCAGCTCACCGAGCTGTACCGGGGCCTGAGGCCCGCCATCGACGCGGAAACGTACGTCAACGACTACCTGGCCAAGCCGCTGGCAGAACGCAAGGAACTGGCGAAGCGGACCGGCCGGGCCGTGGAACTGCTCACGCAACGGCCCAGCACGGGCGCCGACGCCGACGTGCACGCCTGGGCCGTCCAGCACGCCAGCGCCATCCACCAGATGACCACGCTCTACGCCTTCGACTGGGACGACCCCCAGGACATCACCAACGCCATGCTCCACCGCGACCGGATCATGGCCGACAACGTCACCTGGTGGCAGCAGCGGACCGGTGACAGGATCATGCTCGCCGCCCACAACAGCCACATCGCCCTCACCACCTACGTCCCCGACAGGTACCCGACAGTCCAAGGCGGTTTCCTCCGCCGGCAGCTGGGCGCCGGCTACCTCAGCGTCGGCCTCACCTTCGGCCAGGGCTCGTTCAACGCCTTCGGCCACGACGGCGAAGTCCACCGCTACACCACCGGCCCGGCCGCACCCGGCACTGCCGAGCACACCCTCGACCGGGTCCGCTACCGCGACTTCATGGTCGACCTGCGCAACGCTCCGGCACCGGCCGGCACCTGGCTCGCCGAACCCCGCACCGTCAAGAACATCGGCGCCACCTACCCAGGGATCGCCGACACCCCAAAGATCCGGCTCGCGCAGACGCACGACATCGTGATCCACCTCCAGCAGATCCAAGCGGCCCGCCTGCTCAAGTAGACCGCGCCTCGCGCGCCTCACCCGGTTCGCCACAACTGTCAGCCGACGCGGCAGGACATACGCGGGCCCCGGGCGCACGGTGACAACAGCGCGACCGCAGCGGGGATCCATCTCACACGTGGGGTGTCTCATGTGGCTCTGGACGTGACATATACCTCGCGTGGGGGATGGCACGCGGGGCAGGCCTTGACCGGGGTGGTCGTGGGTGTGCGACGCTCGATGGACGAAGAGACGGCCGGTGCCTGCTGCCCGCGGGTGCCGGTCCGGGTTCCGGGCATCGCCCCCATCACGGGCATTCGGTCCCCGCCATCGCTGCCGGGCATCCGTTGTGACGGATGCTTCGGCTGCCTTCGGGCTCATGACCCCCTGGATTGGGGGCGCCCCCCATGACCACCGCCAGCACCCGCATCGACGGCGACACGGCCGTCATCACACCCACCGGCGACATCGACTTCCACACCCTGCCGGCTCTGCTGTCCGCAGGCCGACACCTGCCCGCCTCCATCACCCGCGTCGAGTGGGACTTCCAGCACGTGTCGTTCATGGCCGTCGCCGGACTGCACCTCCTGCACCACCAGCGCACGTCATGCCGCGAGCTGCAGCGGACCTTGACCGTGACCGGTATGAACAGCCAGCTCCACCGCCTGCTGATGACGGCCGTGGACGCGATCCCCGAGGAATCCTGGAGCGACTTCCTTGCGGCCCCATGCCTCGCGACCGACTGAACCAGCACCTGGAGACGTCCCGCTCAACTGCTGGCCGAGACGAGCAACGCCAGCGACGCGAGACCTACGACGCCCCTCCGGCCGCTCAGCTCCTGAGCCACGCCACAGACGCTTGAGGAGTGGGCACAGCGGCCGCCCCGCTGCGCGGGCTGCGCACCGGGAACCGGACCGGTCCCGTGGGACCCCACGGTCCTTTCGCGGGCGCCGGCCCGGGGCCCAACCGCCACCTGTCCGCCTACCGGGACGACTGCGCCGCAGCGCTGCGTTCGGGACTACCGGCGCATCGTCCGCGGCGACTCCGACTACCGCAGCCAAGTCCGCCGCTACACCTGATCGGAGTCGAGGCGACAGCGCCCCGGTGCCGTTCATGCCCGCGCGCTGTCAGGAAAGTCCCGACCATACCGCGGTACGGCGCTTGGTGAAGTAGTCCGCGTCCCTGGGCCGGCCCGGGTCGTGGCCCAGGGGACGGGGGGCCGGTTCCAGGTGGGGTATGTACTTCGAGCAGTGGATGTACGCCTCCTGGACCGTGAGGTGAACCCACAGCTGGGGCCCCCGCCCCGGTGCGACGTCGGTGGGCAGGCCGGGATGGACCCGGCGCAGCTCCACGTCGTCGTAGAGCCGGGCGACGCCGTTGACGTGCAGTCCCACGTGGTGGTGGGTGAAGTCCACGAAGAGCATGCCCAGGTGCGGGTTCTCGCTGACGTTGCCGGCGCTGGCGAGCACACCGTTCCCACGGAACTCGGGGTAGGCGAGCGTCCGGTAGTCGATGACGTGGACGAATCCCGGCGGCCCGGCGCGGAAACTGGCGTCGCACTCGCCGCGGGCATCGGCGGTCGCCAGGAACACCATGCTCTGGTCGCCGATGAACTCCCGCATCTCGTCCGTCAGATGGGAGCGTACCTGCTGGTCGTAGAAGCGGGCGGCGCGTTCGGCCGTACCCAGCTGCTGCTGCAACCGGCGCTCACCGGCCGAACCGGACGACGGTGGAGGGAAGATCACGGGGCTGCTCCTGGGGGAATGACGGGGATCCGGCTCAGCGGGCGGACAGGACGGGGGTCTCGAACGGGTCGTGATGGATACGGTCGGGCAACGTACCGTGGCGGGTCAGCGTTTCGCTGGCGGATGTGACCATTGCCGCCGGTCCGCTGAGGAACACGTCGTGCTGGTACCACGGCCCGTACTCGGCCAGCACCTTCGGAAGCGATCCCCGGATGCCGGGGATGTGTTCGTGGGAGACCGCGCCCCGCAGGGTCAGCCAGTGGTGCCGCTGGACCATCCGCAGCATGTCGTCCACCCCGTACAGTTCGTCGCCGGTGCGGGCGCCGAGGAACAGGCTCACCTCGTGGTGTCCTCCGCGACGGGCGACCTCCTGGATGAGGGCGCGGATCGGGGCGAGCCCCGTACCGCCGGCGACGCAGAGCAGGTCCTTGTGTACGGCCGCGTCCAGGACCATGTCGCCCATCGGGGGGCCCAGTCGCAGCACGTCGCCCACCGCGGCCCGGTGTACCAGCGCCTCGCTGACCGAGCCGCCGGGCACCGCGCGGACATGGAAGGTCAGGGTGCCGTCGGCGCGGGGGGCGTTGGCGGGGGAGTAGTAGCGCCACAGCTTCGGCCACCATGGCGTCTCCATGCTCACGTACTGCCCGGCCTGGTACGCGTAGGGCAGGTGGGGGCGCACGGTGATCTCGGCGATGCCGTGTCCGCGGGGGAGGTGGTGCACCACCGTGGCGGGCCAGACGGCGGGCCGTACGGCCTCGTCCTCCTCGGCGGCGCTGATCATTACCTGGGAGACCACGCCGTACGCCTTCGTCCACGCGTCGGCGATGTCCTGCGTCCAGGCGGGGCCCGCATAGCGGGCGAGAGAGTCCAGGAGGCACTCGCCCACCGCCGGGAAGTGCGCCGCCAGGGTGCCGAACTTGCGGTGGTCGCGGCCGAGGTGCCCGCAGAAGCGGATGAGGTTCGCCGGGTCGTCGACCACGTCGACGATGTGCAGGAGCGCGCGCAGGAGGCGACCGCGCTGGGCGTCCATCCCGGGCGGGAACAGCGGACGTACTTGCGGATAGCGGGCGAACAGGATGGCGTAGAAGTAGACCGTCATCTCTGCGGCCACGGGGGCGACCGCTGCCGCCGAAGCCTTCACCAGGTGTATCTCGTGTTCCGACAAAGGCGGTTCGGATACCCGGGGCGGCGCAGCGGCGGGGGCGCGATCGTGGGCCGGTTCTTCCATGGGCTCGTGGGCGGGCGGATTGCTGGGGCGGCCGATCCGGAACCTCAAGGGACGAGCGCTCCTCCGCTCGCTCGCCGAACGGGTCTCCATATCGGGACGGAAGGGTGGGTGTCGTGTCGGGAGAGCATGAGTCCTCATCGGGTAGGGGCGTCGGTCATAGAAGCGGATGGAATGCTTCCGGACCGCCCATGATCTTTGAACAGATTGCCGATCGGGGGAAGGGTCGTATCCGCTAGAACTCGTGCCCAGATCTTGTCGCATCATGTGGGCGGGTCATGGGGTTCGGGCGAGGAATTCGGGGAATACGAGGTGGCCGCCGCCGGGGAGTAGGGAGTGCAGGGCCTTCTCTGCCGTGATCTCCGGCTCCAGACCCCGTGCGGGCGTGTCCGGGCGCCCCGCCATCCGACCGCCAGGCCTCGAACGCCGCGTTGGTCGCCGTGACGACGGCCGCCCCTCACGTCGCTGACCTCATGCATGCCCAGGGGTGAGCACTTCCTGAGCCGGCCGAGCCGGACGAGGGGTCACGACAGTGATGTCACGCGTCCACAGCACGTACCTGCGGTGTCTGGCGGCCCACCCGTTGGGTGGGCGGCGAGTGCTGCTGTGGCTGCGGATCCAGAGGCTCTCCTGCGACAACGGCTCGTGCTCCCGCCGGACCACGGCCGAGCAGGTGCCGGGCCCGACCGCGCGGTACAGGCGTCGAACCCCGGTGCTTGGTCTCCTGGCTCGCCGAGCAACCCAGGATCAAGGTCATCTGCCGGGACCGCTGCAGCACCTTCAGTCAGGCCGCCGCCCGCGCGGCGCCCGACGCGATCGAGGGAGCAGATCGCTGCGGCGTTGCCGGTAGGCGAGGGGCCGGAATGCGCGTGACGAAAAGCACGAGGTATCACCGCAAAGCTCGCAGCCACGCAACGCTCGCAGTCAGGGTTTGAGGAAGTGGCGGGCGTCTTCCGGACTGGATCGACAATCTTCAACCCTGGTGGTCGAATGGCCAAACGATTTCCCTTGCCGCGTTCGAGTGAATGGGGTGTCGAGAGCAGAGCTGACATGTAAACGTTGAGCCGCCCGAACATCCTTCATGAGGAGCGGATGCCTCTATGAAAACCAGCAACGTGCTCTCAGGCTTCGCCAGGATCGCCCTCAGCGTCGGCACAGCGGCCGTACTCGCCACCGGTTTGGCCACCAACGCGCAGGCCGCCACGGGGACTATCCGATATTTCGACGTCAATCAAAACGAGTTCCGGATTGCCAATCCGCCGGACAACGTCTGTCTCGCCCTCCAGGTCCGGGCGGACCTGATCGAAAACGAGACAAACAAGAGGATGACCATCTACCTCGGCACGACCTGCGCGACCCGTGTCACCACGATCGGCCCCGGTGAGGGGCGGGCCCACATCGGCGGCCCGCAGTCGGTCCGGATCATCGGTTGAACTGACACATGCAGGCGGCTGCTCGCACGTGGCCACGGCATCCCCATCCCGAACAAGGTGCGATGTGCGGGTCCGTGGCAGCGGCTGGGGTCAGTGACAGCGAGTCAGGCACAGAAGTTTTCGCCGGCGGAGCGACCAGGCCTGTTGCGCCCACCGACAGGAAGACGGTACCTGGCTACGCTGCACTGACTTCGAGTGGCGTGTGTCTTTGACGGGTGGTGCCACGCTGCCCCCCACACACCGGCACACGAATGAAGGCCCCGGGGTCACGACGTCCTGGGGCCTCCACTTCGCTGACTTCCCAGCTCAACGACGGGTGCGGTGGCGCGTATCACGCCCAGCTCCGGGAGCGAGGCGAGCTGTCGCCTCGGCTCCTGGTGTGGGAGACGCGCCGGGCTTCGCGATCACCCGATCCGCTTCGCCGTCGACCGTGATCTCCTCCCCGTGCGCGCGGGGCACACAGGTCCGCGCCTCCCCGCGCGACCCACTGTCTACTGCCCGAGGTGTCCCTGCGAGACCTGCCGGAGGGCCGGAACATCGTCCGCTTCGTGCTGCAGCGCCGCCGGGCTGCCGACTTCCGCGCCGCAGCCCCTGCACCCAGCTGCGCACGACCTCGGCCTCGACCTGCGCGGCCCCGACGCGCAGTTCGTCAACCGCACCCGCGCCCACTGGCACCACCGCATCCGACGGGTGCCGCGCGTGGTGGCCGCTGCCCGCCACCTGGCCGCCCACCTGCCCCTCGCCATCGCCACCGCCAACGACGGCCGCCTCGTCCGCACCGCACTCTCCCTCACCGGCCTCGGCGGGTTGCTCTTCCCCACCGCTATGACGCCTACCACCACGCTGCCCAAGGCACGCTGTGGGGCCGGTGCTTAAGGGCGCAGGCCTGCCTGTCTGAGCGCCACCCGGGACAGGTCGTCGATGACCTGCTCGTCCCGCTGGCGCCAGCCATCGGCGAGGCCCCCCGGCGGGAGGGAGACCGCGGCGAGGGCTTTTACCGGCCCGGTCAGAGCACGGAGGGCAAGCAGGTCGGCACCGCCGGGAGAGTCGCGGAGGCCTTGGAGGAGAGCGCTGCGCCGGATCCAGCGCACCCGTGGGGGGAGCCACATCACCAGCACGAACAGCACCGAGATGACGATCAGGGCGAACGCGGTGAGGTTGGCCATCCGTCCTGCGACGTCCTGCATGGACTGCCCGGCATCGGAGAGTCCGCTGCTGGCCTCGGCTGCCGACTGGAGCGGCTTCTTGAGGATGCCGCCGACCAGCGGAACGTTCGAGGCCGCGTTCCCTGCATCGCCGAGGCCGGAAGCCAGACTGCCGCCCGCGTCCTTCACCTGCCGCCCCGGCTCGGCCAGCAGCATGATCCCGTCGTGGACGACCAGAGCGAACCTCACCGCGGCCGCCAACAGGACCACAGCGATGAGATCGGCGAGGATCTGCCGGCAGCGACGTGCTCGTGTCTGGGCGTAAAGGCGCATCAGGGCTCTCCTGTTCCGGCGGCATCGAAGGACAAGACCGGTCTCCAACCGGGTGGGGCCATCCGTCCCGGACGGCAAGCCACAACCCGCCACCCGACCGTACGCGGGCACCCTCCGATCCATAACCTGCGGCACACCGGCGCGACTTAGTGGCCGGATCGCGACGGTGTCGGGCTTCCGGGGGCATCCGGCGCAGGTGGCCGTGCCGGCTCATCGTGGACAGCTGCCCGTGTCGGCCCAGTGCTTATCGCTCGGCCCGGACCGGGGCCGCGCGAATTTCGGACATCCGTGCGATGTGCCGGTGGGGAATCTACCTACCCATCTACCACTTCCGAGGCGGTACGCAAGCCGGAGCACCCTGGCGGGGCAGGCAGTACTCCGCCTGGAGTTCGTCCACGCCGATCGCGCGGGCGCGCACACGATGGCCGCCGCCGTCGACCTTGCCCCCCTGCGCCTATGACGTACCTCACCTTCGCCGCTGTCACAGTCGGCAGGGCTCCGGTGTCTTAAGGACACCAGCAGGCAATGACAAAGACAAAGGAATCCCCGATGAACGCTCGTCTGAACGTCTTCACCAGTCCGGTCGCCGCCAAGGCGTGGAAGCACATCATCGCGGCGGGCAAGGCCCTCGGTGACTCGACCCTGCCGGCCGCGACGCGCGAACTCGTAATGCTCCGCGCCAGCCAGATCAACGGCTGCGCCGGATGCATCGACATGCACACCAAGGACGCCACCGCCGCCGGGGAGACCCCCGTACGCCTCCACCTGGTCGCAGCCTGGCGGGAGGCCACCGTCTTCACCGAAGCCGAACGCGCCGCTCTCGAACTGGCCGAAGAGGCCACCCGCATCGCCGACGCCGCCGGGGGCGTCCCCGACGAGGTCTGGGCGAACGCCGCCAAGCACTACGACGAAGACCAGCTCGCCGCCCTGGTGACCCTGATAGCCGTCATCAACGCCTTCAACCGCCTGAACGTCACCGTTCAGCAGCCCGCCGGCCACTACCAGCCCGGCCAGCACTGAAGACTGCCGCCCCGAGGGCGGGTTCCACTGCATGCAGCGTGCCGCGTCCCGAGGCGGGAAGGTGTGCGGCCCCGGCGTCGAAGACCTCGCCCGGAGCTGACGCACGACGCCTCCGGCCCGCGCGCCCCCACCGGCACGGCCGGCCCGGCACCGCGCCACCCGCCACGGCGTATACGCGTGTATGCCGGCCGATGCCTGCGCACGTCGGCGACCCATCTCCAAGGCCCCGGCCCCAGCGCATCTACGGCGCACGATCAACTGACCGCGAGAACCGGGGCGATGACGGCCCCGACTCCCCGGCCCAGGGGCATGGCGGCATCGCTCGCGATGCCCGCCCCCCTGGCCGGCCCGTCGCCCGCGACCGCGGCACCGGCCGTTCGGCGCCGAAGAGTCCGTCGCGGGTCACGGTCGTGCGCGACGTCGACTCCGACGGACGCTGGCCCCCCGCCCGCGAAGTCGGCCGCCACCGCCTGACGGCGACGGCCGTGACGGGCCACGCGTCCCGCAGCGGCTACGCGCATGCGCCGGCGGCCGGTTCCCATCGGTGCGGGAACCGGCCGCCGGCGCGTGGCGTGGGCTGTCGTCGGGGGTCAGGCGTGGCTGTGGTGGGAGTGGCGGTTGCCGGTGAGCAGGCGGTAGAGGGCCAGCAGGATGACGGAGCCGACGATCGCGGCGATCCAGGTGGAGAGGTCGAAGAAGCCGTCGATGGAGTCGACGCCGAAGATCACCTTGCCGAGCCAGCCGCCGAGCAGCCCGCCGGCGATGCCGATGAGGGTGGTGATGATGATGCCGCCCGGGTCCTTGCCAGGCATGAGGGCCTTGGCGATGAGACCGGCCAGCAGTCCGATGAGGATCCACGCGATGATGCCCATGATGTGCCTCCGCCCATCCGATGTGAGGTAACGGTCGTTGCCGCTGTCACCCTCGCTCGTGCGCGCTCACCGCGATTTCAAATGCACCGGGCCGGCACCGTCCGCCACTGCTGCGAAGGCCGGGCGCGAACCGACGGACCTGGCAGCGCCACCACGGCTCCGGCCGCATCTGGCGCAGGAGGCGTCAAGACGCCTGCTGGACGGCCGGGTGCAACCGAAGCCAGGGGCGTCTCGTGCCAGCCCGCGCAACCAGGCATGCGCGCTGTCCCCGTCGTGCGCTGATGCCATGACAGGTACACCGGCGCCGACGGCAGTTCGAGGGCGGGGGCAGGGCAATCAGGCCGAGGTCGCCGACCGGGCGGCGTGCCGTGGCTTCGGGAATGCCGACCACCGGATCGCAGTCGCGCGCGAACGCGGCCGCCTTCGTGGGCGCCGTCGCCACCACGCGGCGGCTCAGGCCAGTCGGCCAGGGCTGCGTCGAGAGCGTTGCCCAGCTTTCCGCGTCGCGAGACGGTGACGTGCTGGCCGTGGCGTACCGCCGCGCGGTGAGGGTGCCGGCGAGGGTGAGGGGGCGGCCCCGCCGCACGACGACGACCAGGCGGGTCTCACCTGCCTGCTCGGTACGGATGTCCGGCGCGCCGGGGCGGCTGGCGTCCGCCTTCCGGTCTACCTCGCCGCGCCGCAACTCGTGCGCCTCGACGCTCGACCGGAACGTCTCACCGCGCTCCGCGGGAAGCTGCGGGGCGAGATCCTCATCGATGTCTCCAACGCCACCGCCGACGACCTCGACGGCCTGCTGGAAGACCTCCTCCACCTCGGCTCCAGCCTCGCCGAGCGCCTTCAGGAAACGCTCCCGGCGACCCGCGTCGTCAAGACGCTCATCACCGTGCTCTCCCGGTGATGACCGCGCCGGCCACTCTCACGCACCCGCCCACCGCGTTCCTCTCCGGCGAGGACCCCGAGGCCAAGCGGACCGTCCACGCCCTGCTGACCGGCGTCGGCTGAACAAAGGAGCGGATCACCGACCTCGGCGGGATCCGGACAGCCGGGCGACGGAGGCCGCGTCCTGTTCGTCCCCCACGTCATGCGAGCCGGCGGATTCCCGCCCTTCGCGCTCACCGTCGCCGCTGACCTGCGTACACCGTCCGGAGCGGTGGCGACGAAACCGGGGGTGTGCGTCCCGTCTGGCGGGGCAGGCGAGGGGGCGGCGACGGGAGGGACCGCATGGTCCGCCCGGGAGCCCGCAGTAATCGAACGACAGCGAGAAGAGGAGTCCGCCCATGACCGACGCCACGCAGGCCACCGCACCGCACACCGTGCCCGGACTGGACCCGATGGAGGCCGAGCGGGTCGTGGACGTTCTGCAGGCGCGGCTGCACGCCCTCAACGACCTGGCCCTCACCCTGAAGCACGTCCACTGGAACGTCGTCGGCCCGCACTTCATCGCCGTGCACGAGATGCTCGACCCGCAGGTGGAGGCCGTCCGGGAGATGGCCGACACCACGGCGGAGCGCATGGCCGCCCTCGGCGGAGTTCCGATCGGCACGCCGGGCGCCCTCGTCGCGGGGCGCACCTGGGACGACTACGAAGTGGGACGCGCCGACGCCGTCGCACACCTCGGCGCGCTGGACCTGGTCTACACCGGCGTCATCGAGGACCACAGGGCCGCCATGAAGACGGCCGGGGACATCGACCCGGTGACGGAGGACATGCTGATCGGGCATCTGGCGAAGCTGGAGCAGTTCCAGTGGTTCGTCCGCGCCCACCTGGAGAGCGGCAGCGGCCGCCTCAGCACGTCCGGCGCGCACACGCTCAGCGACGCCGCCGGCCAGGCCGCCCGGGCGTCGGCCGGGGGCGCATGACCGCGTCCCCGCACGGGAGGGCGTACGGAGGCCGTGCCGGCTGCTCCCGGGCCGGCCCGGCCTTCGGCCGAAGCCCTACGGGACGGCTCGGGAGCCGACCCTGGGGTACTCGTCCGGCGCGGACGCGCGCCGCGCCCTTACGCGGCATTCACCACATGGCGGGATCCCCGCAGAACGACTGGAGCCGGACGATGAGCACCGATTGAGGACCCAGCACCGCCCCCCGAGGATGACGAGCACGAGGCGGCGTACCGTGCGGCGGCGCGGACATCCTGGGCTGGGTGGGCATGTGCAGCCGGGCGGCGGGGAGCCCGTGTTCCCGGTGGGGGAGTTCGCGCGCCGGAACTGTGTGCTGCTGGTGGGCGAAAGCGGCAGCCTGTGCTGACTGGCCTGGGCAGACTCGTGCTCGACCGGAGCCCGCTGGAGCCCCGCCCGGCCGTCCCCGCGGAAGCCTGTTGGGGACCCGGTGAGGCCTCCCGTCCCCTTCTGCACGACCAGAACCCTGCCCCAGGCCCATTTTTGGAGCGCGGCCTACTCCCCGGACGAACGCCTGGTAGTGCCCTTCCGGGAGCCGGCCTGGTCGAACTGTGGAACGGACAGATCACGCAACGGATCACGACGATGTTCAGCAGCGTCTCGCGCGGTGGCGGGAGGGGGGGCCAAGACCTCGGCGAGGTGGGCGATGCCCGATGCGGTGGGCATCAAGGGCCTGGCCCACTCCCACGGCCTCCACCTCGGCTCATCACCTCCAGTGAGCCCGCCGGGGGCGCACGATGGGACGTGCGCCCCTGGCAGGCGGGGATCAGTCGGCGCGGCCTGCGACGTGGCCGCGGCGCAGCGGGGTGCGGGCGGCGGCCATCACGGCTACCCGCGCCCACCGCGCGCGGCGGGAGCGGCGCGGCGGCGGGCCGTAGGGCGACTGCCAGGCCGGCCGGTCGGCGGCGCGGCGGCCGCCGTCGGCGTTCCAGGGCCGTCCGGCCCGGCGGAGGTGGTGGTGGGAGGCGGGTACGACGACCCGGGGCATGGACACAGAAATGCACCGTTTCCAGTGAGAGGACCGCAGCAGAAAGGGGCACGCCGCACAGGTGCGACGCGCGACGGATCAGCGCTCGGGGTGTCTCACTTGGTGTACAACGGCTTGTCCTTGCCGGAGGGGCTGCGGGCTGGAGCACCCTAAGGGTGCCGAGGAGGGCGGTTCCACCGGTTTTCGTCGCGCCCACGCCGGGCTGCCGCGGCCCCCGCTGCCAAGGCGGCCGTCAGGCCGACCACAGCACAGGTTTCCGGCCCGTGGTGTCGATCTTCACGGGTTAGGATCCCGGCACGTTGGGTGGCGGGGGAACGGCAGGGGGAGACATGGGCGAGGACATCGACGCTGCGAACAAGGGCGGCCGCGCGTGGGGACAGGCGGTCGCAGCCCTGGTACTGGTGCCGGCGCTGGCGGCGGCCCTGTGGGGGTGGGGGGAGGGCGAAGGGAGCTACGACCGGCGCAAGCCGCCCACCTGTGCGGACGCGGACACCGCGAAGACGACCGGGCACGTATCCGGCCGGGAACTGTGCGAGGCCCTCTACCGCCCCGGACTCGACGGTCTGCTGGGCGTACCGGGCCGGGAGGTGCAGACGGTGAGCGGCGGCAGCAGGTCGTTTCAGCCCGGCGGCACGGGCGAGGCGATCGTCACGCCCACCGCCAAGGTGGAGTTCGAGGGGTACACGGTGACGCTGGACGCCAGCTATGGCGGCCTCCCTGTGGCCCGCACCGCCGGGATGATGGGAGATGTCGTGCCGGGACGCACCGTGCTGGGCCGCCCGGCGGCCCTGTATTCGGACCGGACCCTGCAGATCCGGTTCCGGCTCGACGGAAGCGACTCCTCCAGCGGGCCGGGCGTGCCGGCGCGGGTCCTGTCGGTGGCCAAGGAGGCGAAGGACCAGGGCGATTCGTTCGAACTGAGCGTCTGGCGGACCGACGGCGGCCTCCTGGACGATGCGGCGCTGCTGCGCGTCGCGGAGAAGGTCCTGCCAGCCGTCCCGGGGTGGTCCCCAGCCGCTTGATGAGAAGGCCGGGCAGGCTGGCTGCCGCACACCTGGGAACGCCCGATCCGCGGCCCCTCTATGCCGCGCCGCCAAGACGCCGTGCCACCCGCGCGGGATTGCAGGGCGGACACTGGCCCGTGCTGGGCCCGGGAAGTCGGGGGACGGCTTCCCGGGCCTGCGTCGCGGTACCGCGGGGGAGCGGTATGCATGCCGTGCGACACCAGGAGGAACGATTCCCCAGCCGGAAAGTCACGCCCTCCGCTGCATCGCGCCGTCGGGCTCCCGCACTCCTGGCCGCGCCTTCCCCGGGAGCCGGACCTTGGCGAGGCGCCGCGCAACGGTCACCGGCGCCGCCGCGTGAGCCCGGTAGGCACGTGCCGCTATGCGCCGGTGCGGGGGTTCGGTGGAGGGCCGAGGATTTCGATGTGGTGGCGGGCTGCGGCGTGGCCGAGCGTCGCGGGATCGAACGGCCCAGGGGCGGGGAGGTGACGCTCGCGGGCCGGGGTGCCTACGTCCCTGGCGAAATCCTCGAATCCGGACGGTGTCGTGATCTGCAGACAGCGGAGGGGTTGCCCAGAGCCGACGACGAACGTGTGGGGCAGGCCCACCGGCAGGAGCACGAAGTCACCCGGACCGGCCGCCAGCTCCTCGCCGTCGCACTGGAAGCGGGCCGTGCCCGACAGCACGTAGAACATCTCGTCCTCCTCCAGGTGACGGTGGAGGGGTGGGGCGAAGCCGGCCGGGTTGAGGAATTCCGCCACGGTGAGCCGGCCTCGGGTCTGCGTGCGCCCGGCCTTGACGGTGACGAGGCTCCCGAGGAACCACAGCGCCTGGCCCTCGTCTCGTGTCAGGACGTAGGGACGGTTGACGGATGTCATGGCCGCCTCCAGATTGGATAGACCAGCGTCTAGTGAATATGACGGTAGTATGTCGGTTCATGGGCGTCAACAGCGGACCGGCCGACGGCGGACGACGCCGATACGACTCGCCGCTGCGCGAGCAGCGGGCCCGGCAGACCAGGCAGGCGATCGTCGCGGCGGCGAACCGGCTCTTCGTCCTCCGCGGCTACGCGGCCACCTCCTTCGCCGACATCGCCGCGGACGCCGGGGTAGCGCGGCCGACGGTCTTCGCCGCCTTCGGCTCCAAGGCCGCGTTGCTTCGCGAGGTGGTCGACCAGGCGCTGGCGGGCGACGACGAGCCTGTGCCAGTGGCCGAGCGCCCCTGGTTCCGGCCCGTGCGGGAAGCGCGGACCCGGCGGGCGGTCCTGACCGCCTATGCCGAGGTCTGCCGCGTCATCGGCGGGCGCGCCGCGGAGGTCTTCGAGGTGGTGCGCCGGGCCGCTGACGAAGGCCCCGAGGTGGCGGACCTGTGGGAGACGATGCAACGCAACCGGCGCGCGGAAGCCACCATGGTCATCGATCTCATCGAGGGGCTCGGCGTCGGGCCGCACGGCCCTGACCGCCGGCGCGCCGTGGACGTCGTATGGGTGTTCAACGACCCTTCCCATTACCGGTCCCTGGTCCGAGCGTGCGGCTGGAGCGAGCAGGAGTACACCACCTGGATCGCCGACCAGATGGACCACGCTCTCGGCCTCGACGACTCGTAGCGCGGCGCAAGGCGTCCGCCCTGGTGCTGTGACCGCACCGGTCCGCCGGGTCCATGGTCAACTCGTATGGGTTCTCCCCAGCGGTCTTGAGCCACCGCCCAGGAACCGGCCATTCGCCAGGGGAACCGACTCGTGGTGACGTCTCAGACCGAAGCGCGCAAGCGGATCGAGCGCATGCGCGAGCGTTGGCAGAACGAGCCGGGTAGGTCGATTCGGTGCCCCCGGGGTTCGGGGGTCCGGGCGCCGTTGGCAGCTGGCCCCAGCTCTGAGGCCTCCGGGAGACCGGCGGACCCCGGACGGCTGGCACGGGTGGGGTCACGGCGGTGTCCCGGCGGCCGTCCGGCAGCCCTGCGGCGGCCCTCACCGGCGGCACCTGCGCCTGGGCGGCCGCCGGTGCGGTTACCGGATACCGGTTACCGGCTCTGAGCGCAGGGTGCGATCCGCTCAGCGGCCCAGGGCGGTGTCCCGCCGGTAGCCGGTGACTGCGTTCGGGCCGGACGGGCGCAGTGCGTGGCGCGTCCCGGTGCGTGCTGAGCCCACGTACGCGTGACCTGGCGCGCCGGCTCGGACGGGCCGACGAGTCGGTGGCGGGCGACCGTCGGGTAGCCGGCGACGTCGTCGGGGCGGCGCCGTGACCACGGCATTCGCGTCTCCGGCCGGCTGGGTGAAGGCCCCCACTGAGTTCCGCGCGCTGCGCCGGGCGCGTGCACCGCCTATCCGACGCTGCTGCTGCACACCCGCACACGGCGCCGGCCGGACGGGCGGTGAGGCCTCCACGGCTTCCTTCCCCCCAACCATGGCCTGCCCTCGCAAGGAGAACCGTCATGAGCAACGCCAAGAACGCCGTCCTGACCGCCGCCGGCGAGCTGTTCGGAAAGAAGGACCCGAGCGCGGTGGACCGCTGGGTCGCCGCCGACTACCGCCAGCACAGCGCCCTGGCCGCCGACGGCCCCGAAGCTCTGCGCCGGCTGGTCGCTGGCCTACCGGAGGGCTTCCGCTACGAGGGCGCCCGGGTGCTCGCTGACGGCGACCTGGTCGCCCTGCACGGCACCTACCACGGCTTCGGCCCCGACCCGCTGGTCGCCTTCGACATCTTCCGCATCGACGCCGACGGCAAGCTCGCCGAGCACTGGGACGCCCTGACCCCGCTGGTCAAGAACACCGCCTCCGGCCGCTCGCAGACCGACGGCCCCATCGAGCCGACCGACCTGGACAAGACCGAGGCCAACCGCGCCCTGGTCCTGGAGTTCGCCGAGAAGGTCCTCAAGGGCGCCGACTATTCCGTCCTGACCGACTACATCTCGACCGAGACCTACCACCAGCACAACCCGGAAGCGGCCGACGGTCTCGACGGCTTCGGCGCCGCCGCCGCGCAGTGGGCCGAGCAGGGCAAGAGCCTGGTCTACAAAACCACCCACAAGGCCATCGCCGAAGGCGACTTCGTCCTGCTCCAGTCCGAGGGCGAGTTCGGCGTCCCCGTCGCGTACTACGACCTCTTCCGCGTCCAGGGCGGCAAGATCGTCGAACACTGGGACGTCATCACCCCTGTGCCCGCCGAGCTCCCGCACTCCAACGGCCTGTTCTGACACCGGGCCGACACCGGGAAGGGAAGCCTGGTGAGTGAGCTTGCGGCGGAGTGCGGGCCGGCGGAACTTCTGCCGTGGTACAAAAAGCAGCTGGCCGCCGAAACGGATTCCGAGAAGCGTGCAGAACTGCAGGAGATGCGGGACTGGGTGGCGGCCGGCAACTCGTTCGACTCCCGGTGGTCGGCGCTGCAGGCAGAGCTCTTCCCCGCTCCGCACCGCACACCGAGCCCCGCTACGCCGACCTGACAGCGGCGCAGCAACAGCTGCTGCGCGATCTCAGCGGCCGGCACGCCTGGCTCATCCGCTCGTCCGCCGACCGGCTGCGGGACCTCGGCCTTCCGCACACGCAGGAAGCCCTGCAGTCCTTCGTCGAAGCGCGCCGCGCCGCCTCATCAACATGCGCCTGGCCGACGCCGAACGCCTGTGGAACACCACCGAGACCGGCGACGCCGTCGTGGTCTGGGGCCACAAACCCGGTACGGGCTGAAACGGACCCGCGTCCCCATCGGAGGTCAAGCACCGCATCGCATGTTCAGCCCGGCTGCGGGACGAGCCGGTCGGGGCCGCCGAGCCAGGGATGGTACGCACCGTCGGCGCCGACGGTCAGGCCGAACCGGCCAAAACCGGATTCGCCGGCGAGTTCCCCACGCCGGTAGGCGGCTTCGACCTCGCTCCTCAGGCATCGGGGCCCGTGCTCCCACAGGTGAAGCGGTCCTCGTCGCGGCCGTCCCAGTCGACGGCAGCCCACGCGGTGGCGTCGGGGGCGCGATCCACAGCCGCCAGGCGACGCCCGGCACCTCGGGGCCGTCGTGCCAGGTCCACCACACGTCCCCGAGCTGGAGCCCGATCCTCGAGCCCGTGCGCTGCGCGCGCATCAGTCCGGCAGTCCGCTGCTCGGCCGCCATGGGGCCTCGCCACCAGTGCTGGAACTCCTCGTGGCCGTGATGGGGTGCGACGCCGGGGTGCTGGTTCAGGCGCTGGCCTCCCGCAGCCTGGGCGGGTCGCGGTGCCGGTGTCGCCACGTTGCCCGGAGCAGCTCGCAGTGTTCCTGGAGCAGGGTCCGGCCGCGCACGGCTGGGTGGAGGGGCAGGTATGGGCCGCGGCGAGTGTGGCCTCGCTGATCGGCCGGACTCGTGGCAGACCACGTACGTCCTTCCCTCGTGATGCCGTTCGCGGCGAACCAGAGGTCGCGCGAGGACCGCTTCGAGCCACTCTGCAGCTCTGTTCGCCGGCTCCGCAGGGCTTCCTGCGGAGCTGAAGGTGACCGCACTCGCGGTCTGCCGGATGGTGAAGTCCTGGATATGGAGTTCGCCGCCACGGACGACGGAGCCGTCAAGGTGGGCCCCCACCGTCAGAACTCCCTGGTTGCGTTGCGGGTCACCGATGCTCCCGGCTAGCCCGCCAGCCAGGTCGGAAACAGCAGTCCGTCTCCCGGCCACAACCCAGGCCGGCTCCGAAGCCCCGGCGAGTCGTCCGCTGGATCATGATGAACCCACAGCACCTCGCTGCCGCGGACGCTGTGGCCCGTCACATCCACGACTTCGCCGAGATGCTCCACCACCTCCGCGGAGGCCAGCTTCCCGACTGGATGGACCGAGTCCAGGCTGACGACCTTCCCGCCCTGGACTTCCTGGTCAGCGGCATGCGACGCGATTCCCTACAGAGCCGCATGACGTGAAACATCCACCACCCCCTTCAGATGTGGGAAGTGAGGCCGGTGTCGGGGTCGTGGGAGATCAGCGTAGGTAGCTCCGGGGTATACCGGACGACCTCGGCGGTCAGCAGGGCGCGTCGTCGACTGGCCGTCGCAACCTCGACCAGAAACCGCAGCACGGCGGCCACCCCCGCACCGTCAAGCACGTGCTCGGGCCAGACGGAGAACTCGATCTCCTCCTCGTCGTAGGGCAGAGCGAAGAACCACACGGCGCCGAAGCGGGCCCGGAAGGCGAAGCCCGTCCCCTCGCCTTCCGGCTCGTCTGCCCAGGCGCGGAAGAGGTCGGCGGGGGCGGGATGCACTGGGTCGAGCCGGGGGTAGGGGTGCTCCACCTCGATCTCGTCGGCTACGACACGCAGCCGTTCGAGGACCGCGATCCAATCGACGCGGGTCGTGTCGAGGACCCGAATGTCCCTCAGGCTGCCATCGAGATGGAAGACATCGCACATCCACGGCTCGGGCAGGCACCGCGCCCGGGTACCGCGCTCATCGGCGTGGGCGTCCTCGTGCGTCAACTCGCCCCGTCCCATTCTTTTGTTCCCTCCCATGGCACCAAGGTAAAAGGGTCGCCACGGTGCAGAAGGCCCTGCCCAGCCGGTTCAGCGATGGGTGATCCTATGCTCCAGGGGCTGCGACGTCACAAGATCCCCGGCAGAGCCGAGTTACTTGATCGTTGACATGCCGGTCTCCGGCTCTACCTGTCACGACCGCCACTGTCCCAAAGCCCTGCGCAGGTCACGCCGAATCCTGTAGCAACGCCTGTTTTCGGTCTCTGCAGTCGCCGCGTGGCCATCGAAGATGAGAATCCCGCGCGACATCACTGCGATGCTCAGAGAGCAGACCAGTGCCTGTAAGGCAGCGCGTGACGCCATCGCTGCCGGCGGCGAGGTCATGCTCTACGACGGACAGCCGCCACAGTGGCTGGTCCTTGATATCGCTGCCACCCGGACAGTGGTCGTAGCCGGCCCGGCTCCCCGCCTCGGATACCGTGGTGCTCTACGGGGTGTCATAACGGATGTGACGCCCCCACCGGAGGTAGTCAGCGTATGAGTTCAAAGCGCAGCAAGAATCCAGCCCTACCCGTACTTGACGACGCGTTCCGACTCGCGTCGGTCAAGGACGCCGAAGAGTCCGCCCGTGACTTGGCCGCGCGGCTGGCCACCACCGAGCTGCGCCGCGTTTCCCACCCGGGCCGGGTCACTTGGGAGCCCATCGATCAGGCGGAGCCCGTTCCGGTCCCGCCGACTGTGGTCGACGGTGATGGGGATCTGTGGCTGCGGGACCGGGGCACTGGCACCTGGACGATGCCCGAGTTCAACCCGAAGGAGTTCCCGGCCCGCTGTGGCGAGGTTCTGACGTGGAGCCAGCTTGCCTGCGAGTTCGGCCCGCTGACCGCTCTGGCCGACGACCGCCGCATCGGCGGCGGTCGTCGTCGCTGACCGCGCAGCTTTCTGGGATGGCCGCGCCCCTAAGCGCCCGTTACGGGTAGCTGGGAGCTCCAGCTCACCGCCGAGCTCGACGATGGCGGTGAGCAAGTGAGCGTGGTGGTGGCGTGTGACGGCCCCGCGCAGCGTGGTGCGGGGCCTGGCGCCACTCGATGTCCTCGGTGTGGTCGGCGTCGTTGGACCAGCCGGGTAGTGGTCGGCCTTCAGTTGCCGTGGTGAGCGGGCGGTCCAGCTCGCCGATCGACTGCTGCCAGTCGGCCGACTGCCCGCGGGGCCGCGCACCAGCGCGTCGACGCTGGCCGCCTGGCCGGCGCCGAAGGCCCGCGCTTCGGGGGGCCGCCTCGGCGAGGGCGCCTTCGGCGACACCCCCTGAGCAGGGACAACGGGGGTGTTGGCGACTTGGCCGCTGGCCAAACCGTTCAGCAGAGCGTGCTCAATTCCGCGGGAGCATTGACGACGCCGTCGTAGCGGACCCGACGCCACCCCTGTTGTTCCGCAGTGGCCGCCCAGCAGGCGGTGGCAGGCCGTCGGGGCTACCCGCCCCGGCAGCGCCACGCGAGCAAGCCCAAGGGGAGCATGGGCAGGCCGCAGGCGTCGGGAGCCAGTATCTGTCACCGCGGCCTGAGAATTTGACGGATCTCGCGGGAAGAGTTTCTGGCGCAACGCAGTCGGCGGAAAATTATGAGGTACACAAGCCGCTGCGGCGTGCTACTGTCGATCTCGGTTGCAGTTTTGGTACCCAAGAACTTCAGGCGCCTTCAAATCGGAATTCACTCCGGTGAAAGCGCTTTATATTCCCGGTCGTCTACCGGGTGGGGCATCATCGCGGCGACACGGCGTCCGCACAGTGTAGACGCCGATGCATTGCCCCAAAGGAGATATGGCATGGCTGCTGGTACCGTGAAGTGGTTCAACGCGGAAAAGGGCTTCGGCTTCATCGAGCAGGACGGTGGCGGCCCTGACGTGTTCGCCCACTACTCGAACATCGCCGCCCAGGGCTTCCGTGAGCTGAACGAGGGTCAGAAGGTGAACTTCGACATCGCGCAGGGCCAGAAGGGCCCGACGGCCGAGAACATCGTTCCCGCCTGACGCTGACGCGCGTTCCGCAGCTGGGGCCCGCATCCCTTGGGGTGCGGGCCCCAGCTGCATGCATTTCCCGCGGTGCGTTCCCCCGCGGTAGTGAGCATGGAGGCACTCGGCCGATCGGCTCTCTCGGAGCCGTACCTGAGTGGATTGTTTTTCGGTTGCCGCGCCTCTATGGCGCCCCCTTTTCGGCGTCTGAGCCTGTACAGACTTCCTGTCCGCCGGCTCCGCTTCGCATTCAATTCGGCCCCTTCTCGCAATTCCTTGCGCCGCTCCTACGCTGAGGGAATTCCTTGATGCGTGCCGTATCAAGGAAGGTTCCGTATGAACCCCGCACGTACGAATGAGCGCTCCTCCCGCACCCGCAGCCGCACCGACGGCCCCGCTTTCGGCAGTGGCACCGCCGCCGGTTCGGGTCGGGGCAGCCGTTTCGGCTCGTCGGCCTCGATCCGTTCCGGAGGTCCGAGCCGTTCGGGCGGCTATGGCCGCCGGCCCGCCGCGGTCCAGGGTGAGTTCGCACCGCCGAAGACGATCACTCCCGCTCTGCCCGCCGTCGAGGCCTTCGCCGACCTCGACATGCCGGCCCAGCTGCTGGCCACCCTCGGCACGCAGGGCATGACCGTGCCCTTCCCGATCCAGGGCGCCACCCTCCCCAACACTCTCGCGGGCCGCGACGTCCTCGGCCGCGGCCGTACCGGCTCCGGCAAGACCCTCGCGTTCGGCCTGGCCCTGCTGGCCCGCACCGCCGGGCAGCGTGCCGAGCCCCGCCAGCCGCTCGCGCTCGTCCTCGTCCCCACCCGCGAGCTGGCCCAGCAGGTGACCGATGCACTCACCCCGTACGCCCGCGCCGTGAAGCTGCGTCTGACCACGGCCGTCGGCGGCATGTCGATCGGCAGGCAGGCCGGCGCACTGCGCGCAGGCGTGGAGGTCGTAGTGGCCACGCCCGGCCGGCTGAAGGACCTCATCGACCGTGGCGACTGCCGGTTGAACCAGGTCGCGATCACTGTCCTGGACGAGGCCGACCAGATGGCCGACATGGGGTTCATGCCCCAGGTCACCGCGCTGCTCGACCAGGTCCGTCCCGAGGGCCAGCGGATGCTGTTCTCCGCGACCCTGGACCGCAACGTCGACCTTCTCGTGCGCCGGTATCTAACGGATCCGGTCGTGCACTCGGTGGACCCCTCGCAGGGTGCGGTGACCACGATGGAGCACCACGTCCTGTACGTCCACGGCGCCGACAAGCAGCGCATGACGACGGAGATCGCCGCCCGTGACGGCCGAGTGATCATGTTCCTCGACACCAAGCACGCCGTGGACCGGCTGACGCAGGACCTCCTCGACAGCGGGGTCCGCGCCGCGGCCCTGCACGGAGGCAAGTCCCAGCCGCAGCGCACCCGGACCCTGGCCCAGTTCAAGACCGGCCACGTCACCGTCCTGGTCGCCACGAACGTCGCCGCCCGCGGCATCCACGTCGACAACCTCGACCTCGTCGTGAACGTGGACCCGCCGACCGACCACAAGGACTACCTCCACCGCGGTGGGCGTACCGCCCGCGCCGGGGAGTCCGGCAGTGTCGTCACCCTGGTCACCCCCAACCAGCGCCGCGAGATGGCTCGCCTGATGACGGCCGCGGGTATCACTGCGCAGACCACCCAGGTCCGTTCGGGCGACGCGGCTCTGACCCGGATCACCGGCGCCCAGGCACCCTCCGGCATTCCGGTCACCATCACCGCACCGGTGTCCGAGCGCCCCAAGCGCACCACGGCCTCCCGTGGCCGCCGCGGGCATGCTTCGGCCGCCCGGCGCGCGAGTGCGCGGCGGTCCGCCCCCGACGCGGCGGCCTGAGACCAGCGTGATCCGGAAACTGACCCATCTCTGCAGGAGGCACCTTTCTCTGCAGGAGGCACCTTTTGACGCTGGTCCAGATGCAGCCCCGCCCGGTGGGCAACGACCCCGCGCACCGGACGGCGCATGACGCCATGACAGCCGCCGGACTGCAGGTCTGCGACGACATGACGGTCGAAGTGGCCCTGTCCGTCATGAACAGCGCCCCTACGGGACATCTGCTCGTCTGCGACAACGACGGCGTGTGCACCGGGCTGGTCACTCAGGCCCAGCTGACCACCATCCGTGACAGCGACGCGTACACGGACCGGGTCCGGCTGCGCGAGATCCTGGGCGGCCGCGCGCCGTTCGCCTCACCCACGACCACGGTGGCCGAAGCCGAACACGCGATGCGCTACCGCCGGCTCGACGCCCTGCCCGTCATCGACGAGCAAGGCAGCGCTCTGGGCGTCCTCGCCCTCGCCCGCTGATCCACCTGACCGTGGTCGGACCGTTCCCCTCTTCTCCCTGTGAGGCACCATGCGCTGCGTCATCGCCCGCTTCCCGTTCGACCTCACCAAGGCGGGCGTCCTGGAATCCATGAAGGGCGTCAAGCCCGAGCAGGTCATCGGCGAGTCCGTGATCATCGGCCGCCGCACCTACCCCGTCAAGCAGGTCGGTCAGGTCATCACCCGTCAGGACCGCCGCGACTTCAGCGCCGGCGAAGTCCTGCGGGCCATGGCCAAGCTCGGCTTCACCTGCCGCGACCTGCCCCGGGCCGCCCCCGTGCCCGCGCCCGCCCTCAGTCCCCTCCAGCAGGCCTCCGCCCTGCTCGGCATCCCCGCGACCGCCTGACCAGTGAGTCCGGCGCATGCCGCCACCCGAACAACGAAGAGGGCCCGAACGGCACGCGCCGCTCGGGCCCTTTCGCGCGCCGCAGTCGTCGAGGACACACTCGGGTGATCGAGAGCAAGCCGGCCACACCCGGTCCGTGCCGTGAGCTTGCACGGGCCTTCAACCGACTTCACTTTCCAGGGCCGTTCGGTGTCGCCCACCTCGCCCATGGCACCTGCCTCGTCCCGGACCTCGGCCTGCGCCCGGGTGATCGCCTCCTGATCCATACGGACGGCACGCAGGAACGCGAGGCCGAAGCGGTAGACCTGCCCGGCCTGCCTGCGCAAGAGTGCCGCCGAGCACCCGCGCGAGGCCGTACGCGCTCTGGCGGGTGCGGTCGCGTCTACGGCGGGCACCCGCCCAGGCACAGGACGATGCCACCGTCCTGTGCCTGGACTGGCACGGCCCCCGCCCCCGGCCCCGCCCACGCATCTGACCCCCGGCCCCCGAAGCGGGGGCGGCGGACAAGCCCGACCCGTTCTGAAGGCCGTCTGCCGACCCGATCCGACCTGTCTGTACGGGCTTCCGAGTACCTCCCTCACAGCTATCCCAAAATCAGATCATCCGATGGATGAACGGAGAAGTTGAGGCGCCATCAGGATCGCCCGGACGCCACGCGAGTCCGGGTACCGCAGGACATCTTGAGTGAGGTGGTCTCCGGTCAGGCAACCGCGATCCCCGCACCCCCGGCAGCAGTCAGGCCAGGCACGCGGAAACAGTAGGCCGGCGCAGTACCAGGGTCGGCAGATGGTGTAGCAGTTCCTTCGGGGCCCTGGTGCCACAGGCACCAGGGCCCCTCCGTATGTTTCCCGGAGAAGTGCAATCACAGCAGACGACTCCTACGGCCGACTCGACGACGACGATTACCCCGCCTACACGATGGTCCGGGCCGCAGAAATGCTCGGCACCACGCAGGGCTTCCTCCGCGCCATCGGCGAAGCCCGCCTCATCACCCCGCTGCGCTCCGCCGGCGGCCACCGCCGCTACTCCCGCCACCAACTGCGCATCGCCGCCCGCGCCCGTGAACTCGTCGACGGGGGCACCCCGATCGAGGCGGCGCCGCATCATCATCCTCGAAGACCAGCTCGCCGAGGCCCAGCGCATCAACGCCGAATACCGCCTCAACACCGACTCGCCGAATCCGAAGGCCGCGGCCTGAAGCAAGCTGCGCCTGCCGGTCCCCGGCAGGCCTGCGCGAACCTGGCCCTCCAAGGCGTGACGGGTACTCGTTCCTCTGGTGACAGCCCGTTGTCGGCGTGAAGCGTCTGTGTCAGCTGTCGTGGTTCGGATTTTCCCCTTGCCCAGGCCTTTGGCGTGGGTGTTTTGCTGTGCTGTGCCGGAGGAACCAGGGCGATCACCTCCGCCTCCCGCACGGTGTGGGAGGCGTCCGTCGACTGGAGGGCATGGATATGGCTACGGGAACTGTGAAGTGGTTCAACGCGGAGAAGGGCTTCGGCTTCATCGCCCAGGACGGCGGCGGCCCGGACGTCTTCGCCCACTACTCGGCGATCAACTCCACCGGGTTTCGTGAGCTCCGGGAGGGCCAGACGGTGACGTTCGACATCACGCAGGGCCAGAAGGGCCCCCAGGCCGAGAACATCAACCTGGCCTGACCTCCCGGCCGGCCCGCAGGCACCGCGGTGGGCGCGCTTCCCGCCCGCCGAAACGCGGTGCCTCGAACGACGCGGGCAGCCCCGGAGACGGTCGGCTTCGCCTGGTGGGGGCCGGTCACCTGTGACCGACCCCCACCGAGCAGCAGCGCGTCGGGCCTCCCCGCCGGCCGCCCCGAGCGCTCCCGGACGCAATCGCATTGCGGTGCGCACCGCCGAACAGGCGTAGCGGGGGGCATGGGTTTCCCGACCGACGGCAGGCGACCACCCTATGGACCTGCCCGCAGCCGACGGCACCCCCGCCTCCGGCCGCTGCCCGGACAGCGGCACGGCCATCGACGTCACACCGGCCTCCGCCCGCCGCAGCGTCGGTGAGCTGCTGGAACGCTCCGATCAGGCGTTCCTGCCGCGGCCCGACTTCCGCTGTCAGCCCGGTGCCCTGAATGCCGCCGTGACGCAGGCGGCGATTCATTCGACCATCTGTGTGGGTGGCTACAGTTCCTCGATCCGTCCCTCGACGAGCTACACCAACGCTCTGAAGGTCAAGCAGATCGCCGAGTACGGCTACGCCGACACCTCCACCGCCGACTGCGAGGTGGACCACCTCATCCCCCTCAGCCTCGGCGGTAACCCCACCAGCCCGCAGAACCTGTGGCCTGAACCCCGCTCCCAGGCGGGCGGTTCCACCGCCGTCGACAAGGACACCGTCGGGTTCAAGCTCTACCAGGCGGTCTGCGCCGGAACCGTCCAGCTCGCACCGGCCCAGCGTGCCATCGCCACGACTGGACCACCGCCCTGGCCGCCGTCGCCATCAACTGACCTCGGCCGCGCGTGGCCCGGACAGCCGGGACTGTCGGCCGTTCCTTTGGCAGCGCCGGGTTTCGGGGACTTCGGTGCGCTGGCTGACCCCGCTGCCGGCTGCCCTCTCAGGGCGGGCAGCGGCTCCGGGTTGGGGGCCAGGGCTGTTCACGAGTACCGCTGGCCTGGTGCCGCACGGGTACCTGGAGATCGCTTCCCGGCTTCAGTTGATCGCGTCCCGACTGGCCGGGTCAGTCCCACCAGAATTCCCAGCAGTAGGTGCCGACGAGGCGCTCAGCGTACGCCGCCAGGGTCTGGGGCCAGGGGCCCTGCCAGATGTTGTCGGGGCAGAAGGCGAAGTGCTCGGCCGCGACGACCAGAGCGTCTTCCTTGTTCGTCGGGGGCGCGGCGACGCTCAGGTGGAGGGTGTCCGAGCCGACGGCGACCACGCACGCGCCGAAACGCCGTTCCCAGTCGCTCACGACGGCTGAGAACGTGGCGGTGTCGTTGTCCCAGTTGGCGGGTCCGTCCCAGCCGGCGAGCGCGAGGGCGTCGGCACCGGAAGGCGCGGCGACCAGGCCCAGACGCGACCGCGGCCGGCTCAGGACGAAGTGGTCTGCGTACTCGGCGGCCAGCCGGTTGGCATCGGTCGCGTGTTCCCGGCTGGGCGCGAGGCCCGGCCAGGTCTGACCGAAGGGGGCAGTGACGGCCAGTCTCTCGTCGGGCGACAGCGCGTCGTCGTCCTCATCGATCGAGGTGTACGCCGTCCACCATTTCGCTAGCAGATCGGCCGGGTCGTGATCGCCGGGTGACGACATCCGCTCGGGGAAGAGCTCGCCTGCGCCCCAGGGGCGGAACTCGCCGTCATCCGGGTCACGTGAGTCGAGGAGCAAGGGCCACAAACCGGTGCGGGGGTGCTCCGCGCGGATCCGCTCCCACATCTCCGCAGGTACGGCGCCGTCACTCAGCCACAGAGCCTGGACGTCTCCGTCGCCTTCGTCGGACGTGACCAATCGGCCGGGCGGGAGGAGGACGGCAACGGTCGACAGCAGCTCAGGGTTCACGAGCGGATGCTAGCCGCGGGCTCTGACATGCCCGCGATCGCACTGCGCGTTCTGTGCCTGGCGGTGGGCGGCCGGGAGTGGTCTGGTCTCGCCTGGGGGTGCCGTTGCCGATCCTGCAGCCGAGGGTGACGGCTTCGGCGGTCGGGCATCTGGTGAAGGCCGGCCTGCTGGTCTACCTCGGCGGCGAGACGCAGTTCCCCGACGTCCACCCGGACCAGGTGGCCGCCCTGGCCCGCCGCCGGGATCTGCCCGCCCTCCTCGACCGGCATGTGCCGCCGGGCCCGGACCAGGCCGCGCGCCGACTCGGCGTCCGAAGGGTGGACTTCGACCAGGTGGTCAGGCTTGGATGGCTGTCGCCGGTCGGCTCGGTGGAGGTCGACTACAAGCGGCAGGGCGGGGTGACCTCGGTCCCTCTCTGCGACGCCCGGGAGGTCGCGCTTCTGGAGGTGGTCCACCCGTTGGTGGACTGGCGTGCCGTGCGCACGGTCCGGCCGGGGACCCGCTCCCCGCTCGCCGCCCACGAACCCGTCGCTCCGGGCGGTGATCGGGTGTTCTTGGCGGGAGTGGCGCGGATCGCCGGGGTGGTAGGGCGGCAGTAGCGTGCTGGCGCCGCCGCCACCCCGACTTCCCGAACCCGGTGGGCGGTACGGACGCGCACCCGCAGTTCGACAGCCGCGCCGTGGTGGCCTGGCTCCTGGCCCACGACAAGATCGAAGTACCCACAGGGCCGACGGTGGCCTACCTGACGCTGGCCGGGACCGGGGGAGCCGCGCACCGGTTCCGCCTCGATGACCCGTGGCTCACCCTGGCCGACGATCCGGCCGGCGAAGACTCGTTGTCGGGCTGGTCCACCGACGAGGACGCCGACGCGCTGGCCGGCCTCGCGGCGGGGGAGGCGGGGGCGTCGGTGCGCCGGTTGACCGCGCCCGGGGTGGGGCCGTTGGCGGTGTTGGGCGACGTGCGGGTGATCGACCGGTTCCGGTCGGGGTCGGGTGGTCTGCGGCTGACGCTGGCCTGGCCGGCCGTCCTGCGCGGCACCGCCGCCGAAGGGCCGAGGGGCGGCCTGGTCCGCCACGGCGTCGCCTACGCCGCCCCCACCCAGGCGTGCGGCTGCGCAGGGCACGACTGCGGCGGCGTGGTCCCGGTCTCCTGGTGCCCCGAACACGGTGACGCGGCCGGGCCGGTGATGGAGTGGCACCCCGGCGGCGGCCTGCGCTGCACGGCTCTGGCTCGGCGCCGTGGCCGTGTCGAGGTGGAGGTCGGACGCGCCGGCTGACCGCACGGGCTCCTGACGTCAGCGGCTGCTCACCACACGGAGGGGAAGCAGCGGTTCATCCACTCGTGGGGTGCCTCGCTGCCGTCTCATCCGCCCATGGGGCAGCCGGGTTCCACCTCGATGAAGTCCAGCGACGCACCGGGGTGGGCCTGGTCGAGGTGGGCGCGGGCCGCTGCGTAGAGGTGCTCCAGGGACCCGTCCAGGGCAACGGCGGGGCCACGGCGTAGGCACAGACCACAACGGGCGTGGAGGAAGGCGCTGTCATCGACGGGGAACAGGTGCGAGATCACGGCCTGCCTGGCTTCGTTCACGAGAACGGGCTCTGGCTCGGCTTCTGTGGTGAGGCCCGCGCCGGGGGCGCAGGGCCTTCGGGCTTGGGATCCAAGTTGCTGGTCAGTGACCGGGCGTCATTGAGCTGCCGGAGTGGTCGATCACGTTGCCGTTAGAGCAGTTGTTCTTGTGGTCGCCGGTCCAGTCGCTCAGGGCGGGGACGACGGCGAGTTCCTGGATGCACACGTCGGCGGCGGACAGGGCCGCAGCGGCCAGCAGGCCACAAGTGATGATCTTTCGCATACCGTATGAACGCCTCCTCGTCTGAGAGCAGTGCGTAGGTCACGCGGCGAAAGGCCGAATGTGGAAGGGGCCGGGCGGCTGTCGAACGCCTGGGCCGGCACCACAGAAGTTGAGCCAGAGCCCGTTCTGGCGGACAAAGCCAGCCCACTGACCACGCAGCGAAGCCCACCAGGCGCCGATGACTCGGGGCCGCTTTCGCGCACAGGGCTCGGCCAGGCCCAGTCGACGCCCAGCTTCGCGAGCGAGGCGAGCTGGTCAGCGGTGAGCTCGTCCTGCCGGCTCTTGGTGTTGGAGACCCACACGCCGAGCTTGACGACTACCGGCTCCGCCTCGCCCTCGACCGTGATCTCCTCGCCGTGGGCACGGGGCACCGGCCGGTCCGCGCCTTCCCGCTCCACCCCTTGCGTGAGGGCCGTCAGGCCCCGCTGGAACGCCTGCTGCGCCTTGGTCGACCCCCTTCGCCCCGCGACTGCCCGCAGGAGCGGGAGACGGCGCCTGGTCGGGCTCCACGCCCAGCGCGGTCAGCCGCGCCTGCTGCTCGGGCAACAGCCGCGCCCAGGTAGCCGGCTGCTTCTGCTGCTGGAGCCACCGTCCGATGTCGTCGCCGTCCCACAGCACGCCGGGAGCGATGTCGGGCAGCTGTCCGTGGCGTCGACCAGGTCCGCCAGCACGCGGTAGTGCCGCTGCCAGTCCAGGGGCCAGGGGCGGACACGTGCGTGGTGTCGTCCCCGGGGTGTGCGCCGCGCGGTCGGCGGTCCTGTTGCGGCTCTCTGCCTGAGAGCGGACAACTGCCCGGCGGCAGCGTCCAGCGTGCCCGGCGCCGGGATGGCGTGCAGGCGCACCGTGAAGTCGACGGCGGCCAGGCCAGCCCGTTCGTCACGGCCCGGGCCGGTATGGGGTCCAGGCTGTGGCCGGACTTGCCCCTCTCCTCGACATCGGCGCGAGGCCGGTTGCGGGTCCACGGTGAGCGGGAAGCAGACCGGCCACGCGCCGGCGTTGCTGACCTCACGGGTCTCTTCCAGGCGGCCGGACCCGCAAAGCCGTCCGCCATGCCGTGTCCACGAGTTCGTGACGAGCCATTGACAGTGGCTTCGGCTGGAGGCAGTCTCATCTCCACACGGTTGGCTAAACGATTAGGCAAGCCGTTATCGACCAATCTGAGAAGGTTCAAGGATGCGCCGGATCGGGATCAAGGACGTGGCTGCAGCGGCAGGTGTGTCGACCGCGACCGTCTCGCATGTCCTGAACCGGGTCGAGGGCAAGCGGATCAGCGAAGAGACGCGTCAGCGCGTCTGGAAGGCTGCCGATGAGCTCGGGTACGCGCCCAACGGACTGGCTCGCGGGCTGAGGATGCAGCGGTCGCAGACCATCGGCTTCGTCAGCGACCAGATCGCCACCACCCCCCACGCGGGCCGGATGATCCTGGGAGCCCAGGAGGCCGCCGCGGCCGAGGGTGTCGTTCTGTTGCTGGTCAACACCAGCGGGGATGCGGAACTGGAACGCACAAGCATCGACATGCTGCTCCAGCGGCAGGTGGACGGCGTCGTGTACGCGGCCATGTACCACCGCATCGTGGAACTGCCCGGCGCCCTGCACGCCACGCCGACCGTGCTGCTCGACGCGGGCTCGGCCGACCCTGCCGTCCCCTCGGTGGTACCCGATGAGGTCCAGGGTGGCTACGCGGCGGTGCGCGAACTGACCGATCACGGCCATCGCCGGATCGGAGTAACCGTGCAGACTGTCGACCTTCCCGCCCGGCGGGGCCGCCTGGAGGGCTACCGCAAGGCGCTGGCGGAAGTCGGCGTCGCCTACGACCCGTCGCTGGTCGCTGCCGAGACGGCGGTGCCGTTCAACACGGTCGGCGGTGACGTGGAGGCGGGTTACCGGGCCGCGCGACGGCTGCTGACGGCGGAGCAGCGCCCCACGGCGTTGTTCTGCTTCAACGACCGGATGGCCGCTGGTGCTTACCGAGCTGCTGCTGAGCTGGAGCTGTCCATCCCCGGTGACCTGTCGGTCATGGGGTTCGACAACCAGGAGCTGGTCTGCGAGTCGGTTTACCCGCAGCTGAGCACGGTTCAGCTGCCGCACTACGAGATGGGGGCACGGGCTGTGGCTCGGTTGTTCGCTCTCACGAAGTCTCCGGGCCGGCCACCGGGTCCGGACATGGAGGAATTGCTGCCTTGCCCGCTGGTGGCGCGGGCATCGGTCGCTTCGCCGCCCCGACTCTGACCCCGGGACGGCGAAGCACTTCACACCGTGACAGGCGACCGTTGCGACCGGTCGTCGGTCCTGTCAGTACATGGAACACAGTGAGGGTACACAGATGCCGCCTGAGATTTTCGATGAGCGGTCCAGGCGGCGTTCCCGCCTGATGTCCGACAGCGCCTCGGGGTACTGAGCCGCGCTCTTCCCGCCGTCCCTGTGCCGGCGCTTCAAATCGCCTTCCCACCCTTCGCGGTCGGCATCACGCCGTGCCGGTCCTCCCATGCTCTGCCTTGAGGGCTGGCAGCGGTTGCCGGGATCAGGCGTTTTCACCGAGTCCCCCGAGGGGATCGTGGCCGGCTGCGTCCGGCGCCCGTCGTCCTCGCAAGCTCTGCTGCACATACCGAAAGGCACGCGTGTGTCCACCGCGCCCTGCGATCCGTACCGGCCGATCGCGCATCTGCGCCCGCCCCGGAACTGGATCAACGACCCCAACGGGCTGGTCTTCCATGACGGCCACTATCACGTCTTCTACCAGTACAACCCCTCTGGCGCGACGCACGCGAATATGCACTGGGGTCACTTCCGCAGCCCCGACCTGCTGAGCTGGGAACCGCTGCCGATCGCCCTCCTCCCGACCCCCGGTGGCGTGGACGCGGACGGGTGCTTCTCCGGCAACGCCGTCTCCGACGGCGACCGCCTCGTCGTCTTCTACTCCGCGAACCGCTGGGACCGCTCGGCCCAGCACCAGCCGGTCACCACCGCCACCTCTCTCGACGGCGGCCGGACCTTCACCCCGCTAAACGACCTGGTCATCCCCGCATGGCCCGACGACTGCACGATGTACCGCGACCCGTATGTGTGGCGTGACGGAGAGCGGTGGCGGATGCTGGTCGGCGCCGCCCTCGCGGACGGCCGGGGCGCGGCCCTGCTGTACGAGTCGGCGGACCTGGGGAGCTGGACCTATCTGGGCCCCTTCGAGGGGCGCGAGCAGGAGCCGGTCGGCGGAACCGGTCTGCACACCGGCGAGGGCTGGGAGTGCCCCCAGTACCTTCCGCCGCAGTCCGGACACCGCGGTGCCCTGATCTTCAGTGCCTGGAACGACCACGACGGCGACCGCTGCGTCACAGCCCTGATCGGCGAGGACAAAGGGGACGCCCTCGAAGCCGGCCGGCCTGTTCTCGTCGACTACGGACCGGACTGCTACGCGCCCGCTCTCCTGCGTGCACCGGGCGGCCGATGGCTACTGTGGGGCTGGTCCGCAGAGGCCCGCGAGGAAAGCTGGGCGGTCGCCGACGGATGGGCTGGGGTGCTCACGTTGCCTCGCGAGGTCCAGGTCGGCGGCGACGGTACAATCCAGCAGCAGCCGGCGGCTGAACTGCTCGCCCTGCGAGGCGAGCACGCCGTCCATGCCTCGGGCGAGATGCACGGCCCGGATCCGGTGGATCTCGGTTCCATCGGCCGCGCCTTCGACCTGGTGGCCCGCCTGGAGCCCGCCGAAGGGGCCGGTCTGCGACTGCTCACCACCCCCGACGGCTCCGAATTCCTCGACATCCGCTGTGACGCCGCCACCGGCGAGCTGGTCGTGCACCGGGACCACGCCTCGCTGGACGCCCGCGCACGGGCCGGTTCCTACCGGATGCCCTGCCCGGCCGGCCGGCCGGTCGAGTTGCGTGTGGTCGTCGACCACTCCGTCGCCGAAGTCTTCCTGACCTCCACCGGTCAGGTCCTCACCCTGCGCTTCTACCCAACCGGCGACGGCCCGTGGCGCTTGCAGGCCCGCAGCGCACGGGACACACGCCTGGGCTACACCGTCGATGCCTGGAACCTGCGCCCACTGGTCGTCAAGGAGCCGAGCGCCGATACCGGACTCCTGCGGGAGCAGTCCCCCTGACGGATCGTCGTCACGCCGCCGTGGCCACAGCCTGGGGCGATCCCGAATCCCTATGCACCTGTGCACCACCCACCCTCACCCGCACCGACACCGGAGGAACCCACCATGAACACGCCCAGCAGGAGATCACGCCGGACAGCCTGTACGGCCCTGGCCCTCACCCTGCCTCTGGCGGCGCTGGCCGCCTGCGGGGGCGGCGGCAACACCGACACCTCCGCCAAGGAGGGCAGCGGAACCGGCACCATCACCGTCTGGGCCCACCAGGGCCAGGCCAGTGAGTCGAGCGCCCTGCAGAACGCGGTGAAGTCGTTCAACTCCTCCCAGAACAAGGTCCAGGTCAAGCTGACCCTGATCCCGGACACCGACTACACCAAGACCCTCACCGCGACCGACGCCTCCAAGATGCCGGACGTGATGGAGCTCGACGGTCCGACCATGGCGAACTTCGTCTACAACAAGAAGCTCACCGCGATCGACGACTACGTTTCCGTCAAGACCATGGCCAACGCCACGGACGCCATCAAGGCCCAGGGCGAGATCAACGGCAAGTACTACGGCCTGGGCATGTACGACTCCGGGCTCGGTATCTACGGCAACAAGAAACTTCTGGACGCGGCCGGGATCAAGTACCCCACGGGGCTGTCCGACGACTGGACCGCGGCCGAGTTCACAGCCGCCGTCACGAACCTCGCCGCCAAGGACTCCGACGGCAAGAGCCTGGACCTCCAGGAGAGCGGCGGCTACGCCAACGAATGGGGCACCTACAGCTTCGCCCCGATCATCTGGTCGGCCGGCGGCTCGCTGCTGAAGAACGGCAAGGCGGAAGGCGCCCTGAACACCCCGGCGGTGGCGTCGGCGCTGAAGACGTTCCAGGGCTGGAAGAAGTACACCGACCCCAACACCGACGGCAACGCCTTCGCCAAGGGCCGCGTTGCCCTGAGCTGGGTCGGCCACTGGATGTACCCCACCTACAGCAAGGCCCTCGGCGACGACCTGGTCGTCCTGCCGCTGCCCGACTTCGGCAACGGCCCCAAGACCGGTCAGGGCTCCTGGCAGTGGGGCATCGGCGCCAACACCAAGAACGGCAAGGCCGCCGGCGCCTTCCTCGACTCCCTCCTCAACGACACCAACGTCACCGCGATGACCACAGCCAACGGCGCCCCTCCCGGGACCGCGTCCGTGCTCGCCAGGAGCGACCTGTACAAGCAGGGCGGCCCGCTGCAGCTCTTCGCCGACCAGCTCGCCAAGCCCTGCGGCGACTCCCCGAGCGACAAGCCCTGCGTCGCCGTGACCCGCCCGGTCACCGCCGGATACCCCACGGTCACCGCCAAGTTCAGCCAGGCGCTGGCCGACATCTACGGCGGGGCCGACCCGGAGACCGCCCTCGAAAAGGCCGTCCGCGCCATCGACCAGGACTTCTCGGACAACGACGGCTACAAGCTGCCGTAGCCGGCGGTCAGTCGCCATAGCCGGCATCCAGCAGCCGGGAGAGAGGACCCTACCGTGACCACCGTGAGCCCCGCACCCGCCGCCCCCGCAGGCAGGAAACCGCCCCCGCCATCAACCTCCCGGACTCGCAAACGACCCGGGCGCAGCAACCGCGACTGGCTGCACGGACTACTGATGTCCGCGCCCGCCCTCGGCGGACTGATCGCCTTCGTCGGCGTACCTTTCGTCTATGCGGTCGTGCTCTCCTTCTACAAAGTCCGCCTCGGCTCGCCGCTGCCGCCCCGCTTCTTCGGCATCGAGCAGTACCGGCGCCTGTTCACCGACCCCGACATGTCCGGCCCGTTCCTGCGGGCCCTGCTGAACAACCTCACGTTCACCGTGGTCGTGGTCCCCGTACAGACCAGCCTCGCGCTGGCACTCGCGATCCTGCTCAACCGCAAACTCAAGGCCATCGGCGTCTTCCGGTCGCTGTTCTTCCTGCCGGTCGTCTTCCCCATGGCCCTGGTCGCCGTCATCTGGCGGCTCATCCTCACCCGCAGCGGCGACGGCCTGCTCAACTCCGCGCTCGATGCGGTGAGTTTCGGCAACTGGGGCGCCTTCGACTGGCTCGGCGAAGGTCTGACCGCTATGGCCTCGATCATCGTGCTGTCCATCTGGCAGGGTGTCGGCTTCCAGATGGTCATCCTCCTCGCAGGACTCCAGCAGATCCCCGGCGAGCTCTACGAGGCCGCCGAACTCGACCGGGCCTCCCGCTGGCAGCAGTTCCGCCACGTCACCCTGCCCGGCATCCGCGGCACCCTCGCCTTCGTCGCCATGCTCACCTCGGTGCTGTCCTTCCGCGTCTTCGACCAGGTCTACGTCCTCGTCAAGGGCGGCGGACTCGACGAGGACGCCACCCGCACCGTGATGTACCAGGCCGTCACCACCGCCTTCGACCAGAACAACATCGGCCAGGCATCCGCGATCACCGTCGTCTTCTTCCTGATCGTCGTCGCCCTGACCCTCATCCAGCGCCGCGTCGTCCGCACCGGCCAAGAGGACTGATCCCCATGGACCAGACCCGAAACTCCCTGCGCCGTTTCCTCGACTACGCCGTCCTGAGCGTGCTGTCCTTCATTTTCGTCCTGCCCGTCCTCTACCTGATCCTCGGCAGCTTCAAGCCCTCCGACGAAGTCCTCAGCGGCCTCACCGGCTTCCTGCCCACCCACCTCTCCTTCGACAACTACAGCGCCGTCCTGGACAGCTTCGACTCCGACGCCACCGGCTACTTCTGGCGCTTCATGGGCATCTCCCTGCTGCTGTCCACCGTCGTCGTCCTCGGCAGCCTGATCGTCAACTCCATGGCCGCCTATGGGCTGACCCGCCTGCGCTGGAAAGGCCAGGGCGCCGTCTTCGCCCTCATCCTGCTGCTGATGCTGGTCCCGTTCGAAGCGGTGGCCGTGCCGCTGTTCTACATGTTCAACAATCAGCGCAACACCATCTACATGCAGGCGATCCCCTTCCTCGCCAACGCCTTCTCCATCTACCAGTTCGCCACCTTCTTCCGGGCCATCCCGCCCAGCATCGAAGAGGCAGCCCGCATCGACGGCGCCGGCCCCTGGCGCACCTTCTTCGGGATCATCGTCCCGATGTCGAAGCCGGTCTTCGCCTCGGTCGCCATCCTGACCTTCCTCACCCAGTGGGGCTCCTTCCTCTGGCCCGTCCTCATGGTCTCCGATCCCTCGGTCCGCCCCCTGCCGCTGGAAATGAGCGTCTTCCAGGGACAGACGCCCGTCGACTGGGGCCAGGTCCTCGCCTTCGGCGTCCTGCTCGTCCTGCCCGTCCTGATCGTCTTCGCGTTCTTCCAGCGGTGGTTCGTCCAGAGCGTCGCCAGCTCCGCCGTCAAGGGCTGACCCACCGACCGAGCACCCGGACCTGCGTGCGCACCTCGGCAGAAAGACACTTCATGAGCACGGCCACCTGCGGCATCACCGTCATCGGCGAATGCGTCGCCGACGCCTTCACAGACGCTTCCCACTCCGTCCCCGCCCAACTCGCCTTGAACGTCCTCCCCGGCGGCGGCCCCGCCAACACGGCCGTCGCCCTAGCCCGGCTCGGCACTCCCACCCGCTTCCTTGCCCGCATCTCCCACGACGTCTTCGGCGAGCTGCTCTCACGCTGCTGCGACTTGAACGGACGGCCCTCACCACCTCGACCACGTCAACGCACATGTTCCGCTCACCCGGCTCGCCCGGAACGCGTCGCCGCACCAGCTGTAGCCTTCGAGCAGGCTGCCGCGGACCATGTCGATCGTGATTACGGCCGGGCAGCGCGGGGACTCGCCGCAGTTCGAACCCGTCCGGAGAAGGTCCGCGTGCTCCGCATCGGTCCGGGCCGGCCACGCGTCCGGCCCGATCCGGTGCGGGCGGACAAGGCGTACGCCGCCTGAAGGAACCGCGCCTACCTGCGCCGACGCGGGATCCGCTGCACCATCCCGGACAAGGCCGACCATGGCGCGCAGCCGCCGAAAGCTCGGCGCCCGCGGCGGCCGGCCACTGCATTTCGACCCGGTCGACTACCGTGAGGGCCACGCGGTCGAGTGTGGGATCAACCGCCTCAAGCGGCACCGGGCCGTGGCCACCCGCTACGACAAACTCGCGGTCCGCTATGAGGCCACCGTCCTCGTAGCAGCCATCAACGAGTTTGGCTGTGTTCAGCACATGTCCCTAGAGCTCGTAGTCCTGGGCCAGCTCGTCCCAGCGAATGCGGCGAAGAGCAAGATCAGCCTTTTCGCCCGACGGGACATCCGGGGTGGCCTGGAACCAGGCCACGATGAGAGCGGAGCGGTGCAGCACTGCGTCGAGTTCAGGATCGACCGCTGTAGAGCCGAAAACACCGATGCAAGCCACGGAAGGCAGCACCTCTACGGGGCCGAAGGCGCCAGCGGTCTGGTCCGGGTACTCGCGGGGGGTGGAACGAGATGAACCGGCGCGAAGGAGAACGCATGCTCGGCCTGTCGCAGGAGGCCGCTGACCTTCATGTCGTTGATGCGCCGGAACGGATAGCCCTCCAGCATCCCCCCATAGGTCGTGGACATCCGCAGCTCGGTGAGCTCGATCGAACGACCGGACGAGAGGACCATGTGGCTCAGCGACATGCCGACACCCTACGTGCTTGATCCGCTTCCGATACACGCTGTAGAAGTGCGTCGTCAGCTGGTGTCGTAGGGCTGCTCTGGGACGGTCTTCCGACCAGGCCGCCGCGCCCGCCGAGCCGGCCGCGCCCGCGCACCAGCGGCAGGCCGCCGCGTCCGCCAGGGGCCCGGGCCGTGCCCGGCCGCGTGCTCGGGGCCGGTGGCCGGGCGGGCCGCGCGGGCTGTGGCCCGATCCGGGAGGAGTGCGGTGGGCTGGTGGGTGTCGTCCTGCTCGGGATGGGCCGGGAGGCAGGACCCGTAGGCTGGGCATCCCGGAAGACGCCCCGCGAGCGATCACGTGGCCGCGGGGAGAGATGGTCGGGCACCCCTTCCCTTGCCTTCTTGCCCCGTCTCAGCCGGCCGCTGACGCAGTACCCGGAGCGCCGTGTCCTCACCTGACGGTAGGCGGATGAAAGGCTGGAGGCATGGCCTTTCGAGCTCGGCTGGACGTCTGGCGGTTCTGGAAGCAGGAGCGCGCGTCCACGCTGCTGGTGATCCCGCTCGGGCTGATCGTTGCCGTCTGCGTAGTGGATGTACTGGCTCCGCCACACATCCATCTCGGGCCACTGCTCGTGGCAGCACCCGCGATCACGGTGGCCTTCGGCGGCGCCCGTACGACGGCGGGCATGGGGGTGCTCGCGGTAGCGGCGCAGGTATTGATCGGCGTGCTCAGGGGGGTCTTCGATACCGCCAACATCCAGGCTCAGATCGCTGCCCTGATCGTCGTGTCGGCCGCCTGTGTCACCGTCTGTGTGGTGCGGGACCGGCGCGAGCAGCAGCTGCACCAGGTGCGGTCGGTGGCCGAGGCGGCCCAAAGAGTGCTGTTGCAGCCACTGCCCCCGCGCGCCGGCCCGCTGCAGATCGCCGGCCTGTACATCCCCGCCGAGGCGGAGGCCGAGCTGGGCGGAGACCTGTACGCGGCCGCACGCACCGCCCACCACAGCACCCGGCTGCTCATCGGCGATGTGCGAGGTAGCGGATTGGGCGCCATCAGCAAGACCGCCCTGCTGCTCGGAGCCTTCCGCGCAGCCGCCCACCGGCAGGCCACCCTTCCCCGTCTCGCCGTCCACCTGGACGCCGCGTTCCGTTGGGACACCGGACAGTGGCGGCCACCAACAGAACAGGACACCACCGAGGACTTCGCCACCGCCCTGCTGCTGGACATCCCCGACCACGATCCGGTCGTCCACCTCATCAGCTGCGGTCACCCACCGCCGCTCATCCTCCGCGGAAACCGGCTCATCCCGCTCGTGGCCGAGGCCAGCCATGTTCCGATCGGATTCGGAGGGACTTTCGGCCTCGCCGATTACACCGTCCAGACGTTCCCGTTCGAGGCCGGCGACCTGCTGCTCCTCTACACCGACGGCGTCATCGAGGCGCGCGACAGCGACGGAGGCTTCTACCCGTTCACCGAGCGCGCGCCACAGTGGACCACGGACGACCCGGACGAACTCCTGCGCCGTCTCCAGGCCGACCTGCTGTCCCACGTCGACGCGCACCTCGACGACGACGCGGCGGTCGTCGCGATCCGCCGCAAGACGTCCGCCTCTCCGCCATCCGGCCCGGCCCTCTGAACGAGGGTGACGCGCCGTGTGACACAGGCGGCCACAACAGCGTTTCGCCAGCCACGCGGGCCGCATCCGACGGCCGTGCGCAGCGCGGGCTCGCGACGGCAACTCCCACGCGGCAGTCGGCCGCTGTCATCGTTCCCCGAGCCTCGCGCCCCACCTCGTCGCCTACTGTCGCGCCCCACCTCCGCCGAAAACATCCCCTGGGACACCTTCGCCGTCACCTCCGACATCTCCCAGACGTACGGGCGGCAGTTCATCGGCGACTACGAGGACCGCCCGCCTGCCGCTTCACCCCCAGGCGGTCTTCCTGCGCCCGAGGGCGGCGTCGAGTGCCTCGTGGTCGACCACCAGGCTGCGCCAGGCCGACGCTCGCCGATTCCACAGCCCCCCACCCCCCACCCCGCACCTGCTGCGGCCCGGGGCGGGAACACCATGGGGCCCAACCGGCAGCACAGTGTCGTGCGCGGGTTCGTTGGTCTCGCCCTCGCGGGTCGGCCCGGATCCCGACCTGGCCCACGTCGTCGGCGCGCCGACCAGCCGCACAACGGTCCTGCGGCTGATCGACGCACTTCCCGATCCGGAAGTGTGCCTGCCCCCTCGTCGAGTGTCGGCGTCGACGAGTACGCCACCCGCGAAAGCCGGGACTGCGGCCTCGTCCTCGTGGACGTCGAGACCCGCCGGCCGGTCGACCTGCTGCCCGCCTGGACCAAGGTGCGCTGCCGTTCGCCGAGCACGTCAACCCACTTACCCGCGACCGCAACTACACCACGCACCTGATCGCCGGCGTCCTTGCCGACGTGGACCGCGACCGACGCGCGGCACGGTCCGCCCCGGCCGCCCCGGCGGCCCGGCCGCACCGGTCAGCCCCGGTTGCCCAGGTCCAGCCGGTCGAGCAGCCCGGCGGCCGCGAACGCGGCGACCAGTTCGTCACGCCCCTCGGTGAAGTGGCCCCAACTGTCGTAGTGGACGGGAATCACCCGGCGCGCATCGAGGATCCGGGAGGCTTCCGCCGCCTGCGCGCTGTCGAGGACGAGCAGCCCGCCGTCGAAGAGCTGGGGGAAGCGCGGCGCCCCCGCGAACAGGACGGCGGTGTCCACCGGGCCGAACCGCGCGGCGATCTCCTTGACCAGGTCGACGGAGGCGTTGTCGCCGCTGACGTAGACCGTCGGCAGGCCCTCCCCAGTGAGGACGAAACCGACGACCTGACCGGTGAACGGCTCGACCTCCTCGCGCGTGCCAGGCCCGTGCAGGGCGGGCACGCCCGTGACCGTGATCGTGCCGCCGCCGGGGCGGTCGAGGCCGACGGACTCCCAGTCGGCGAGCCCCTTGGCACCGGGCCCGAGGCGCTGCCCGCCCCCTGGCGTGGTCAGGGTCAGGGGGACGTCGGCGAGCAGGGCCCGGCCGGACTCGTCGAGGTTGTCGGGGTGTTCGTCGTGGGAGAGCAGGACCACGTCGATGCGGCCGAGGTCGGCCGGTGCGGCGGAAGCGGCGGCCGTCTTGGTCAGTCGCCGGCCGCTCGGCATGGGGTACTCGCGAGGCGCGTCGAAGGTGGGATCGGTCAGGAACCGCAGGCCGCCGTATTCGAAGAGGGCGGTCGGGCCGCCGAACACGCGGACGGGGATCTGCTCGACGGGCGTGCTGGTGTCAACCATCAGAACCTCACGGATAGATTGTGGGTTATCCGTGATGATCATAGGGGCGTCTCACGGATGGACGCAATGGGTACCATGAGAACCATGAGTGAGATCCCGGCCGCCGAATCCGCGCCACCGCCCGCACCGGGAGCCCAGGACCATCTCGCCCTCGACTTCGTCAACAGCGCCATCGCGCTGCCCGGGGGACAGTTCATCGATTACCTCGGCACGCCCGACAGCGCGAACCGGTGGCTCACCGCACATGGCCTCGCGCCGGCCGACGCGGGGGTCCGGGACATGTGCGCGGCGCAGCTGCGCTCGATGCGAGAGCACCTCCGGACGCTGTTCGCCGCCCGCGCCGACGGGCTGCCCGCCCTTCCCGCGGCGCTGTCCGCCGTCAACGACGCGATGAGCAAGGCCCCCACGGCCGCCCTGCTGTACTGGGACGAGAAGAACGGCCCCTACCGAGTGGCGCCCTGCCCGACCAACGAGATCCTCGACCGCGCCCTTGCGACCCTCGCCGCCGACGCGGCCGATCTCCTCACCGGACCCGACGCCGACCGCCTCACCGCCTGCGGGTCGAGCCCCTGCAACCGCTACCTCCTGCGCAACGGCCGCCGCCACTGGTGCTCCACCCGCTGCGGCGACCGCGCCCGGGCCGCCCGCGCGTACGCCCGGCGCACCCAGCCCCAGGCGACAACGCGCTGACGGGGCCGCAACGACGAACCCGGGCTCCGGACGGTGATGCCGTCCGGAGCGTCGAAGAACAGGACCCGACGATCGTGATGTCCGGGTCTCCGGGCGTCCACTGGCCGGCCGCGATGAGCCGTTCGGCCACGGCTCGTAGCTGGGCAGCGGTGACCGCGGTCGAATCGTCCTCGGGCCCGAGCCGGATCACGTCCAGGATCCCGTAGACGTGGCAGAACAGCCGGTCCGCCGAGCATGGCGCGTCCGATCGCAGCCACGGCGACACATCGACCGCCAGAACCAGACGACCACCATCGAAACGCGGCAGGGGCATGTCGGCCAGCAAGGACCGCAACCTGTCGACGTTGATCCGGCCATGGTTGAGGGCTCCGTACAACGCTCCGTGCCCACGACGGTGCCGGGCACCAGCGTCAGGTCCACCAGCGAGACCACCGGCCCGTCGACGCACAGCAGTGCGTCCGTCAGCTCGAACAACTCGTCGCGCCGGGCGGTCAGACACTCGTAGAACTCGGCCCGGAAGCGTGACGCTTCCGCGTACGCTTCCCTCCGGACAGCATCAGGTAGCAGACTCACCCTCACGGCCTTCGTCTTGGTCACGTGCACCTTGGTCGGAGCACATGATCAGACGAAGGCCACCGCCACGCCCGGCGAATCCCCAGGTGAGCGACCCAGTTCGAGATGTCGTTCGAGACCGGATGTCACAGCGACCCAGACATGCCGAAGCGAGTACGACCGACCGGACTCAACAGCGCGTCCCTCTGCTCACCAATCGATCTCTCCGTCCTCGTCTACGGAGGGATGGGCGACGGAGTCGAGCCGGCCGGTCCGATCGTGGTGTTCCATGGCCTCGGCCACCTCGTGGAGCCAGGTTCCAAGGCTCGGCCACCCCAGGAAGTAGGCGTGGTCGGCGTGCGGGGCGCGACCGAGATGGTCAAGCCACAAGCCCGGGCCCGCGTCGATGAAGTGCTCATCGCCATGGCCGCCGGCGAAGGGGATCCACTGCGTTCCCCACCACGGAGTCTCCTGCTCGTCTGGGTCGTCCTCGCCCTCCCAGATCTGCATGCGCCGCTGTCTCACGTCGGCGATTGCATCCGTGGAGTACAGCGGGCCGCACGGCAGGATGCCGAGATAGGACGAATCCCCGTCGTGGCATAGCAGTGATGCGCGCAGGTCGGTGGGAAGACCTACGCCCAACGCGACTTCGAGCTGGTCGATGGCATGTGGCGATGCCGGAGGAGCAAGCTCTGCGAGTCGAGCGGGCGCATGCCGAGCCAACCATGTGTCGATGCGCTGCCAGGATGTGGCAACGGGCGGAATCACCGGCGTGATGCCGATAAGAGGCGGCTCGATCATGAGCCGAAGCATCTCACCCGAGGCCAGCCCCAGGCTGCGAGGTGCGGGCTAAGGGGCGCTTCTCATGTGCCTGGGCGGGCTGATAGACAAAGAACAAGTTGAGTACCTGTTTCTGAACCCGGAAGCCGCAGGCCACCCCGCCAGTGTCCGGATCGCGGAGTTCGCGGAAGCGTTTGCCGAACGGTCACTGTGACCGTTCGGCAAACGGAACTGCAGGGGCGTGCGGAGCGGGCGGGACGTTCCCCACCGGGAACTCGACCCGGAGGCTGGGGGCGGGGAAGGTCGGTGGACCGGACCACCCTGATCATTCTCACGGTGGTGGCCACTAACAGGGCCCATAACCCACCTGCTACCAAGCTACCGGCTCTGCTTGCGCGGGGCTCAGCACTGGCTGCGCTAGGCCGCCGTGGGTGACGAGGACCTCGGCCAGGACCAGCGCACCCCGAGCCCGCCCCGTTCTGCGACCCCGAGTCGGCACTGCGCCAGGCGCTGGCCGACCGGTCCACCGAGTACGGGTAGATCAGCCTGCCCACCAACTACCTGGCCGAGCACCGCGCGCTGTTGGCGGCTCAGTTGGCCGGGCCGCACACCTCTGCGCTGAAGGGCCCCCACAAACGCGCCTTCAGGGTTATACCCGGGCCGTCGTACACCCAGGGCGACTGGCTGGGGCTGGCGGTCGGGCCGTACGCCCACCCGCCGGTGCTCAAGTTCCTGATGCCGAACTCACAGCCATTGGGGGCGGCGGTCGGATCGATCGCCATGTAGTCGTGGCCACTGTGGAGTTCGACCTTCTCTAACGCGGTGCAGCCGCCGCTGCGGATAAACCAGGAGCCCTCGGCGGCCTGCGCCGAGGTCGCGCTCCCCACTCCGATCGCGCCCATCGCCACCATGGCGAGCGCGGCGGCCGAGGCACGCTTCCCGGTCCTGGTGAATCGCATGGAATCCTCCGGTTCGTCGGTCCCGCCCCGAGCTGGCGCCCGGGGCGCACCCCAAGTCCAGCAGCCGACAGCACGGAGCACAACTGATCGAGCGGAATCCGGACGGTCCTGGACACTGGCCCCCGCATCACCAATGCGACACCATTCGGCTGGCGGGCCGGGTCGCTGACAATAGCTCTTGCATCTTCGACGCGAGGTCTGTCGGGCTCACATCTCGGGATTGTCTTGGGGGAGGCCGGAGCGCTGCAGCGTCTCCATCAGGTGGGCTGCGTGCTCGGGGTGCTGTCGGGGGTTCAGAGACAGGTAGTGACCTTGACGTTTATCCAGTTCGTCGGAGTTTGGTGCCGACCTTGTGGTGTGCGGGTCTGGTGTAGGACTCGCCTGTGGCGAGGACGCGTCCGACGTCGTATCGGGTGGCGGTCCGCCGGTTCTTCGATCCGCGCGGACGGCCAGGGCCCGGCCGGGTGGGTTTCGGTGCACGGGCTGGAGTGCCCGCCTTCGCTCGGAGGTTCCTGAACCCCCGGCGGACTCGGGCGGGGGTAAGTCTGTTCGGTTCCGCTGGCCGTTCCCACGGCCGACGGAGATCCCGCGTGAGGGGGCGGGCGAGCCGGAGTTGGGCGTGGGCGGCCAGGACAAGCCAGGTCCAGCGGTCGGCCGCGGCGGAGTCCCGCAGCTTGGGTCGGGCCCCGCCGAGCGTCTGCTTGAGCAGGCTGGTGCGGGACCACCAGAGCCAGACGGGCTTGTTTGCCCCGCCGCTGGGCAGTTTTGCGACCGTCAACCGGATCACGGTGCCCTCGATGATGGGCAAGGGGCCTTCATGCTCGGCCCATGCCGCCCGGCGGGTCAGCCGGGGGTTCAGCCGGTCCCAGGCCTGCGCGGTCGCCGCCCCATACCGCTCGGTGTCGACACCTGCTGCGTGCGCAAGGCCCGGGCTGCGGGAGAGGAGTCCTCCAGCACGACAGCTGGAAGAAGACTCCTTCTACCTACGTCATCTGCACACAGCCGCGATGGGCGGCCGGGGTGCAGCTGTCGGGGTGCGAGCGCTTTCGGTGTTCGGTGTTTCAGGCTCAGGCCCGGCGTGTCACATGATCCATGATCACTTCACCTGCGGCATTCCAGCGCTTTCTCGACATCGCGTGGCCGTTCTCGTCGAAGACGACCACCTCCGACGGCTGGCCGTTGGCGTGCCAGTACCGCCACTCACCTACCGCGGCACCCATGATGGTCACGCCCTCGGCCCGCTTGGTCCCGTCCGGCCACCACTCCTGCTGCCGCCCGTGCTCGATGCCCAAGAAGTAGGTGCCGAGCACCTCCGTGTGCCCGTTGTCCGCCTGTTCCTCGACTTCGCCGGTGAAGAGATCCCCCTCGTAGCAGGTGCGTCCGTACTGGTCGAGGTAGGTCTGATCGCCTTTGACGCGTATCGCACGCACTGGGGTCGGCCTTGCCCTGAGCGGTTTCGCCGGCGGCTCGGCACCACCACGAGCCTTGGTGGCCCTCGGCCTTGACTCGCGCTCGGCGGCCTGCTGCTTGCGCGCCTCGAACTTGCGCATCAGCTCTGCGTGCCAGCGCGCAGCGTTGCTGCCGTCCAGTTGTCCGGCGAAGGCGGCCCGGGCCGCGTCGACGAGTTCGGGAGGGGCCCCCGGACCATACTTGACGATCTCCCACAGTGCGTCATCCGTTTCCATGTCCAGCCCGGTGCAGGTCCGCAAGCCTTGGCCGCTCAGCACCTCTTCCAGCACGGCGCGGAAAGTCCTCGTCAACTGGTCGTCGGTCAGCCGATCACCGCGCATGGATCCACCCTCCCTGATATGAATGAACCATCCCATCCCTGTACGACGCCCGGCACGACTCGGCGGGTTCCCGCCACCGTCACCGCTCGTGTCCCGCCGACCGATCCACCCGGCGGCAGCGTTGCCGTTGAGCCGAAGCTCGCATGGCTGCGAGGCACAGGAGGGCAAGCCCCTGCAAGCTGCTGGCCAAGTGCCGCATCAACGACGACCTGGACGGCTACCGGCTGCTGCTCGACCTCCTGGCCGAACACGGCGACACCGCGGAGACGCCTATCCCAGTGGCCATCGAGACCAGCCGCGGCCTGCCGGTAGCCACGCTGAGGCAGGGGCCTCGGCAGATCTACGCCGTCAACCCGATGCTGCCTCCCGCTACCGCGACCGCCACGGGGTGAGTCGCAAGGAGTCCGACCCGGGCGACGCACTGATCCTGGCGAACATCATCCGCACCGACAGGGACAAGCCTGGCAATCCCTGACCCGTCCCGATGTCCGCCGCATCCTGGCAGTAGCGCCCAGAGCTGCTCTGGCGGCCAAGCTGGCGATGTGGAAGCTGCCCGCCATGCTCCGGCGTGCCGGCCGCCGTCGGGGCTATCGAGACGGACGCCGAACCAATCCAGCAGCTCTTCCGCCAGGAGGCCCCTCGGCAACTGCCCCTCGTCGATGACGCCATGGGCAAGCAGGCACTGGCTCTGCTGCTGCAGCTGGACGCGGCCTGCGAGGCGGTCGCTGACCTGGCGCGGGCCACCGAGGAGGCCTTTCGGTCACATCCCCTGCGCTCAACCACGTCGGCCATCTGTGGGCCTTCGCCTCCCTCAGCGGTTCATCCGACGCGGACGCCCACCTTCGATGACTCGATCGCCTTCCCCCAGAGCCACTACCAGCAGGCACAGCTGCCACGTGAACCAGACAATCGCTGCCCGGCCCATCGCCCCGGCCTGCGGGTGAGCGCGGCCCAGCCCACACGATGAGCCGATGCCGGAGGGTGCGACCATCGTCGGATGCGAGGCATCGATGAACTGGTCAATGTGGACGATCCGGCGTGGCCGGAGCTGCAGGAGGCTCTCAGGACGAGCTCCGTGCCGGTTCAAGTGCAGCCCGGCGACATCAATGAGGGCCGCCGATGACCGGCCCGGAGAAGCAGGCGAACGCGAAGTGGTACGGCTACACCGGCCCGATCGGTGACAGCGAGTACGCTCACCTGATCTCGCTCGTCCTTCATGGGGATATTTCGTCGGGCCGCCCGGCGTCGGCAAGACGATGCTGTCGGTCGCACTCGGACGGGCTGCGGTCGAAGCCGGGCACCGCGTCTACTTCACCACCGCCGCCGAACTCTCGGCCCGCTGCCACAAAGCCGCTCTCGAAGGCCGGTGGAAGTCCTGCATGAACTTCTTCGCCGGCCCGAAACTCCTAATCATCGACGAACTGGGCTACCTCCCGCTGCCCGAGGACGGCGCCTCCGCCCTCTTCCAGGTGATCAACCAGAGGTATCTGAAGTCCTCCACGATCCTGACGACCAACGTCGGCATCGCCGACTGGGCCGGCGCCTTCGGTGACGCGACCGTCGCGGCAGCCATGCTCGATCGCCTCCTGCACCGGGCTGCTGTCGCGGGCATCGACGGCCCCTCCTACCGGCTCCGCGGCCACCGGAACAGGCGGAAACCCTCCGCGCCGGGGTGAACGCCCGTGTCTCCTGACCACCCTCCCGTCACCGAGGTCGAATCCGAGATGGCCCGCCGCTGCCCCGTCTGCGAATCGGTCTTCACCGTCGCCACCCACACCAGCCGCCAGGTCTTCTGCTCGCCCACCTGCAAGGAGAGCAACCGGCAGCGCAGGCCCGTCCAGCAGGTCTGCCCCTCCTGCCACACCGAGTTCGTCACGACCGCCGCCCTCCGACGTATCTACTGCTCGGAGGAGTGCCGCATCACCTCCCGCACCAGCGAGGAAGCCCGCGAGACACGCATCTGCCCCGTCTGCGACGGCACCTTCGACTCGCTCAGGACAGTCCGCCAGATCTACTGTTCCCCCGCCTGCCGCAAGGACGCCGAACGCCAACGGGACCAGGCCAGGGATGAAGACCGCGCCCGCCGGCTCGGAGGAGCATCACGGTCGGCTCCAGCTGCCACCCCGCCCCTCGCTGATCTCCCACCGGCCAAGTCGGCGGCACGAGCCTCGCGACAGGCACCCGAAAGGGACCCGCTCGAAACCCACCGCGACCCGCAATTGTCCGCACTGCCAGCAGCCCGTCACCATCGTCGCTCTCCTGGCGACCCCGGAAGCCGCCCGGCCGTCGATGCCGACCGGCCTTCCCGATGTCGTCCCGCTCCGCAGGGCTCCATGACAGCCAGACCGATAAGTCGGCAGTCCGGAAATCCAGCTGCCGACCCCAGGCCGTGATGGCAGGCTCTGCCCATGGTTTTCCTTCGTTGCGAAGCGGTCCGATGGGTCGATGACGAACCCCAGCCCGGCCTGGTCGAAGTCCGCTTCACCGACGCCCACCAGCAGCAATGGGCCTTCGTCGACAAGTGGCCCGTCTTCACCGGCGACGACCTGACCCCCGACTCCGCCTATCCCGTCGAGGTCGGCATCCTCTGCGACATCCTGAACACCGCCGCGGACACGCTTACGATCTCTGTCACACCTTGGGGACTCGAATCACTGGACGGACGGGTCGAGTTCGAAGTGCGATCTGATCAATTGACCACGAGCTGAGCTTCACGATCACCGGGCCCCGCCGACCTAACGATCGGCGGGGCCCACGCATGCTCGCCGATCCCCATTCTCCCCACACTGTTCAACCAACAACAGAGTGAGGCGAAGAGCGGCAGCGGCCGTTTTCAAAGATCCCCGTCATCCTCGACGGTGACCCCGACGATCCGCGCAACCTCTGGGTCGCCCCCCCGTCTCCCGACCACAAGCCCGGCGCCGGCCCCACGCGAAGGACACCGTGGAGGCGAAGCTGTCCAAGGCGGTCTGCTCGGGCAGGGTACAGCGCACCGCGGCGCAGAATGCCATCGCCACGGACTGGACCACAGCATTGGACCAGCTCGCTCTCCAATAGGGCCCCCTGTGTACGGGTTCGGCCTTTACATCGGCACAGCGTTTAGGGTTCCCCCACTTTCAGGCGTATGCGGTGGTGTGCGGGGATCCTGTTGAGACACCTCTGCAACCACGGCAAGAAGCCCCCAATGCGCCGCCCGACCCGGGAAGGCTTCGCGGCCCTCATCGCCGCAGCCGGCCTGGCCCTCCCCCTCCACCTCGCGGTCTCGCAGGGGAAATCAGGTGAGGCAGAACTCGTTGCCCTCGATGTCCTGCATCGTGATGCACGACTCATTGACGCCATCCGCACGCTGCGTCAGCACGTGCTTCGCGCCGAGCGCCATCAGCCGTGTGCATTCGGCCTCAAGTGTGGCCAGGCGCTCCTCGCCCACGAGCCCGACGCCGGACCGCACATCGAGATGCACCCGGTTCTTGACGACCTTGCCCTCGGGAACTCGCTGGAAGAGCAGGCGCGGAGCCACGCCCGAGGGATCAGTGCACGCGAAGTAGATCGCATCCTCGGGCGGCAGCGAGCGGAAGCACTCCTCCCATGTGGCGAAGCCCTCCGGGACCGCCGGCAGGACGTACCCCAGCACCTCACACCAGAAGGCGGCGAGGCGCACAGGATCCGCGCAGTCGAAGGCCACTTGGAACTGTTTGATCGTTGACATTGGCGCACAATAACAGGGGCCCTGCTCATCTCCGCAGGTCAGGGGGTCGAAGGTGGTCGGGAGGAGGGCTGCTACCCGCTGCCGTGTCGTCCGGTCACAGGGGTGAACCGAGGTCACCGTCTCACCAAAGGGAACCCGGCCAGCCACTCCCGTGCTGTCGAAGACCAGTTACGGGACAACCTTTGGGAAGGCTTGCCGGCGCTGATGTCAGTTCGGGATGAGATCGTCTCCCACATGGCTGACACAGAGAAAACACAAACCGATGTCGAGCACGCCGTCATCGCCCGCTATCGACTGGGCGGTGCCGGCTTCGGCGAAGCCGGCCAACGGGAGACCGTCCGTCGGGCCAAGTCGCTGCTAACGGAAGCGATCGAGCAGGCTGGCGCCGGAGCGTTCGATGGACATGAATTCGGAGCCGGCGAAGTGCTCCTTTACGCCTACGGGCCGGATGCCGACGCGCTCTTCGCTGTGATGGCCCCCATCCTGCGAGGCCTACCTTTCCGCCCGGCTCACGTCACCTTGCGCCGCGGTCCGGTCGATGACCCGTCGGCTGCCGAGCACCGAGTGGACCTCTGACGGGAACCCGCGAACCGCGGAGCAGACGAGCACCCCGGGAAATACGTGACGTTGGTCCTGGAGAAATGAATGACCGTCCACAGTCCGGCGAGGACTCATTGCCGGGCTGGTCTACCGACGAGGACGCCGACACCTCGGGGCCCTGGCAGCGGGGGAGGTGGGGGCGTCGGTGCGCCGGCTGACCGCGCCCGGCGCGGGGCCGTTGGCGGAGGTGCGGGTGATCGACCGGTTCCGGTCGGGGTCGGGCGGTTTGCGGCTGACGCTGGCGTGACCGGCCCGGGTGAGGGACGCCGCCGCCGAAGGCCCGGCGGGCAGAGTGGTGCGGCACGGAGTGCCGGGACCGGCCTGGCGGAGGGCTGCGTCTGTGCCCGGCACGACTGCGGCGGCTTGATCCCGGCGTCCTGGTGCGCTGAACACGGCAACGCATCAGCCCCGGTGGGGGAGTGGCATCCCGGCGGCGGCCTGCGCTGCACGGTCCTGGCCGCGCAGCGAACAACAGCAGCTGCACGCCCTTATCCGGCCTATGTGGCCGCCCGTGTCGGGCAGACCCTGGGCATTCCGCCGACGTGGCGGCCCAGGTCACCTGGCGGGATCAGCCCTGCTGAATGGTTGCCTGGTCGATGCCCACCGTGTCGTTGGGCTGGCCATCGTCCCCGCCGCCCTCGGGTTCTGGCTCAACTTCCGTGACACGACGGCGGACGCGGCTATGGCTACGCCTCCGAGAGCGGGAGTCATTCCGACGCCTGCCTGGCGTAGCACTCCATCCGCTGCGTGCCGCCGCGCTCTCATTCGACGTCAGCAGGGGACTTGCTCCGGCGCACCAAGCTCGGTACGCCGCCCCCGTCCGGACCGCGGGCCGCCTCGGGCGGCCGCGGCGTCGGGCGTGGAATGTGCGCTCTACATATCGGAGAAGAATCCGGACAAGTCGCCGAGGACGGGGTCCACGACAGACGGCTTTGACGAAGAGGCCGGCCTGCCAGGGCCAGGAGCTGGGGTCGGCCACACGGGTCTGGGCGGCGGCTGGAGCCGCGACAGCGAGCGCCGCGGCGAGCAGCACGGCGGTGGCAGCGGCGCGCTTGAGGGTGGTGGTCATGACTGATCAAGTCCCCGGGGCTGGCCCGGACCACGTCGCCGGGTCGGTGGGTTCACCTGCGGGGGCGGCGCCAGGGCGGCCGTCCCGAGTCCCGATGGTTGATGTCCCGATGCTGGCGAGCCTGACTGCTGGGTCGTCACGGAAGCTGAGCCAGAACCGGTTCTCGTGGACAAAGCCAACGGCTCATGGGTCGGGTAGATCTCACGGACGAGCAGTGGGCAGTGCTGGAGCCGCTCCTGCCGAGGCCATGAAGGCGGGTTGGCTGCCTGTCTGGCCTCGGCGGCAGTCCCGGGCCTCGGCTCTCCAACGTCGCCTTCAGCACCCCTGAACCCCGTCCAGCACAGCCGGCGCGGCCTACGGCACATCCAGTACCGCAGCGAACTCATACACGGCTGCTTCGCCGAGACCGGCCTGGCAATCAGACCCACCTGAGCAGCCCGGCCACATCCCGCGTCCAACCTCAGTAACGCAGGGCGGCCGCGAGTGCCTCGGCCAGGGGCACGGGCGGCCGGCCGATCAGGCGGCGCAAGTCGCCAGAGTCGGTGTACATCTCGCCGCGGCTCATACCGCGGTCAGCGTCAGCGAGGACCTCCGCCAGCTCGGCGGGTAGGCCCGCGGAGGCCAGTACCTGGGCGAAGTCCGCCACCGGGAGGTCAGCGTAGGCAACCTGCTTTCCGGCCGCGGTGGAGATCGCGGCGGCGAGCTCGGCCAGGGTGAAGGATTCGTCGCCGCCGAGCTCGTACACGGCGCCGGTGTGGCCTTCAGTGGTGAGCACGACCGCTGCGGCCTCGGCGTAGTCGGCGCGGGACGCGGCGCTGATCCGCCCTTCGCCCACGGCGCCGACGACCGCGCCGTTCTGCAGTATCTGCGGCAGTTGGCTGGTGTAGTTCTCCAGGTACCAGCCGTTGCGCAGCAGCACGCTGGGGATTCCGCGGTCCCGCAGATACGCCTCGGTCTCGCTGTGCGTGGCACCGATGACGGTGGTGGCCGTGTCCGCGTGCGTCGTGCTCGTGTACGCCACTAGCGATACGCCTGCGGATGCCGCGGCGTCGATCACGCGGCGGTGGTTGGCGACCCGCTCGCCCACGGGGATCGAGGCCGAGATCAGCAGCAGCCTTTCCGCCCCCGCGAATGCCGCGGCCAAGCCGTCGGTGTCCGCGAAGTCGGCGCGGCGTACCGTGATGCCTCGGTCGGCCAAATCCTTGATCCCGGCGATGTCCCGGCCGGTCGCGATGATGTCCGCGGCCGGGATCCCGCGCCGCAGCAGTGCCTCGACGGTGAGCCTGCCCAGTTGGCCGGTGGCTCCGGTGACGACGATCGGCATGATGGTCATTCCTTCCTTCCGCGCGTGCCTCGCACGCCTGCCGCGGTCCGTCCGCCGCGGGATGGAACACAGAATGACCTGGACACTCTCTGTTGGGGAGTAGCCACTTCTCGGTAGGGTACTTACCGCTGAGAAAGTATTGAGGTGAGCCGTATGGCTGCTGTCGAGAATGTGACCGGGCCCATGCCGTCATTCGATCCGTACGACCGCGGCTGCCCGTCGCGGGACCTGCTCGACCAGATCGGCAGCAAGTGGGCGGTCCTCGTGCTGGGCGAACTCGGCCGGAACGGGACCTCCCGGTTCGGTCATCTCCGGCAGGCGCTGGCGGGCGTGAGCGAGAAGATGCTCACCCAGACGCTGCGCACCCTCGAACGCGACGGGCTGGTCAGCCGGACCGTCTACCCAGAGGTGCCGCCGCACGTGGAGTATGAGCTGACCGCGCTCGGCCAGACGCTACGGGAACCGCTGAAGGCGCTCACGGAGTGGTCCGTGCTGCACATCGAAGAAGTCATCGCCGCCCGCGAAGAGTACGACGACCGCACTGAGCGCACCAGGTAATCAGCGGCGGCCCAGCGGTCTGGTCATAGACGGCTGCCATGGCGAGGCCGCGCCATTGCCTGAGTCGGGCGATGCACCCACCTCATCGACCGGCAGGCGGACTTCCGTCCCGGGGCAGTGCTGGACCCATTGACCAGGGGACCTGTCCCTGAAGGGCCGCTCCTCGCTGGTCCTTCAGGTCCGCAGCGTGGCCTTCAGCCGGCACCTGGCCGACTGCCTGCCTGACGTACAGCAGGCCCTCAGGCTGGGCGCGGAGCTTACCCACGCCGCGATGTCCGCCTCGGCGGAAGGCGACGGCAGCTACTTCGGCATCCACACCCACGCGCCCAAGGTCGCCGACCCGCCACCGCGGTCACCGCCGTCTACTTCATGCACCGCCGCCCCCGCGGCCACGGCAGCGGCCAGCTGCGCTTCTACGACACCGTCGTGCACGACGGCCTGGCGCAACGCGCCGACCCACCAGATCGAGGTCACCGCCGCGAACTATCCCTCTTGGCCGTTCGCCGACCACCGCTTCACCCTGACCAGTTGGATCTCCGGCCCGCCCCGGCAGGACGGCGCCCTGCCCGGCTCATCGCAGACCTTGCAGTGGATGGCCCAGTCCGCCGAGGGCACCCGGCCACTGCCCGCGCGTCAAGCTCCCGCAGCACAAAGCCTCCCCCGATCCACAGCCCCTCCACGGCTTGGCAGGCCCTCACCCGCCCATCCCCATAGAAGACGACTCCGGGCCACCAACGGTGGCGCGGCGCCGCGCCACCGGCTACGCCGCGAGCGCTCCTAGGGCCTGGCCGCCGGCCGTGGCCACGATGGCGGCGGGCGGCGAGGCTTCTCCGGGCGTTTGGGGCTCAGGGCATTCGGCCGCGGTCCGCACGCCGGGCCACGCCTTCGCCAGGTGGTCGCGGAGGTTGATGACGACCTGGAGCACCTCCTGGGCATCCCGCTGGATACCGGCCCGGGCCGGGCATCCGTCGGCCTCGCCCGCGGCACCCTGGCCATGGGAGAACCGCGGGGCGTACGCGGAGTGGCTCCCGCTGCGACGAGACGGGCCAGTAGGGTTCCCCCAGCTCAAGCAGCGGTATCGGCCGGACGCGAACGGGCCGGGTGCGAGATGGTCCGCACTGGCAGGGTCCGGCGTCAGGGTTACGAGCTGCCCGGTGACGGTGTCTCGCGCGTGCAGGGTCATGCCCTCGATGATCCACTCTTCGCCTCGGCGAGGGCAGCGGATTCCGGCTGATCCGGACGATGCATCGGGCCCCGAGCATGCAGGGGTTGGGCCCGTCGTCTTGGTTCGGCTGTGAGCGGTGCTGGTCTCGGTCAGCCCAGAGCGGTTCGGTGCCGCTCCACCCCCGAGGCCGCAGTGGAGAGTCGGGGTGCTGCGAAGCCGGCTGGTGCGAGCGCCCCGCTGGGGAGAGCGTCGTCGGTCTGCGCCCGAGGCGGAGCGCAGACCGACGACGCGGCCAGTGGCTACCAGCCCTGCGTGTAGCCCTTACCGCCGCGGAGCAGCAGGCCGGCCCACCCCGGGACGCGGCTCAGGAACCGCCCCCCATCGCCCCCTTCTCCAGTACCGGGCGCAGCTCCGCGTGAGCCCAGCCGGCGAGCCGGGTCGGCGTGGTGGTGAGCAGATCGCGGGACTGCTCCGGAACCAGGCCCCGCGACCCGGCGGCCATCCCGACAATCCCTTCGGCTGCCGACGCCGGCAGCCCGGCCGCGCGCAGCGCCTCCCGCACCGCGTCGTCCCCCACGGGTTCCACCCGGACCGTGCGCCCGAGTGCCTGGGTGAGGATCCCCGCGACCTGCTCGAAGGTGAGGTCCTCCGGCCCGTGCACCGCTTGCACCACCCGCCCCCGCCAGCTGTCGGCCAGCAGCCGGGCGGCAGCGACGTCCCCGACATCGCGCGGATCCACCCACGGCATCGGACGGCCGGGATCAAAAGCCGTGGTCAGCACCCCTCGCGCCAGCCCTTCCACATCGAGCAGCAGATTGGTGAAGAAGTACCCGCACCGCAGGTGCAGCACGTCCACGCCGGTGGCATCGAGTTCCGCCTCGATGCCACCCAGGGCGTCGATGTGCCCGACCCCGTGCCGCTTCTCCGCCCCGACGCTGCTGAGCAGCACCACGCGCCCCACATCCCCCGCCCGGGCGGCCGACACCAGGGGCGCCGCCGTCGCCAGCGACACATCCACCGGGTCCGCCGTCGTGTGGGGAGTCGGATCCACCCAGAAGACCGTCCGTGCCCCGGCCACCGCCTCCCGCACGAACCCGGCATCGGTCAAATCCCCCTGGCGCACCTCGACCCGTTCCCGCGTCCCCTCGTCCAGACGGGCCGGATCACGCACTAGCACTCGGGGCCGGACACCGGCCTGGAGCAACAACCGCACCACCCTCGATCCCACGTGCCCGGTCGGTGTGGTGACCACGATCGTCATCGAGTCCGTCCCTTCCCCCGCCGCCACAGCCACACCCCCACCCTCCCGCATGCCCCGGCTGCCCCACCGCACCCTTGACCTCGTCAGCAAGGGTGACGGCTGCTTTCCACCGGTGCGCAGACGGACACGCCGAGGTGTCAGCGAGGGGACCAGGGTGGCGAAGTCGGGGTTGCCCTGGGCCCCGAACCGCGCGTGTGCGTGGTCGGCGCCGGCACCGTCACGCCTCTGTGAACGGGCGAGCGCGGCCGAGGCCCGGCTCGTGCTGGCGCCAGCGGTCCGGCGGCCACCGAAGACTGGCGCTGGACACTGGAACCCGGCGAGGAGTACCCCAGCTACCCCCACCGGCCGGGCGTGACCGAGCCGTCGGCGTCACCAGGGGCGAGATGGTGCTCGTCGTCGACGGCGCCGATGCCACCCCCACCTACCGCGTTCAGGCGCCGGTACCTGACACTTCATCATGTGCGTTCACCTGCGCCCGGCACACGCGTAGCCTCCCGAGGGCCCACGCGCCCGGATACCCCCTGTCGCCAGACGAGGGTCCGTCTGGCGAAGCACCCCAGCCCAGCTGGCTGATGCGCGCCGTTGCGGCAAGACGCCGGGTGTCGTGGAAGACGGGAGGCGTGCCGCCGCCACCTCCAGCGGCGGCTGCCCCCCCCCGAAAGGGCTGCGGCCTCCCGAACTTCCACGCCACCGATCGCTCCGCCCGCGGGGAGGGGGACTACTGGTCCGTCGGTTTGCCTGCCAGGGCCTTGGCGACCGTTTGCGCTGACAGTTCTGTGACGCGCATCAAGTCGGACTTCGTTACGCCGCGCCTGTGGGCGGCCCGCATGACGGCGTTGCGCAGCGCGACATCCGGCCGGAAACGATGGCGGGCGAATTTGCCTTGCACGACCGCTACGAACCGGAGTAGTAAGCGTCCTTGCCAAGTGATCAAGGTGTTGCGCGGTGAGGGCAGCGAGGATGTTGCCAAGACGTGCCTTTCTCTTGACCGATCTCCCCTCGACGGTGACGGCAATCGGAGCCACCCGGCAGAGCGAGACCAGGCCAGGTTGCGACGGAACGCGGGCACGCGTACGGGAAAGGGCGGGCCTCACGGGGCTCGGGGGTCCTTCAGCACCTCACGCGGCGCGTCCGGTTTCGAGCGGTGACGCGCTCGATTGAGGTCCTCACCGCTCCATGCATGCCGCAGGCAAGGCTGCCATGGCCCCCAGGGTCGTATCACCCGGGCCATGGCCTGGCCCGAAGCGGCCACCCTCACGCGTCCCGGTGCAGGGCGCTGCTGGGTGCTGCCTGACCGGTGGCGCGGTACAGCTGGGGGAGTTGGTGTCCTGGCTCAGATCGCAGCCCTGCTCGCACCTCGGCCCGTGCAGACGTGCATCCAGCTGTGCGCCCGACCGCCCGACACCCGCCGCATCCTTTGATACAGCCGCGCGGCTGACAGGTCGCCGACCTGGCCCTGCCCATCAGCCAGAAGTAGCCCGCACCCTGACGCCCGGCCCCGCGCCACCGGTCCCACCACCGCGCTGGTCCGGGCACGCCGGGCATCCACGCACGCCGACCCGCTGGAGGTCGCGCGGGTGCTGGAGAGCCTTCCGGCCGGTGTCGACGTGCTGGTGAACAACGCGAGCGGCCGCGGCGGACCTGCGGCAGAGGGGGGACTTGAAGGCGTCGCCCGACAATGGCGTCAGGTCTTCGACGGCAACGTATCGCCCGCTGTCCTCCTCACGGAGGTGTTGCTTCCGCGCCTGTCCCGGGCCAGCAGTCGTGTGATCACCATCGGCTCTGTCGCCGCACTTCGGGGTAACGGGGCCTGCGGCGCCGCCAAGGCGGCCCTGATGGCGTGGAACCGCACGCTCGCACAGCAGCGGGGACCCCATGGTGCGACCGCCAACGTGGTGTTGCCCGGGTTCCTCGCGGTCACCGAGTTTCGGCGAGCCGACCGACGCCCAGGGGCTGGACAGGCGCCGGGTTGGCCGGGTGGGGGAGCCCCAGGACATCGCAGACGATCCTGCGCCGGCTGCGCGCCGATGGGCACGGCATCTTCCTTCCCGCCGCCCAGATGCCCCACGGCTGGATCGAGGCGTTCGACGCCATCCTCGTGACCCCCCGCCCACCTGCGGGACGCCATCCGGGCACACCAGACCATCCCGCCCCTACCTGGGCCACTGACCCTGTTCCAGGCCCCACCCCTTGGGCGGTTGCCACCCGAGCAGCGGCATGATCTACGGTCGTTACCGCACCAACACTGATCTTCAGCAACGGGGAAGCACGCACATGCGCAAGACAGCAGCACTCATCACCAGTCTGCTCGCGGCGTCGGTCCTGGTGACCGGGTGCGGCAGCGAGAAGAAGGACGACAGACCGGCCAAGGCGAGCCAGGCCGCACCGGCCGCCTCCGCGAGCAGCGAGGCAAGCGGCTCGTCCTCGGGGAAGAAGGGCGTTCCGCACCAAGTGGTCTTCGAGGTGGGCGGTACGGGCGCGTCCCAGGTCATGTGGAACGGAAACAGCAACCACTTCGACCAGGTGACACTGCCCTGGACCAAGACCGAGGCCATGCAGTTGGAGGGCGCCGAGCTGAAGGTCGGCGTCACGGTCTCGGTGGTGCCCGGCTCGGTCACGGGCCCGGACGGGATGCTCAAGCCAGCCCCGTGCACGATCAAGGTCGACGGCAAGCAGGTCGCTGACAACCAGGAGGGCAAGTCGCCCAAGCCCTGCGAGTACAAGCTCAAGGACTGACAACCGGTTCCTCCCATTGACTCTTTTGCGACGAGGCATCGGCTCAGGTGGCCCGCTGCCGGACGTGGTTCGCGACGTAGACCGCCAGCCCCCGGCCACTCGGCTGAGGGGGCCGGCCGGGGTGAGGCCGCCACCCGGCTCGGCGGCTACGTCGTGCCGCCGCAGAGGGAGCCGAGGTATCCGGCGACCGAGGAAGGGAAGCTGATGGTGTTCGGGCGCGACATGCGGGACGAACCCTTCGAGACGGTGCACTGGGACGAGATCACCCAGTTCACGGTGGGCAGGACGATGCGGAACACATTCCGCAGGTCGAAGCGGGGTGAAGGCGCGCATGCGGTCCGGTCCCTGAGGATGCGCGGGGGCGAGGAGTACATGGTCCCCGGCGTCTACATCGTCCCTCTGGAGCCGGCCGCGAGCCTTGCGAAGGGCGGATTCCGGCTCTTCGAGGACGAGGCCGGGCGGCAACTGCTGTGCACGGTGCTGCCGGACGGCTCCGACCGCTACCAGGTGAAGGATCACGCGGGCCGGGAGATCGGGTTCATCCGTCGTACCCCGGTCACGAAGCGGCTCACCCAGCAGGGCCTGTGGATCGAGCAGCCCGGGTATCCGGCGGTCGTGGCCCCCCGCGCGTGGGCGATGGGCGGCCCAGGAGCGTCCCTGGGGCGCGGGGTGGGCCACGTCCTTGACGGGATCGTTGATTCCCTGTTGTCCTTCGGGTCGGACGAAGCGACGGGGTCCGGGGGCCTCAAGCCGGTGGTTTGGTCGGCGGTTGTGGAGGACGTGAGGGAGGAGGCGGGTGGGGAGTACGGGGAAGCGGTGCTCACCTTCCCCCGCCGTACCGACGGCACCCGCTGGTACTTCGTCAAGCGGGACGGCTGGCTGGACAAGCGCCTCGCCTTCGCACTGGCAGTTCTACGCGACAGCGACACCATCGGCGCCGACCGCCACTGAACTGCGCCCGCCCGTGTTCGTGGCTACTCGTCGCCATCGCGGAGTGACGAGTACCTTTCCGGCCCTCGCCGGTGCATCCCTCTGGGACGAGCCCCGCCGCGGTGCGACACGCGCGAGCAGCGGTTCGGGCACCGCCTATCGGCGGCGGCGAGGTCGCAGTGCGGCGGAGCTGGGCCGGCGCGACGACGGGAGGTTCGCGTACCGGAGGGGGACCGCCAGGTCCGGGAGCAGGGGGGTGGTTGCGGCCCAGCCGGAGACCGTCGCCGTCGTTCCCGGTGCCGGGCTCGTGGACGCCAGCTGGATAGGCCGGGTCACCCCCGGGAATGCGTCGCCCTTTCCGCGAGGTTGACCGGGCAGGCACCCACCGACGGCGACAGGGGGAACAGCAAAGTGACGCAGGCGAGGAAGCTTTACCTGAGCGTGGCGGAAAGAGCGGCGAGGCTGTTGGCCGCTCCGGAAGTGGCAGACGGCTGGTACCAGCCCTCCGCGTTGGCGAAGCTCAGCGTCCAGGGTCTGGCAGGTCACCTGGCCGGGCAGGTCTTCTTCATCCCCACGGTGCTCGCAGAGCCAGTACCTACCGAGCCCGCCATCTCGATCCACGAGTATTACGCGCGAGTCAGCTGGATCGGTTCAGACCTTGACACCCCGTTTAACCAGGCCATCCGAACCGGCGGCGAGGAAGAGGCAGCCGAGGGTCCGGCCGCCCTGGCCGCACGAGTCACCGCATGTGTCGAGGAGCTGTGCGGCACCCTGCCCACCAGTCCGGATCGCCTGGTTCGCCGTCCCACCTGGGGGCCGTGGTCGATCAGTCTCGACGACTTCATCACCAGCCGGCTCCTGGAACTCGTCATCCACTCCGACGACCTTGCACACAGCGTCGGGTTGCCGACCCCGGAGTTCCCGGCTCCTGCCGTCGAAACCGTCGTGGACTTGCTGTCCCGAATCGCCTTGCGGCGGCACGGCGCGACCAATGTCCTGCGCGCACTGAGCCGCAGCGAACGCGCACCTGCTTCCATCTCGGCGCTCTAGCCAGCGCAGGCGCTGAACCCGCCCAAAGCTCACGTACCGCCCTCTCGGTTCGGGTCTGTCAGCAAGGTCCGGAGCCGGGGGCCAGGGCCGAAGTTCAACGGACGCGATGGGCCGGCGAACACCCCACGAGTTGACGGCTTAACTGCATGAGGTGTCTTTCCCACGCGATAGCCGAGGGGGAGAGGTGTCGTCTATCAGGGCGGGGGCCGGGCGCGCTCAGGCCGGTTGCACCTGGAGTCCGGCGAGGGGAGAGCGCCGGTCCTTGCCGACCGTGCGTAGCTGCGCCCAGTCGACCTCGGGGTGTGCTCCGGGCAGGTCGTCGACGTGCCCGGCGGAGAAGCGCGGGACGGTGACGGCGGCCAGGTAGAGCGACAGCGGGGTCAGGGCCCGCGACCGGTCGGCTGGGCGGGTTGAGGCTCGTGGGAGTTCTCGTCGATCCGTGGTGGTCGGTCCGGTTGCCGGCCCGCCGGGGTCGGTGGGCCATGGTGCGGCCCCCGACGCGGGGGAGTGGGTCGGGGGTCTGGCTTCGTTCACGTCAATCGGCTCTGGCTCAACTTCTGTGGAGCGACGGTCGTACCGGCTCGGCTCCATGGCGCGCCGGAGGCCTGACCTGCGCGATCGGGCATCGGCGCGGGACTGCACGGCCAGGCATCCACGGCTGACCACAGAAGTTGAGCCAGAGCCCGTCAATCGACGTCGTTTGTTCGTGGGTTCCAGCGGCGTTCAGTGATCACCGGCACTCTGGATGTCCACGGGAAATAACGGCAGCACCTTGGTTGTCCCGCCCGTCGACCGGCTTCGGAGACCGGTCATGATCGTTCGGCGGCAAAAGAGCCGGTGCTGTCTGCGACAGAGGTGACACCCATGTCCAGATGTCCATCGGCACCGCCCGCACCGGTGATACCTGTATCAGCGAGCCCAGCTTCTACCAGGAGAACTGGGAGATGCCCTGACCTCCGAGGTCCAGAGGCTGAGCCCAGATTCCGAGGGGGAACGTGGAGGCTGGGGGACGGCCCGACTCTGCGCCAGCCAGCCCGATTTCACGACGCGGCCCAGTCGATGCCGAGGGCGGCGAGCGCGGCGAGCTGTCCGGCGTCGAGGCGGTCGCGGCGTTGTTTCCGGTTGACGATCCACACCCCAGTCCGGTGCGCTTCGGACGGTAGATCTTCGACGTGTCCGCGGCCGGGCATCCCGCCAAGGGTGCCGTGGAGCTCGAAGTAGGCGCGGCGCTGGTCTGGCAGCCACCTCCCGAGTGGGTAGGCCCCTCGGTGTGGTCGTAGGGGACCTCCAGGTGGCCCTCGCGTTCCTGGTACCGGTAGGCGGCCTCGTAACGGCCTCGGGGAGCAATCAGGACGTGGTGAGCGGTAAGGAACGATCTCGCTCGCTAGCACAGTGATCGCCCGGCCCGTTCGACTTCAGCCGAAGATCGTATGAGGTGATCGGCTGGCAGATGCCGTCCGCCGCGTGCGGAGGCAGTTTCTGACGGTTGAGCAGGCCGTCATCTGTACCTGGCCTTGAGAAGAGCCAAGCTGAGCAGGTCATCTACTTCGCTGACAGTGTCAGCGAAGCGACTCCCCCGCGGTTCCGGACCGGGTTGCGGTGACATCCCCTGTCCACCAGTCCGGCTTGTCGGTGGGCGTCCAGGCCATGGTGACCGACCGTTGGAAGGTGTCCTCGATCCAGCGGTGCATGGCCTCCTGAGCGGACTCGGGTGAACCGTCGGGCGATTCGTTGGGAAGCGCGCCGTCCAGGACACCGCCGGGATCGGCGAGGTAGACGGCGAAGCGCCACTTGAGTGGGGTCCTGAACAGCACGGCCGTGGCGGGCCGGCCAAGTCGGCTGCGCCAGTCCTGCCTGCGCCTGGGCATCAGGTACTTGCCTTCCACTCGTCGAGCTTGATCTTCACCTGGGAGTTGTGGCCGACATGCCAGATGACTTCGCCGCTGACGCGGGTTCCGATCAGCGGGAGCACTGCGTCCCGGGGCATCGCCGTGATCTCGGCCAGGCCGATCGCGTCTGGGGCGTTGTCGATGGTCATGAAGACGCCGAAGGGCTGGCGGCCGACAACCTCGCCGGTCACCGAGGTTCCGACGGGCAAGGTCAGGCAGGTCGCGGACCAGGCTGCCCGGGACCGAGCTCCGGCCTCGACGCCGTTGTCCGGCCACGAGAATATGACCTTCGGCGGCAACATCATCCAGACCGGGACCGAGTCCTACCGCCTCGCCCACACCAAGGCTCAGGCGGACCGAGCCGCGAGCTGAGCAACAGGATCAGCCGGCCCTGGCCAACACGCTGGCGGCTCCTCGTCCGGACTGTCGGGATCGAAGGACGCGGCAGAGGTGAGGCCCTCCGCGAATGCTCTGAAGTCTGCAGCCAGGGTGAGTTCCGAGTTCCAGTCTGCGTCGAACCACGCTACCGACGGCTCACCTTGCCGGCCGTAGACCCGGTAGTCGAGGGCGATCCAGCAGTGCCCATCACCCGAGAGCAAGACGAGCGGGGACGGCAGTCCCCACTCCTCCACCAAGTAGGGCGAGTCCAGCAACGACAACTGATCATCGTGACGGCCGATCCCCATCACCATGTCGAGCGGGACGTGGTCCTCGCTCCATGAAGTCGGAACATTGGTCGGAAACGCGTCCCATCGATCTGCCACCAGGCCGCCGTTCTGGCCCTGCAGAAGCTCCAGGAACGACGACGGCAGGCGAACCCCGAGCTGAGCCTCGGCGTCCTGGACCACCGCGTCAGTCAACGGTGGCTGAACCCCATAGAGCCCGTCACCCCAGAACGTCGTCCTGACCTCGTCAAATCGCGCCACACACGCATCCTACGGCCCAGCCGGACCGCCCTCGGGAGTCGATCGAACGTCTGGGCGACTTCGAAACTCGTCGATATTGCAGGCTCCCAGGCCCCCCGAGTGACACCCCAACTCATCGACAGACGCCTCCCACAACCATTGGCATAGCCACCTCGCCGGGGCCGGGCCCGGTCACCCCTTCGAGGGGGTGCGGTTCACCTCGACGTGGGGGAGTCGCGACGTGCTGGACGTGGTGCTGGTCCGCCCGGACCTGGTGGCGGAAGTCAGCGCCGACCGGGCGGTGCCCCGCGGGGGGTTCCGTCACCCGCTGAGGTTCCAGCGATTCCGCGACATGAGCGTGGGCGACGTGCCTCCGTTCGGGGTGGGGTCGACGGCGGAGGCCGGCTGACTGTGACAAGAACCCGCCTAAAGGGTGTTGCAGAAGGTCTGGTTCGGGCAGGCACGGTGGTGTTGGGTGGTGCGGTAGTACACGGCCCCCAGCAGCACCCGCTCCGCCAGCGGCAGACACCACGGCCGACCACCAACGGGACCGTTCCCGCCCCGTTCATGGACTACCTTGAACACCGAGCAGCTAAACCTGGTCGCCGGGCACGAGGGGGCCCGGACGCCCTGTGGGCGCCCGGCCGAGGAGGCGGTGGGGCGTCCGGCGGTGGCTGGCGCGCTCGCGACCGTCGAGGCCCTGGGGAAGCAGGTCGGCCCCAGGTATGCAGAAGATCATTTATCTGAAGGGGGCGGCCGCCCTCGCGGCAGCCTTCGTTATGTCGACGCTTCAGCGCCTGCGGCTTCGAGACCGCCGTGTCGGTCACGGTCCCGGACGCGAAGGGCTCCTCGCTCGTCGACTTCCCCGATCTGAAGAAGATGCTCACGGCTATGGTCGCCGGGGAGACCAAGAGAGTCGCGGGCTGGACCCGCGTCTCGCATACCGGAGGCCGGCCGCGCGCCAGGGCGCCGACCTCGGTGTCGGACAGCGGGCCGTACCACGGGGAACGGCCCTCCGCGCACCGCCGTGGCGTCCATTTCGGCCTGCCAGGGCATCATCGGGCCTTGGCTGGCCTCCGCGCTCACGGACCACGTACCACCCTGACGTGCTGCGGATCGGCGACCGGCAGGATGTGGTGCGACCGGGCACCGCGGCAGCTCGGTGGTCTACACCGATGCCTGCCTCACCATCGGTGAGCCGGCGATGCCATCGCTGGTCCGGGACTCCTTACGCGATCGGCACCGCTGTACGGGACCCGGCCCGCTGCCCGCACTGGACACGTTGACGGCCGCCACCGGCTACGCCGAGATCGCCACCGGCGAGGACGGAGTCCGGCAGCTGTACGGCGACCCCAGGGTCAGATGGAGGGGCCAGCGGTGCGGCGTGATACTGGGCTCATGGGACGCGGGGGCCTGGTGCGAGTGCCGCGCGGAACGGCGGCGGTGGCGGTCGGCTGGCTGCTGCTGCTCGGTCCTTCGGGTGTCGGTGCCTTCGCGGCCTTGCCCCCCACACCCTCGCCCGCCGGAGCCAGTCGTGTGGACGGCGGCCGGCAGGTGACCTTGCCCGATGGGCGCATGATCTACCTGGACTGCCGGGGGCACGGCACCCCCACCGTGGTCCTTGAGTCCGGTATCCACGACTCATCCGACGTCTGGAGCCTGACCGACACCCGGCCACCCGTGCCCGCCTCCCCGGCCACCCTGCCGGGCATCGCGCGCGGTGCGCGCGTGTGCACGTACGACCGCCCCGGCACGATCCGCTACACGGCACCGCCCACGCTGACCGACCGGAGCAGCCCCGTGGCCATGCCGCGCAGCCTGCCGGCGCTGGTGACCGAGCTGGACCAGACCCTGACCGCGGCCGGGGAGAAGGGCCCGTATCTGCTCGTCGGCCATTCCTTCGGCGGGATGATCATCCGGCTCTACGCCCAGACGCACCCCGAACGGACGGCTGGTCTGGTGTTCGTCGACGCCTTCGGTCCCGAGATCCGGGACGGGCTGGGAGCCGACTGGCCGGCCTACGCCCGCCTGGTCAACCGGCCAGGGGTGCCCGTCGAGCGGGATCCAGGCTTCGAGACGATCGACCTCGACGGCGCGATGACGGCGGTGGCGAAGGGGCCGCGCCTGCCCCCGATACCCATGGCGGTCATCAGCAAGACCGCGCCCTTCGAGGTGGCGCCGGGCACCCCGCACACGCTGATGAAGGCGGTCGAGGCGGCCTGGCCGCGCCTGCAGGACAGCCTGGTGGCGCTGGGTCCGAACACGCCGCACATCCTGGCCACGGGCAGCGACCACTACGTGCAGCTCCACGACCCCGATCTGGTGACCGCGACGGTGGACCTGGTCCTGGACCGGGTCCGCCACGGACCGACGGCCGGGTCGCAGACGACGCCTGCGCAGGGGCCGCCTGCCCGGTGACTGGCCGGTCCGGGCGGCCCGATGTTCGCTCCGACGCTGCAGCGCGACCGGTTCGGGTGCCGGTGCCGGACGGCCGGGGCAGTTCGGTCCACGCCGACCGAGGCTTGCGTACGGCGGGCGTTGGCGGTGTGGTCCTGGATGGCCACCGTGCCCTTGCCCGAGCGGCACGGGAAGCCCGTGGGGGCGGCGCCCCTGTTCCCGGCGTATCCACGAGGCCGAGCACGGAGTTCAACCAGACGCGTTCACGGCGGTGACTGCGTTCCGCACGAAGCCGTACGCCTCCCTGCTTGCCCGAGGAGATGTCCTCTTCCGGCGGTGACGGGGAGGGGGAGTCTTCGTCGAGCTTGTGTACCGCTTCGAAGACGCGGTCTTCAGCCCGGGGGCGGCACTGAGGAACGCCAGTACAGCCCGGGCAGAGGTGGTCCAGCACAGTCCGCGAGCTCAAGGCGCGGACTTTGGTCCGTGTCGCCGTTCCGGCGCGGCAGGTGACGATCGTTCTGGTAGAGACACCTGTTCCTCGCGCCGGACAGCCGCCAGGCCGTGCGCTGCCAGTGAGGGGCGCTCCAGGGCAGTGGCCGCCATGACTGGTTCGGGTCGGATGCCCGGCAGGGGAAAAGGCGTGCGCCGGCCTCCGCCGCCGTCAGGCAGTATGTCGGGTTCTGCCGTGGGCGGATGGTGTGGTCGGCGGCGGTCTTCCATTCCTGCCGCGTGGACCCGTCGCACACGTGGAGCCGGACCGGTCCGGAGTGCCATGATCCGGCCGGCGCCGTGAGGCACTGCTCGGCCGTGTCACCCGAATGCCGCGTGAGCCGGCCCACGTCCGCGAGGATCTCGCCCGGCCGGGGATCACGGTGGGTGCGCTGGTAGCGGCGCTCCACCCAACTCCGGTAGGTCGGGCCGAGTACGGCCTTCGCCTCCCTAGGGGTGGCACAGACGTGCTCGCGGGGGCACTGGCTGGTCGCGAGGTACCAACGGGCGATGCGTTCCTTCCACGATGTCTCGGCCGGTGTCAGGTTTCTGCTGAGCGGGGCCACGGTGTAGCCGCGGTAGTAGTACGGATGTGTGCCGGTGCGGTAGGCGGCCTCGCGGGCATAGCGGGCGGTGATCCCGTGGTCGCTGTGGTCCACGTGGCCGTCGGTACCCGTCGCGAAGGAGGCGACGTCGGGATCCAGGGTCAGGACGGTGTCGGCCCGCGCCCGCCGGATCAGGGTGGCCAGGACCGACACCAGCTGTTCCTCCGTATAGCTCATGGCGCCCTGCATCGGTGTGATGGCCCTGCGGTCCGCGGTGAAGAGCCTCAGGAGGCTTTGCGGTCTTCCGCCCTTGGGCTTGCCGTCGTACAGGCCCAGGAACGTCAGCCGGACGTCTTTGCCCCGCCCCCCGCCGTTCAGCCGGAAAGAACGGATGCTGCGACCGTCCGCGCGCACTGTGTCCGCCGTCCAGTCGTCCCGCACGCCGGCCATCTCCGCGTAGGCCTTACGGACGCCGTTCTCCCTGTTCAGGACGTAGTTCTTCGCCTCCTGCGGGACTTCTTCGCCGCCGTCACCGGCGGTGAGGTAGACGGTGGAGACGAAACAGTTGCGGGCGACGGCGGCCATGATGTCCGGGTTGACGAACACCAGGTCGTCGTCGGGGTGGGCCACCACCACGAGGGTCCGCCGGCATGCCGACGGGGCGGCCGCCGGGACGCGTCCGGCGTTCGGGTGCGGTGCCATCGAGGCCGCCATGCACAGGGCCAACGCGGAGGCGGCGGCCGCAGCGGTGCGCATGAATCTGGCCACGCCTCTTCCTCTCCTCCCTCTGCTCCCGCGCGCGAAGTGCGCGATCACCCTCCGCACCAGTACTACGCGGCGTGCGCCGACGGTGCACCCGCGGCGCTGGGCTCGGCTCCCTGCTGTGGGCGCGGGAGCCCGGTCGCCGTGTTCGCGGGGCCTGGCTAGCCTGAGGACCGTGATGCGGGGCCCGACGCCGCCGTACCCCCATGTGTCCGGTTCAGCGCCTTGGAGAGGAAGCCCCCCTGTGGCCACCAGAGCGTTCCGTCACTCACGCCGGGCGCCGTCCGTACCCACCGCCGCCTCCGGTCAGGGCGTGGCGGCTCTCCCGGCGCGGGCCCTCGTCTAGGCCTGCGATGACCGCGAAAGACAGGCCTCTGGTCCCGCTGTCGGACCGGCACGTGCGCGGCATCGGCCATCCGGGGCCACCCGGACCGCCCGCCGACACCGGTCCGGGCAGGGCCATGGCCGCGGGACTGGCTGCGGCCCTGGCCATGGGCGCCTACTGCCTGGCCATGGCCGTGCACGGCGTGTACCCCTTCGGTTCGCGCTCGCGCGCGGTCAACGACCTCGGCAACCAGTTCGTGCCGTTCCACGCGCATCTGTGGGACCTCATGCACAGCAACACCCCCGGCGACCTCGTATTCAACTGGGGGAGCGGCTACGGAGTGCCCTTCCTGGCCGACTTCACCGCCTACCTCATGAACCCCCTCTCCTGGCTCGTGGGGCCGTTCCCCCGCGACATGGTCGAGCTCCCGGTCTTCCTGGTGACCCTCCTCAGCATCGGACTCGGCACTGGCCTGATGACGCTCTTGCTGCTGCGGATCCGGACCGGGCCGCCCTGGCAGGCCGGACTTCTCGCGGTCGGCTACGGCGTCAGCTCCTGGACCGTCGCGGTCGCCGCCGCGGACCCGATGTGGATGTGGGGCCTGGTGTCCCTTCCGCTGACGGGCATCGCCATGGACTGGTGCCTGCGCCGCCGCCGCTGGGCGTCGGCGGTCCTGCTGGTCAGCCTCTCCTGGGCGGGCAACTTCTATACCGCCGCGATGGTCACGCTGGCCATGGGCCTCGTCCTGGCCGTACGCCTCGCGACGGACGGCCGGCCCGCCGGGGAACGGATCCGCTGCGTCGGACGTGCGCTGTCCGCGACGGCTGTGGGGGTGGCGCTCGTGGCCCCGGTGCTCACGGTGCCGTTCCTGGCCAGCCGTGCCGCCCAGCCCGCACCGCCCGCCACATACGTGCCGCCGGGGGTTCGGGCCTACCTCGCACACCTGCTGCCCGCCGGATACACCGGCAGCGCCCCCTTCGCCGCCGTCGGCGTCCTGGCCCTTCCGCTGGCGCTGTGCTACCCCTTCATGGGGCAGGTCCCGCGCCGCGAGCGGGCCTTGTGGAGCGCTCTGGCCGTTGCCGTCGCCTTGTCCCTGGTGTGGGAGCCGACGATCTTGCTGTGGCACGGCTTCGCCCTGCCCAACGGGGGCCCCTACCGGGCTTCCATCGCCCTGACCGCGATCCTCGTCATCATCGCCTGGCTCGCCCTGTCCCGCGGCCCGCGCGCCCCGCAACTGACGGCAGGCGCCGCTCTGACGGCCCTGCTCCTCGTGGCCGCGGGCACCGGGAGTGCCCTCTCACGCGGCACCTGGGTGCTGACTCTGGCCGGCTGCGGCACCGCACTCGGCCTGCTGTGGTACCCGGCCCACCGCGCTCCGCACGTACGCCGGACGGCAGCGGCAGGCCTCGCTGTCACCGCCGCGCTGGGCGCCGCCGGAGCGACCCTGAGCCTGGAGAGGATCCGTGACGACAGCGACTGGTGGCAGCCCAAGCCCACCTTCGGTCCCCACGCGGCGGCCGCGTCCGCCGCCGTCCGCGCCCGGACCGCTTGGCCGCTCACCCGCAGTGATCCCGGCCCGCACGCGTTCGCGGACAACGACCCGCTGCTGCTGGGAGGCCAGGGCGGCGCCTACTACAGCAGCTTCGTCCCGGCGAAGTCCGCGCGGACCCTGGCCGCCCTCGGCGCCGGCTGGTACATCGGCGGCCGCCACCTGCTCTCCTTCGACGCCGACGACCAGGTGGGCCACGCCCTGATGGGGGTGGCCGCCCGCCTGAACCCGAGCCACGCGAATCCGCTCGGCTTCGCGCAGCACCTGGCCCCTGCACTGCCCGTGGTCACAGTGCGGGCTGCCGGCACCCGGCTCGACGGCGAGAGCCCTCAGGACCCGTCCGTCTTCCACCTGCGCAACCGTCTCATGGGCACCCGCCTCTACCTCGTCCGCGACCTCGATCCCGCCAGGCCGCCCCGGCCGCGACCCCCTACGGCCACCGTCCTGATCGGTCGCTGCCCGGCGGGCAGCGACGCGTACCTCCACGCCCCCTGGTACTCGGGCACCGTCCGCGCGCTCGGCGCCACCACGACGCTGCGGGGACAGGAGCCGATGACCCGCAACGGCCTCGTCAGGCTCGGCCGCGTCACGACCGCAGACCCCTTCCCCATCGAGCTCCGCCCCACCCGGGCACAGCCGATGCCCAGCCCGAGCCTGGGCTGCCTCGACCCCGCCCGTCTTGAGCGCACCGTCCGCGAGCTCGCCGCCGACGGTCCCACCGTCCTGGATGCCTCGGGCCACACCATCCGGGCTTCCTTCGCCGGGCCCCGCCACAATGTCGCCGTCATCGCACTGCCGGCCGTGGACGGCTGGCAGTGCGCGGTCGACGGCGCCACGCCGCGCTCGCCCGCCAGTCTCGGCGGGCTGATCGCCGTCCGGATGAACGGAGGTCAGAGCCTCGCCTGTACCTACCGCACGGCAGGCGTCGGCTCCGGCCTGGCCTTGAGCGCCGCCGCCCTCGTACTCCTCACGGTCTGCACCGCTGGTGCGTCGCACCGCTGCCGGTCGAAGCCGTCACATCCGACCAGCACAACGAGCAACCAGGCAAACCTTCCTGGCCACAGCATGAGATGAAGTTCCCGCAGCGGTGGTTACTGATCGTTTTAGGATGAAGGGCCAGCAGCCGTTGTGCGGCAGCAGCAGTCGTGGCTCAGCGTGTTCGTGCACGGGAGCCCAGACGTCGCCGGCGCACGCCCAGGTCCACAACCGCTCCCGCAGCGACGGACTCGCGTAGCGGAGGCCGTCGTGTGGGTCATCGCCCCAGCCGGGCCCCCACCCGTCCACGTGGAGAGCGGCGCCGGGTTGTCTACAGCGAGCAACGAGACGTGCCACTCCATCGTGCAACCACCTGGCACGGGATACAGCCATGAGGCAGGCAGCCCCTCCTTGCGGTGGAGTTGGGGCATGCGAAGCGAGGATTGCCAGTCAGCCAGGCGTCCCGGGCACGCGCTCGCCTGCGACCAGTGAAGCGACTCCTGCATCGGGCCCGAAGCCGCGTTGCCGACCTCGGTGTGAATCCGTCGGAGCAGTTCCGGCAGAGGGTGCCCGACGATCCGCTCCGCGGCAGCGACCTCCTGGCCACTGATCGGCGCGAACAGTGGCCCGCGGGGAGCGCCAGCGAAGTAGCACGCGACCTCCTCCGCTCGGGCATCGACCGTGACCTTTCCCTCGCTGCCGCGAGATATGATTCTTCCCTGGATCCGCACAAGCCCTTCCTGGCCGTAGTACTCCTCGATCCAGGCGAGCGGAACTTGGGCCCTGTCGAACCGCAGGGCTGGATCCCAGGCGCGAGCGCGCAGCTTGTCCATCAGCGCGGCGTCAGCCCCCTGATGTAGGTCCGCCTCCCTTGCTCCATCCCAAGCTGTGGCCGGCACCTGCGGTTCGAGGGAAGGTCATGCGCCGGCGAGGTGGGACAGAGCGTCGAAGGGGGCGAAGGTAGGTAATCTCCCAGCCACGACACCCGGGTCGACCCACACCAGCCGTCTCGCTGCGGCCAGCGTGCGTTCTGGCGGGGTGCCGGGAAGAGCCTGACTCAGGCGTCTGTGTCGAGGAGGTGCTGGTCGACTTCCCTGAACGACCATGTTCCTGCGGTGCGGGTGAGGACCCAGATCAGGTCGTAGCGGTCCGGCCAGGAGGTGGGGGCGCCGCTCCGCGGCGCGAGGGCCTTCACGATCGCGGGGATCCGGGAATGCTCCCAGCAGATCAGCACGGGGCCGGCGGCCACCGAGACGGCCGCCGCCAGATCGGCTTCCTTCGACTCGGCGTAGGTGAGGTCGACGGACAGGCCGAGCTGCTTGGCCAGCGGGGTGACGGTCTGTCGCATCCGGTGCCCGCCGGCGTCCGGCCCCTGATCGGTGGCGGCGTACACCTTGACGGGCCGCACCAGGCCGGCGGCCGGCTTCGGGGCGAACAGCCGCGGCAGCGCGTTGGCCCGGGCCCAGCCCCGGTCGGTCAGGGAGTGACTGTCCGGCTTGCCGTTGTCGTCCATGCCCTTCTTGCTGCCGGTGGGCTTTTCACCGTGCCGGATGATCATCGCGACCAGGTCGCCGCTGCCGCCGCTGGTGCCGTCTCCACCAGTCGTCGTGCCCGGGGATGGACTCGTGGCCTGCGCGGACCGCGGCGGGGCGGCGCCCTTGCTCTTGGAGGCGCAGCCGCCCAGCAGCAGGGGAATCGCCCCCAGCCCCCCGATCACACTGCGGCGGCTGAGCGCAGAAGACCGTCCCTCGCACCCGTGCACCATGCTTCGCGACTCCCCGTTCGGTGCCCACCCCTCGGCCGAGCACAGAGGAGCACATCGACAGGGTAGGGGAGACGTCGCGACCCGCGCGGCTGCCGGGAGGGAAACCTGACCGCCGGCCGTATGGGGAAGCCCGACGGGGCAAGGGGCGCGCGCCGGCGCCGGAGGCTCAGGCTGGGAGTGGCCGATGGTCACGGACGGTGGTGGAGGCCTGCGACCCGGAGGCGGTCCGCGCGGCGCTGCGGGGCCCGATCGGGGTGAGGGCTACCAGCGATACCAACGGCCGCTGCCGCCCTGGGGACGGACGACGAAACCGACCAGCCACAGCACCAGCACCGCGATGGCGACCCACCAGAGGACCTTCACCGCGAAGCCGCAGGGGAACCATGGTTGTCAACCTCCGAGCCGTCGAGTGCCCGGCCGCCCGTCGCCCATGCATGCGAACTTCATGCGTTTCCTACGGCAGTGCGAGGGGCCGCCGAGACGGTTGCCATAGCGGCCCGGCAGCAGCGCGACCGGCGCGCCGAGCAGGCCGGACACTGCACCGACGAGCAGCAGTTGTTCAGCACTTCCGACAGCACCCCGAGCCAGAGGCGTTCGATTTCAGGCGCTGGGGCGATCCACACGACTGGTGCGAAGAAGGTGACTCACGACCAACAAGATCGGGTGAGCCGACCGGCTCCGTTGCGGTAGCCACCCCGGCGAATGGTCCAAACCAGCGTGGGGAACGGACGTCAACTCTGCCTGCCGCTCCCCGTCGGGCTGCGCGCATACTCGACCGCATGGAGACCGTTCCGTACCTGGACCCCGAGCTGGCCGTCGCGCTGGCCGCCCGCGGCGGGGTGCCCGCGCCGCTGACGCCCGGCGGGCTGGCGGCCTGGCAGCGGCGGGACGCCGAACGGCGGCCGAGGCCGACGCTGGGCCAACTCGCCGACGGCGGACGGTTCGAGGCGGCCGAGCACGACGCGGACGGTGTCGCCGTGGTCTCCGGCCGCCCGGCCGGGGCGGACGGCCCGCTGCCCGCGCTGCTGTACCTGCACGGGGGCGGCCTGATCGGCGGCAACGCGTACGCCGTACTACCGCGCGTGCTACGGGAGTTGGCGGAGCCGCTCGGGCTGGCCGTGCTCTCCGTCGAGTACCCGCTCGCCCCCGCCGCCCGCTACCCCGCCCCGCTGCACGCCTGCCGCACCGCCCTGCGCTGGGCCGCCGAGCACGCCGGGCGGCTGCGGATCGACCCCGACCGGATCGTGCTCGCCGGCAAGAGCGCCGGCGGCGGACTGGCCGCCGCCCTCACCCTGCTGCTCCGCGACCGGGGCGGCCCCGCGCCGTACGGACAACTGCTGCTCAGCCCGATGCTGGACGACCGCGGCACCACCTCCTCGGCCCGGCAGGCCGCCGGCCACGACACCTGGGACGCCACTTCCAACGCCACCGCTTGGCAGGCTGCCCTCGGCCCCCTGCACCGTGCCCCCGACCTCCCCCCGTACGCCGCTCCCGCCCGCGCCCACGACCTCACCGGCCTGCCCCCCGCCTACCTGGAGGTCGGCTCCGCCGAAACCTTCCGCGACGAGGTCACCGCCTACGCCGAGGCCCTCTGGCGGGCCGGCGGCCACGTCGAACTCCACGTCTGGCCCGGCGCCCTCCACGGCTTCGACACCCTCGCCCCGGACGCGGCCGTCAGCCGCACCGCGGTCGCGGCCCGACGGGACTGGCTGCGGCGCCTGCTCGGCTAGACCCTCCTCCGGGCCCCGCGGGTGCCCGACGTCGCGCGCTGGTCCGACAAGATCCGTAAGGGAGGGCCTGGGGCCGCTCCGCTCATGTGTCGAAGCAGCACCAGTCTCGGGCGGGAAAGCAGACGGCAGGCGCTCCAGACGGGAGACGGCACTGGGGGAGTGCTGGTCCATCTCAGGTTCCGTACTGCGCCCGCCGCTCCTCGCGGCACGGTTCGCAGAGGGGGTTGACCGGGGCTCCATATCGCGCGCAAGTTCGATGGCTTCTCTGCACCGACAGCGAGATCGAGGCCGTCATCGAAGCGCCGGCCGAAAACCTCATCACGTTCCGACAAGTCCTCACCCAGGTGCTCGGTTACGGACGTGCGGACGCCGGACTCACGCGTGCAGGCATCTGACCGGCCTCTCCTTGAGGCTCGGAGGCGCCCTGCCCAATGAGCCAGAGATGATGCACTTGACACCCCAGCATCTCGCGGCTGGCCAGCCGCGCAACCACACACTTGACCTCTGCTGCCCGCCTCGTATAGCCATCACCAGCCACACGACCGGTCCCGGCGCCAGAACTATCGGCAGCAGACGGGTCGTATAGCCATCACCAGCCACACGACCGGTACCGCTGCCAGAACGATCAGCAGCAGACAGCACGGTATTCGGGACGGCGCCTTGAGTGGCTTGGCTGCTACCTGCGGGGCCACTCGGCGCACGTCGTCGGCGTTATACGACGTCCTGCTGGCGTACCCCGTAGTGGTCGGCCAGCTATCCGTTGCTATCCGCACCCCATAGGCCAGCGCATTCACATACACCGAGTGAGTACGGACGCCCGGCCACAAGTAGCTCACCTCGCGAGCCGTCAGCATGACCTTCTCTTCGTGCGCCATGTTCCGCCCTTCCCCCGGCAGCCGGTGACGACATCATGAACTGTCCCATAGCCAGGCGTAGTTCGTCCCGCCACCGCTCCTCGGAATTCCGACGCGGCGATCCGCTTCCCGGGCCCCGAACGCCTGGCGCGAGCGGGTGTGGCCCTCGTCATCGAGAACAGGCGGTCAGGGTCTGACCGCCGCCCCACCCCGAATCACGGCGCCGGGGCGTGAGCACCGTCAGTGCAGTTAACAGGCCAGCTTGGCCCCCGGTTTCGGCGGTGCTTCTTCTGGTCGTTGTTCTCCGGGATCGTGTGTCCGATGCCGCGTTTGCGCAGATCTCATGACCTTCAGCGCCACCGTCTTCATCGGCACCAGCCTCGACCGGCTACATAGCCCGCCCCGACGATGACATCGAATGGCTGACCTCGCGCGGCGAAAAGGCCGGCGACCTGGGCTTCACGCTGCCGCCTATCACCCTTCCGGCGAACTCCCACCGCGATACCGTGAGCATGTGCGGCCACCTCATCGCGGCCGCCCGATGGGCGGACACGACCGCCGCGACGGCGTCGGCAAGCGTCGAAGACGCCGCATCCGGCATCACCGGGTCGTCCGCGAGCGCGACGAGAGCGACTGTGAAGTGGCGGCGAACGACTTCCGCCCGCCCGGCGAACGCCCGCAACCAGCCACGGACCGTGCCGTCGGCAAGGCCCAGGTGGGCGGCGATCCGGCGGTGCCCCATGCCCAGGGCGGCTATCTCCAGTCCGGCCCTGATCACCGCGGCGGCATCCGCCCCTCGCGGCCAGAGTGCCTCCGCCAGCAGCACGTCCGAGTCCACGATCAGCACCGACAGCCTCCACCTGACCTGCAACGATCAGCCGGAACCTCTCCAGACGGGCCAGTGTTTATGTACGGATCACCCCGCCGGAAGACAACCCCACCCCGCTACCCTGCCTTCATCAGGCAGCAGCGATGATGCCCTCGTGGCGACAAACCTTGAACTCTTCGCGGACTACCACCAGATCCACGTCATGGACGAGGAATCCGAAGGCGACTTCGGCGATGCATGGACCGAACAGACCATCCTGGACGGGCTCGGCATCACCGACGGGGCCCTGGCCATCGGCACCGCCGTCAACGTCACCGTGGCCGTCAGCGTCCATGTCCTCGCAGAACAGCCCGACGACGACAGGGACGACTTTGACCACGTCATCGAGGCCAGTCTCCACCTGGCTTCGGGACGCCTCGTCGTCATGGGCTGCACCGACTACCTCCCCGACGCAGCACGCTTCGACATGCCAGCCGACTGGATTCGGGTACGAGCTTCCCGGCGGAACCTCGCTGCTGCCGTCGATGCGGACATCGACTCGTATGAGTCGCCCGAGACCGCCGAGCAGCTTCGCCTGCAAGCATGGCCCGCTCTGTTCTCCCCGCCGCACATCATCAAGCGGTGGGTACAGCCCGAGGCATAAGCCCCTCACGCGTCGGCTCTTCGTGTCCACCGTGTCGTCGCACACCAAGGAAACACCCTGGGCATCCGACCTCTGTCACGGACGTGGTCACCGCCGCTGTCGCCAGCCTCAGTTCCTGTTCATACAGAACGTCGCTCAACACGCGAGGCAGACCGCCAGCCCCCGGCCACTCGGCTGGCAACTCGCGGGGGACGGCATGCTCCTCGGCGGTGTCCGGCCGGGTCAGCCGCAGCACCTCCTCGACGGTCGCCTCCCAATGGCCTGCCCGAGCCGGGGCTTCGCGGACGGCGGGATGCAGATCCGCCGCCCGGCGGCACCCCCTGGGCGGCGTTGATGGCCCAGCCGGAGCCCGGTCAGCGCAGTCCGCATTTGGTGAGAGGCGTTGGCACTGAACTCCCGCTCTCGAAAAAGGAGTTGGATGAGTCTGTCGACCATGGTGTTCTGCGTGCGGGTCGGCTGGTGCAACTCCGCGATCCCGCACGGCCCGGCCCGGGCGCCGAGGTCGCGGCGAGGTCGCCGGCGGCGATCTCCGCCGCCCTACGGGTGAGCGCCTCCGCGGGGCCGACCTCGACTGCACCCGAACGACAGGCCCGCCAGATGGTGCACGAGGATCGAGCGACTCGCCGACGCTGTGATCACCGCGCTGGTACTGACCCGTCGCAGTCGTGGGCGTCGCCGATGACACCTCCAAGGTCGCCTTCAAGGAATCGCCTTGCCCGTGACGCCGCGCTCGGCGAGGGCGGCCCTCGTCTGGCCGGCCGTCATTTGGGAACTGGACGCGGCGGGGGAGGGCGAGAGGGCGCACGCGGGCGCGACGGACCGGAGCGGAGTGTGAGTGTCGAGGCCCATGATGTCCGGCGACCCGCACCTCCCGCTTCGACGTCCTGGGCGCCCCCTTTTCTTTCGTCCTGGCTGATCCGGCTCACCGGCCTGCGCTGCTCAACGCTTGAGTGCCCGTTCCAGCTGCTGCTTGTTCATGTGGGAGCGGCCTTCGATGCCCTGCGCCGTCGCTTCCTGGCGCAGTTCCTGCAGTGTGTGTCGGGAGGATCCATTCGTGCTCTGACTATTACCGTTGGGGTGGAGAACGACCTTGGTCCAGCCGTCGTCGCGGTTGTCGAAGTGCTCGTATGCCGATGAGGCCTCGTCGAGGTCGAGTTCGTGGGAGACGAGGAAGCTCGGCTCGGCCTTGCCGCCGGCGATCAGGTCGCGCAGGGCCCGGTTGTAGCGCTTGACGGGTGCCTGGCCGGTGCCGATCCGCTGGCCCTTGAACCAGAGCATGCCGAAGTCCAGCGGTACCTTCCCCTGGGCTTCGAGCTCGCCCTGGGCCTCGGCGCCGCCCGGGTCCTCGGGCAGGAACACACCGACCACGCCGATGCAGCCGGTGAATCGGACCGCGTCGATGAGTCCGTTCATGGTCAGGGTCGCGTCCTCCTTGCCCTGGGGGTCGTGGGCCTGGTAGCCGACGCATTCGCAGCCGTTGTCCGCGCCCAGTCCCAGGGTCGCTTCCTTGACGACCTCAGCCGGGTCCTGCTCGGCGGTGTTGATGGCGATGGCGCCGATCTCCTCGGCGAGACGGAGCCGATCGGGCTGGTGGTCGGCCACCCATACGCGGCCGGCGCCCTTGAGGATGGCGGAATAGGCGGCCATGAGGCCGACCGGGCCCGCTCCGTAGACGATCGTCTGGTCTCCGGGCTTGACGCCCGCCATTTCGGTGGCGTGGTAGCCGGTGGGGAAGATGTCGGCCAGCATCACGTAGTCGAGCTGCCGCTCGGCGGCGTCTTCACCCAGGCGCAGGGCGTTGAAGTCGCCGTATGGAACGCGCAGCAGCTCCGCCTGGCCGCCCTGGTACGGGCCCATCTCGGCGAAGCCGTACGCGGCGCCGGCCATGTCCGGTTTGGGCTGCATGGTCAGGCAGTAGTTCGTGAGGCCCTGCTCGCACTGCTTGCAGAATCCGCAGGCGATGTTGAAGGGCAGGACCACCCAGTCGCCGACCTGGACCTTGCTGACGGCCTTGCCGACCTCGACGACCTGTCCGAGGTTCTCGTGGCCGAGCGTCCGGCCCGTTTCGAACGAGGTCCGCCCCTCATACATGTGCAGGTCGGAGCCGCATATGTTGGTGGTGGTGATCTTCACCAGGATGTCGCACGGGTGCTCGATCTTCGCGTCGGGGACATCTTTGACCCTCACCGTCCGCGGTCCTTCGTACACTGCTGCTTTCATGGTTCGTCCTTGCCGACGCCACGCACTTCACGGGACTGTCCACGGCGGGTGGTGGCATCTTCGGGGTGTAGGCACGGCCGGCCATGCAGACGACCGCGGGGCGACGCCCGGCTGCCGACGGCCGGCGTCTCTCCGTGCCGCGTCTACCCCGCTCTCGCTCGTACACCACGTGGGGCCGTGCCGAATCCAGGATCCTCACGTACCAGGGCTGCGGCATGGTCGGGGGAGCCAGGGCAGGTGCGGGGATCTGACGGTGCGATCCACAGGCGGCCGCATGCGAAGCGTAGGCGTGGAAGAAGAGCTGCTGCACGTGGACGCGGACAGTGGCGCCCCGCCCGCCGTGTCGGGGGCGGTGCTGGCGGCCGCTGAGCGTTCGCCTTGGCAGCACCTGGGTACAAGGGGTCGGCGGGAGCACGGGTTCGAGAAGGAGGGCAGAAGGAGCAGTTGGAGTTCGCCGCGAAACCGGTGACCGAGATGCGTGAGCTCGAGGAGGAGATCGTGCGCATCCGCCGTGAGGGGCCCGCCACGCGGCGAGTGCCGGAGCCGTGGTGGCGGCGGTCGCGACATCTCCGCTGCCCGTCAAGCCGTCGTTGCACGTCCGGCGGCGCTACCAGTGGCTGGGCGAGCAGTTTGGACTGACGGCGCAGGAGCAGCTGACCTGCGGGTGTCACGTCCACGTGTCGGTCGCGGGCGGGAACTGCGTGTGCCGCCGGTTCGGGTGCGGCAGCGCGCACTCCTGGTGCTCTCAACTCGAAGGTGGCGCAGGCGAACCTGGCCTCCACGGTGTGCCGGTGAGGGTACACGGGGACGATTCGGCCGCCGGTGTCGGTGACCGGTCCGGAGAAGCAGGCGAACGCGAAGTCGTATGGCTACACCGGGCCGATCGGTGACAGTGAGTACGACCACCTGATCTCGCTGGTCCTCGGTGGTGACCCGGACGATCCGCGCAACCTTTGGGTCGTGCCGCTGTCTCCCGACCACAAGCCGGGCGCCGGCCCCAACAATCCGAAGGACGCCGTGGAGGCGAAGCTGTCCAAGGCGGTCTGCTCGGGCAAGGTACAGCTCACCGCGGCGCAGAACGCCATCGCCGCTGACTGGACCACGGCGTTGGACAAGCTCGCGCTCCAGTAGGGCATGGCCGACCGCCTGGAGACGGAGCGCGAGCCCTGACGGTGCGGGTCCCGGGCCGTTGCGACGGGCCCCGCCGGGGCGCGCACGGCCTTCGCGGGCGGCCGTCGATCGGTGGAGGCGAGCAGGTTCCCTGCTGCGTCACGACGACCGTCCCGGTTGTCGCCTCGCGTACCCGCGGCGTGTCGCCACCCACCGCCAGGGCCCGCTCGACCACCGGACCCCCGCGGTCCGCACCACCGTCCATGGGGCCCATCGTCACCAGCACCACATCCCCGCGCCGGACCTCTGCCGGGCCCTTGCGGAACAGCAGCAGATCCCCTTTGGAATACGTGGGTTCCATGGCCGACGCCGAGTACGTCGCGCCCCGATACAGCATCCTGGGCACCAGCCCACCGCCGACCACTAAGGGAAGCCCGGCCAAGAGCAGTACGAGGGCCGGCGAGATCAGCTTCATGTCGCCGCCCGGGTCGTGGCCGGCCTGCGCGGCATCTCCACCCGTGCGGGGGCCGCCGGGGCGCGACGTTCCCGGCCCCGGCCTCGGGCCCGGTCTTGGTCAGACGGGTGCCGGCTTGCACCGGTCGCCTGTGGGTTCCAGGCGGACGATGATGCCTTTGGAGGTGGGCTGGTTGCTCATGTCGGCGACGCTGTCGAGCGGCACTAGGACGTTCGTCTCCGGGTAGTAGGCAGCGGCCGACCCCTTGGCCGCGGGATAGGAGACGACCTCGAAGTTCTCGGCCCGGCGCTCGGTGCCGTCCTCCCAGACGCTCACCAGGTCCACCCGGTCGCCCTGGGCGAGACCGAGCGCGGACAGGTCGGCCGGGTTGACCAGGACGACGTGGCGGCTGCCGTGGATACCGCGGTAGCGGTCGTTGTTGGTGTACGGGACGGTGTTCCACTGATCGTGCGAGCGCAGGGTCTGCAGCAGCAGGTGTCCCTCGGGAGCCAGGGGGACCACCGGCTCGTTGCAGGTGAAGCGTGCCTTTCCGGTCTCGGTCCGGAACACGCCCTCGTTGACGGGGTTCGGGAGCTGGAAGCCTCCCGGGCGGGTCACGCGGGCGTTGAAGTCGTGGAAGCCCGGCACGATCCGGGAGATGCTGTCGCGGATGGAGTCGTAGTCGCCCTCGAACTTCGCCCAGGGGATGTCCCCCGTGCCGTCGACGCTGAGCCGGGCGAGCCGGCACAGGATGGCGACTTCGCTGAGCAGCATGCGCGAGGCCGGTTCGATCCGTCCCCGGGAGGTGTGCACCTGGCTCATGGAGTTCTCGACGGTGACGAACTGCTCGCCGTCGGCCTGGACGTCACGCTCGGTGCGCCCCAGCGTCGGCAGGATCAGGGCGGTGTCGCCGCAGACGGTGTGCGAGCGGTTGAGCTTGGTGGAGATGTGGGCGGTCAGCCGGCACCTGCGCATCGCCTTCTCGGTGACCTCGCTGTCGGGCGCTGCGCGCACGAAGTTCCCGGCCAGGGCGAGGAAGACCTTGACGCGGCCCTCCAGCATCGCCTTGATCGCGTTCACCGAGTCCAGGCCGTGCGGGCGGGGCGGGTCGAAGCCGAACTCCTCTCGCAGGGCGTCCAGGAAGCTGTCCGGCATCTGCTCCCAGATGCCCATGGTGCGGTCGCCCTGGACGTTGCTGTGGCCGCGCACCGGGCAGACGCCCGTGCCGGCACGTCCCAGGTTGCCGCGCAGCATCAGGAAGTTGACGATCTCCCGGACGGTGGGGACGCCGTGCTTGTGCTGGGTGATGCCCATTGCCCAGCACACGACGACTCGTTCGCAGGCGAGGACCTCGTCGCGGACGTTCTCGATCTCCTGGCGGGTCAGTCCCGTCGCCGCGCGCACGTCGTCCCAGTCGACGGTGCGGGCGTGCCGGGCGAACTCCTTGAATCCGGAGGTGTGGGCGTCGATGAAGTCGTGGTCCAGGACGGTGCCGGGGCGCGCGTCCTCGGCCTCCAGCAGTAGCCGGTTCAGTGCCTGGAACAGGGCGAGGTCCCCGCCGGGCTTGATGTGCAGGAAGCGGTCGGCGATCTGGGTGCCCCGCCCCAGGACCCCGCTCGGCTTCTGCGGGTTCTTGAAGCGCCGCAGCCCCGCCTCCGGCAGCGGGTTGACCGCCACGATGCGGCCGCCGTTGCGCTTGGCCTCTTCCAGGGCGGAGAGCTGGCGCGGGTGGTTGCTGCCGGGGTTCTGCCCCACCAGGAAGATCAGGTCCGCGTGGTGGAGGTCGTCCAGGCTCACGGTGCCCTTGCCGACGCCGAGGGTCTCGTTCAGGGCGAAGCCGCTGGACTCGTGGCACATGTTGCTGCAGTCGGGGAGGTTGTTGGTGCCCAGGGCGCGGGCGAACAGCTGGAAGACGAAGGCGGCTTCGTTGCTGGCCCGGCCGGAGGTGTAGAAGGCCGCCTCGTCGGGCGAGTCCAGCCCCTTGAGTTCCTGCGCGAGGACTCCCAGGGCGGCGTTCCAGCCGATGGGCTCGTAGTGGTCCGATCCGGGCCGTTTGATCATCGGCTCGGTGAGCCGGCCCTGCTGGTTGAGCCACATGTCGGAACGGGCGGCCAGGTCGGACACACTGTGCTCGCGGAAGAAGTCGGCGGTGATCCGGCGCGTGGTGGCCTCGTCGTTGATGTGCTTGGCGCCGTTCTCGCAGTACTCGTTGCGGTGGCGCCGGCCCGGGGCGGGGTCCGCCCACGCGCAGCCGGGGCAGTCGATCCCGCCCACCTGGTTCATGGTCAGCAGGTCGACCCCGGTCTTGCGCGGGGAGGTCTGCTCCAGGGAGTACTCCAGCGCGTGCACGACGGCGGGGACCCCGGCCGCCCACTTCTTCGGCGGTGTCACGGAGAGGGAGGTGTCCGGCTCCTCACCGGGCGGGTTCTGCATCGCTTGGCCTTTCTCTTGCCGTGTCGGGCGGGCAGGTCAGCCGACGGGCCACTGGGCGACACGGCTCCTGGGCGGTTCCGGGGTGTCGTGCTGGACACGGCCGTTGCGGATGGTGCCGCGCCAGGCGCCGCCCTCCTGGCCGAGCCCTTCGATGAAGTCCTTGAAGCTGACGATTTCTGCGCGCACCAGCCGAGCGGCCAGCGCCGTGACCCTGGAGGAGCGGGTGAGGACCCTCAGGGCGCCGCGCGGCCGCAGGAGCATCCGGATGGTGACCGCGGTGCCCCCGGACTCCGTGGGCCGGAACTCGACCTCGCCCTCATGGGTGGGATACTGCTCCAGGCCCCGCCAGGCCAGGTAGGCGTCGGGGTCCTGTTCCACGATCTCGACCGCGAAACGGTGGCGCACCGGGCCGTAGCCGAGGGTCCAGGCGGTGACGGTGGGCCTGACCTGCTCGACATCGCGCACCACGGCCGAGAAACGCGGGAACGTCTTGAATTGCGTCCACTGGTTGTAGGCCGTACGCACCGGCACCGCGACCTCGACCGTCTCGTCGACGTGCCGCTCGCTCAGCGGACGACGGCGTGCGACGCCGTCGCCGCCGGTGCGCCCGTCGTCCTCTTCGTGCGACATCATGATCCTTCTTCCGGTGAGAAAGCCAGGCATCCGCGCGCCCCGGCCCCCTGGCGGGCCAGGGCACCACTTCCGGTTCCCCGATCCCGGGCTTCACATCACCCGACCGTACCCCCGACGCCTGCGCACGGGCCCCAAGGCAAGTTCGCCGGCTTCTCCCGGCGCCCGGCCGCCACCTCCAGCTTCAGCCCTGCCCCGGCCACCCGCCACCGACCGCACCCCGGCAGGGTCCTCCCTCGATCCCGTATCTCCTGGCGCGACCAACGGGCCGCTGCGCGATCCTCCCGGCCGACCTCACGCGGCGCGGGGCGGCGAGGGGCGGCCTCACCACCGCCGACGGGGCGGTGCTCACGCTGAACTCCTTCGTCAACGAGCTCTACGCCAAGCTGCCGGACACCACCGATTACGTCGCCCTCGCCACGCTGTGGCAGGCCGCCTACGGCGCCCTCCGGGCGGGCGGGACGTCGGCCTCGGCCCCACGGGTGCGCGCCGCCCTCACGCGTGGACCGCAACGGCAGTTGGCATACTCCGGTGATCAGCCACCGGGCCGGCAGCGGCGCATACAGGAACGTGGTGCTGTTCCTGGACTGGCACCGGGACGACCACGGGTACCAGGCGCACGACACAAGGGGTCCCCGACCGTCTGACCTGCCAGTTTCGGTCAGTCGCCGGGGGTGTGCCCGTCCTCCTGGCCGTGGGTGAGGATCGGCAGCAGTGTCTCGGCGGCGTCGCATCCGGTGCACGCGAGCGTGCCGGGTCGGCCGAGGGCGTCGAGGGCGGCCGTCGTCTTGACCGGCACGGCCCGGTCGGTCGCCAGCTGGCATCCCTCGGCGTGCACGGTGGCCGCCCGTGCGCTGGTGCGGCCGTCCAGCACCCACACTCACGGCGTCGCCGGGGCCGGCGTGCCGGTGGGGTTGCGGTGGGTGGGTACCTGGGCCAGGGCGACGCCGGGGATGGGGCGCAGCTGCGCGGAGGTCACCCACGTGCTGTACTCGGCCGGCTCGACACCGCCCTCGGTGGTCTGCCACAGGGGTACCCGATGCGGTACATCCACAGCCCGGTGTCCATCTGGAGCCGCTCGTAGAGCCGCACGCGCCCGATCTCCTGCCCGTCGGGCAGCAGGAGGGTGATCGCTGCGGGCGGTGGTGGGGGGTCGGTCACGGTCAGGGGCGGTCGAGCCGTTCCGCCCGGGCCTGTCGGCATGCCGCGCACAGGGGGCTGGCGCCGGCTCCGTAGCGCGTGGTGGCCCGGCGGCAGCGGACGCACGGCCCGGTCGAGACCGGAGTGGGCCGTGGGGGTGCGGGGTCGATGGGGCGGCTCATGCTGCGGCTTTCCGCCCCGGGCCCGTGGGGGTGCGGGCGGCACGGTGCAGGTCGGCTGCGCCGACCGGTCGGGGCGGTCCAGTAGGGGTGTTCGCAAAGGCCGAGGGGCCCACCCTTCTTCGGTGGCGCCCGCACCGCGGGCGCCGAGCGGGCCCGCGATGCCCGCGACCACGCGACGGCCGCCCGCGCACTCACCGTGGAGTAGAACGGAACTGAGTATTCAATCTGTCATCAGACGCCATCTGCGGATCTGCGGCGCTCAGTCACAAGATGGGCGAGGCGGGGCGTCGTCCTCGCCTGATTCGTTCGATCCTGGAGGGAGGAGAGGGCGAGGGAGGCCCTGTGACGTTGCGACCGCCGGTGGAGCCGATGCTCGCGCAGGCCGCCGAGTCGGTGCCGGGCCCGGCCGCCCTGCGGGCCGGAGTGGCCTACGAGCAGAAGCTCGACGGGCACCGCGCGATCTTGTTCACCCCCGCCGGGCCGGGCGGGACGGTGGTGGTGCAGACCCGGCGCGGGGCGCTGGTGCAGGACCGGTGGCCGGACCTGGTGGCCGCCGCCGAGGCGCAGCTCCCCGCAGGGCTGGTCCTTGACGGCGAGCTGGTCGTCTGGGACACCTCGGAGGGCCGGTTGTCCTTCGGGGCGTTGCAGCGCCGGGCCGCCGCCCGTGCTCGCGGCGCCGCCTCCCTCGCTGCCAAATGGCCGGCCTACTTCGTCGCGTTCGACGTGTTGCAGATCGGCGGTCAGGAGCTCTTGACCCGCCCTTACGCCGACCGGCGCGCCCTCCTGGAGGGCCTGTTCGCCGACCACGCCCTGACGGCCCCCTGGACGCTGTGTCCGATGACCACGGACCTTGCCAAGGCCCCCGGGAATGGCTCCAGACCTGGACTGACGTGTCCGGGGTCGAGGGAATCGTGATCAAGCCCCTGACCGGCAAATACCTCCCGGGCTATCGTGGCCGCTGGACCAAGATCAGAAGACGCGACACCACCGAAGCGGTCATCGGCGCGATCACCGGCACCCCCACCCCGCCCCCAGCTCCTCGTCCTCGCCGCCACGACGCCGGCGGCCGGCTGCGCGCGGTTGGCTGGACCGTACCGCTGCGGCCGGACGTCTCCCGACAGGTCGGCGAGTACCTTGCCGCGGCCGGCCCGGGGCACCCGTTCGAGTGGGTGCGGTTCACTTCGGCGTGGGGGAGTTGCGACGTCTTGGACGTGGTGCGGGTCCGTCCGGAGGTGGTGGCGGAGGTGAGTGCGGACCGGGCGGTGGACCACGGGGTGTTCCGTCATCCGCTGCGGTTCCAGCAGATCCGCCTGGACACGACGGCAGGCGATGTGCCGCCGTTCGGGGCGGGGCCCACGGCGGCAGCCGGCTGACCGCTTCACCGTGGGCAGGCCGTCACCGCCAGGTACGCGCGAGGGGCCGCCCACCGGGTGGTGGCGGCCCCTTGGGAGCTTGGCTCAGGTGCGGTCGTCTCTTTTGGATCAGGCGGGCGCAGGATGACCCAAAAGACACCTAACCAACGCTGACCTGGGCAGGCGGACGTCACTGGCGCGTACATGGATGCGGCCAGAGGCCTCGACCTTCCGGCCCCAGTGGTGAGGCAGGCACACTCCGCCGGGCGGTGCCACACTGAGAGTGAGGGGAACAGCCGTAATGGAACAGCTGCGGATCGAAGTCCAGGATTTCGAGCAGCCCGGCCAGGACGTCGAGTCACTGCTCCTGGCGCTGGACGGCCTCCGTGAGGACCTTCTCCAACTCAACGTGCAGGAGGTCCGGCACCCGTTCGACGCCCCCGCACCCCCAGGCACCCGCTCAAGCGGCCTGGAGCAGGTGAACGCTCTCCTGGTAACCCTCACGGCCGTGCCGACCCTGCTGCAACAGGTGGTGACGGTCGTCGAAAAGTGGCGTGGCCGTGCCTCCGGCAGTACGCCGAGTGGCATCGTTTTGACGCTGGGCGACCAGCGCCTTGAGATCAGCGGCGGCGATGCCGACCAGCAGCGTGCGCTCACGGCTGTGTGGCTAGAGGCGTGCATGACGCGTGAGGCGGGAGGGGCGGACGGTGGCTGACCGAGAGCGTCAGGCGCTCATTGTGGTGACCAGCAACTACAGCGACAGAGCACTGGATGTGCTTCGTACACCGGCGAGGGACGCCGAGGCCCTGGCAGAAGTTCTTGGGGACCCGGACATCGGGAACTTCGACGTGGAGGTGCTGGAGGACCCTGATTCCCACCGGCTGCGTCTGAAGGTGGAGGACTTCTTTGCCGATCGCTCCACGCGCCACACGCTACTGCTGCACTTCTCGTGCCATGGGGTGAAGAACGCCGCCGGAAAGCTGTTTCTGGCGACCGTCGACACCCGGCAGTCGAGGCTGGCCTCGACAGCGGTTCCGGCCGAGTACGTGAGCGGACAGATGCTGGCGAGCCGGGCACAGCGAGCCGTCCTCATCCTGGACTGTTGCTATGCCGGCGCCTTCGAGCGAGACGTGCTCCACCGGGGTGGCACCGACGCCCACGTGGAGGACAGCTTCCAGGAACTCAAGCACACCGGCGGGAGGCGGGGCCGTGCGGTGTTCACGGCATCCAGCGCCATCGAGTACGCGCAAGATGCCGGCCAGCCCGTCACCCTGGTACCGGGACAGGGCAGCACGCTGCGACCGTCGTTGTTCACAGACGCCTTGGTGGAAGGACTGCGCACCGGTGAGGCTGATCGCGACGGCGACGGCGAGATCGGCATCTCCGAACTCGCCGACTACGTCCACGACCGCATCGCGGAAGTAACTTGGCACCAGACCCCCCAGCTGTGGCTGTTCGGCACCCACGGCGGCGATCTGCCAATCGCCAGGAACCGGCGCCGCGGCCCAGCACCCGCTCCGCTTCCGCCCGGACTCGACGCAGCCGTCCACTCGTCGGACCGGGATGAGCGGCTACGGGTGGTGGACGACCTAGAAGAGCTGCTGCAGGGTGAGGACGTGGGCCTCGCCCTGTCGGCCAAGGACGCTCTGGACAGACTCACACGCGACGACAGTCGGCGGGTGTCGGAGAAAGCGGCGCGCCCTCTCTCCGCCGCCCGGCCCCGAATGACGGCGGACTCCCTCGACCTCGGCACGATGGTCCTCGGGGCGGCCGCACCTCAAGCCCTGATCACCGTGGACAGTCCCCCAGTCGCACAAGCCACCATGGCGGCCGAGACGGAACCGTGGTTGAAGACCCGCTACGTCGCGGGTGGCATCCTCCTCAGCCCGGAGCCGGACACACCAGGGCATTACGAGACCGACGTTCTGGTCCATACCGCAACCGGCGAACTCGCCGTCCACGTCCGCGTCCAAGCTGTGGAGCCCCTGGCGGATGCAAGACAGCTGGTCGAGAGGCAGCCCCAGCTGATGGCAGTAGCCACCGAGAAGCGGCTGGTGCCGCTCCCCTTCCTCGTTGCGTGCCTTCTACTGCTGTGCACAGTGTTCACACCGTTCTACACAGACGTCGGGTACGTGTTCTGGATCTTTGACCTGGCCCAGTCCCAAGGAGACTGGATCATTCCTGCGGGCGTCGCGCTGGCTCTGGCCGCGAATGCGGCAGTTATTACGCTCCTGCAGCGTCACTCCCGTCACGTACGCTGCAAAGCACTGGTCGCCGGGTATGCGTTGGTGACCGCGATAACTCTCTTCCTGGCTCAGCATGCGATTGTCACCTTCGCCGCCTACACCCTTGGTGTCGCCTCTGTAACCTTTGCCGTCGCCGGCCTCTGCTGCATTTGGGGTTCCATTGCTTTGTGGCAGCACGCGACAAGAGCAGTGCCGCCTGGCCTAAATGATCTTGTGTAGCCGGCTGCAGCGTTGCACAACAGCCAGTACCGCTTCTGGTGAAGGGTTTCAGTGGGCAGCCACCTCGTGGTGTGGATGGCGCTGGTTCCTCCCATCCCGCGCACCCTGGACCTGACGGGCGCAGCGGACTGGAACGGCATCGACTGGCCCGGCTTGCTGCGGGACGCCGCGGACCACAGCGCGCACCTCGGCGAGGAGATCGCGGAGGCGCGCGACAGGGTGGCGGTTCTGGCCGTGGGCGCCGCGGCTGGCTCGGAGGCGGAGGCCGGCGTTTTGGTCGGGCTGGCGGCGGTTGAGCGGCAGTTCGCGCATGGGCGCCACCTCCAGGGTGGGAGGTAGCTGGCTTGCAGCGGCCGCGCACGTCGCCGTGGGGCTTCAGGATTCGGCCCCGGAAGCCGTGTGCGGATCGGGCAGACTCGGCGGGCGAGCGATGACGAGACGGCCAACGTCCCGCGGGTGTTCCTCGGCAGCTGCCTGACCGGGATGGGCCCGAAAGACGCTGGCGCCCGCGGTGCTGAGCTGTGCGACGGGTGCGGGATCAATGTCGACAGCTGCCGCAGGCACGCAGGCTTCTGCGCCTACTCCACGGCAGGACTCCGCGCTGGCTGAACAGGCAGACCGAACATCCTCTGAACGGCCCTGGTCCAGTGCGAGGGCGGCCGCGCACGGCTGAGCTCATGAGGGAGGGCGGGATGCTGGCCGGGGCGCAGGGGGGCAACACGCCCTCCACAACGCGGCCCGGCCGCTGTCCGGAGAGGCGAAAGCCCAGCTCAGGGGTGTAACACGGGCCGTGTTGCTATCAGCGGCCAGGGGTGTGCGGCGGCAGACGGGGCGGAGCCAGGCCTGCGAGGCCATCCGGGTCGGTACCCCTCGCGCACCTCGAAGACGCCGCTGTCCCAGTACACGGACGGCTCGTCGGCCTCGCTCGGCCAGTCGCTCTGCAGATGGCGGCGGCCGTGTCCGAGGGCTCCGACCCGGTGTGGGCCCAACCGCCCCGCCGTCAGGTCGTCCGCTTCGGCGTCCGTGATCGGCAGAATGGTCCGGTACTGCGCGTCCTGGGAGGCGACCCAGTCAACGTACTCGGTGAAGACGCTCGCGAAGGCCTGCGAACAGAGGCCGCAGCGCTGGACAGAGACGATGAAATGCGAGTCGTCCTGAATCATCCTCTCGACCCGGACCCCGTTGTGGCTCTGATGGTGCGCCTGCGCCACCAGGGCGTCCTCGGCGCAGCAAGCCGCGCACCCGAAACCTGCGTGGTCACTTCCATACTGCGAACCCACGGATCCCCCCACCTAAGCCGTCCCTGATCGGCCGTCACCGTAGCAACTCACCGGCGAATGCCGTCCAAGGAGACCCTGAGCCGGCTGCTGTCGCGCCCCGACCTCGCACGGGGGTAAAACGCCCATCTGCGCAGGTCACAGGGTGCGACAGCGCCCGATGCGACAGGGGGTGGGACGGCAGCTGGCTCTCAGAGGGCGGTACGTGAGCTTTTGACGGGTTTCGGCGCCTGCGCTGGCTAGAGCGCCGAGATGGAAACAGGTGCGCGTTCGCTGCGGCTCAGTGCGCGCAGGACATTGGTCGCGCCGTGCCGCCGCAAGGCGATTCGGGACAGCAAGTCCACGACGGTTTCGACGGCAGGAGCCGGGAACTCCGGGGTCGGCAACCCGACGCTGTGTGCAAGGTCCTCGGAGTGGATGACGAGTTCCAGGAGCCGGCTGGTGATGAAGTCGTCGGGGGTGAGGTGGAGGGGTTCGCGCATGCCGGTGAAGTGCAGGGCCAGCCGCCGGGGGCGGGTTCCACCGCCACGAGCCGGTCGGGCCGGACCCGCGCCGGCCGGACGCACCGAGGACCGTCCACCCAACTCATCGCCCCCTTTTTGTTGGCGGCCTGGCCGTCGGCCGCCGGTCCTGCCCCGCGGTGGCAGGACCGGCGGCACGCGGTGTGGTGTTCGCCCTGACCGCCCTGACCGCCCTGACCGCCCTGACCGCCCTGGGTGGTGGTGGTGCTGTTCTGGCGGGTAAGTCCGTACGGTCGCAGGGTGACGGGTCGGCGTTCTGCCGGCCCTCGGGTCGGGAGGCGTGTATGGAGTTGCCGCAGGTGACGGTGAGGGCGGAGCCGGATGGCGTGTGGGTGGTCGTCTGTGCCGGCGAGTTCGACCTGGTGTCGCGTACTCATTGAGGTGCTCAGCAAGGTACGGATGAACGTGCTCAGCTTGGCGGCCATCAAAGCGCAGCCTTGTGGGGCGAAGAGGGAACCTCGGGGCAGAAACTCCTGGCCTGTGAGCCGGAGAGACCTGATGATCGACGCATGAAGCGAGGTGCCTTCGACGACGTCCCCTTGACCGACCTGATCCCCGGCCTATCGACTGCTGATGTGGAAGCCCTGATGGATGCGGCCCGTGCCGTTGATGCGGTTCGCGTCAACGAAGTCGGGGCGGAATGGGAGTGGGCTCCGGACCACGCGGTCTTCCCTGGACTTCAGCCAGGAACGCCGATCATCCTCGGCCTGGGCGTCATTGAGCACGCCGACGGGGGCGACCAGCTGGAGTTCCTGCTTCAGGTGGTGTGGACAGACCTGGGCCAGCTCGCGGTCGACGCGGCGGTGAACGTGGCTTGCTGGTGCGATACCGATCACGCAAGCCACGACGTTGATGGGTTCAGCATTGCCGTCGCTGATCTGACCTTGCTGCCCCAGGCCTTCCGAGAAGGGGCTGAACGTCTGATCGGATGGCTGGCCGACCCGCGCGACGCGGACTACTGGCGAGCCAAGGCGGGGCTGCCCGCCCGTCGGCCCTCCTAGGAAGCCGGCGGGATGAGACGACATCGCAGTGGTGCAGGAGGCGGTCGAGGGTGGCGGTGGCGAGGACTTCATCGCCGAACACCTGTCCCCATTCGCTGAAGGTCTTGTTCGACGTCAGGATGATCGAGCCCTTTTCGTAGCGCTTTGAGATCACCTGGAAGACCAGATTGGCCTCGGCCCGTTCCAGTGGCTGGTAGCCGACTTCATCGACGACGAGGACGCCGGGGCGGAGGTAGGTGCGGAGCTTGCTGTTGAGCCGTCCGGCAGCCTCGGCGGCCTTGAGCTGGCGGACCATGTCGTCGAGAGTGGTGAAGTAGACGGAGAAGCCGGCCCGGCAGGCCGCGACCGAGAGCGCGACCGCGATGTGTGTCTTGCCGACTCCGGGCGGTCCCAGCAGGGCCGCGTTGCCCTTGGCCTCGGCGAAGGCCAGGGTGGCAAGGTCTTTGATCTTGCGGGGGTCGAGGTCGGGCTGGAAGGTGAAGTCGTACTCGTCGAGCGTCTTGTGGTGGGGCAGTTTGGAGAGCCGCAGGCCCTGGCGGAAGCGGCGGTCGTCGCGGACGGCGAGTTCTTCGGCGAGGACGAGGTCGAGGAAGTCGAGGTAGCCCATCTTGGCCTCGTCCGCCCGTCCGGCGTACTGCTTCAAGCTCTCGGCCAGGTGGGGCAGGCCGAGTTTGGCGGCCGTGGTGCGGATTCGGGTGCTGACCAACTCACTCAACTGGGATCCTCCGGTGTGGGATGGACGCCGCCAGCAGGGCGCCCTGGGCGAGGAGGCCCTCTCGCTGATGGCCCAACGTGGGCGAGGATCTGGCCCCCGTCGCCCCAGTCGACCTGGGCCTGAGCCCCGGGCACGACTTCGAACCTGCGGTGCAGGCCGGCCAACTCTCCAGGGCTGATGCCCAGTTCCTGAGCGATGCGGGGGCGGGCCTCCTGCATGTAGAGCTTCACCCGCTGATAGGTGCCGGTGAAGCCGTACTCGCGAGCCACGGCGCCTTTGATCAGGATCTCGGACCGCAGCATGGCGTCGATCAGCGGGGCGACCTCATCCACCATCCATCGGCGGCCGCGGCCGCGGCGAACCCCAGCCCGCCGGGGTGGTGCAGCCGGGGCTCCGGAGGACAGGTATTTGCGGACCGTGCGGCGGTTGAGCCCTGTCTCCCTTGCGATCTCCGACAGGCTCATAGCCCCGGACTCAAGCAGCCCACGAAAGCGTCGAAGTTCCATCCACCGTTGCGGATCCAGCACCACGGTCAGCCGCCCTCCACCACCCCGAACAGGCCAGCGGCAGGCTGCCCACGAACGAGCCTCAGTACGTCATCAGCACCTGGGCACGTTCATCCGTACGTGACTGGGCACGTTCACGTGTACGCCGACACCTGGACACGGCGGGGAGACTGGAGGCCGCCTGTGAGAGTGAGGCCGCCGGCGCCCGGCTCCTGGTCCTCGACGTCACCGGCGTGAGGTTCGCCGACTCCTCCTTCCTCAACGTTCTCATCCGCCTGCGCAAGGCTTGTCCCGTGGTCCTGGCGGGGCCGTTGCCGCACCAGCTGGAGCGGTTGTTGGAGATGACGGGTGCGCGGGCGCTTTTCACGGTCCGCGACGGTCCGGGCCCGGCGGCCTGACGGCCTTGGGGCCGGCCCTCGTCTCAGGGGTGCCGGATGCGGGCTCAAGACGACCAGCAGCCACTCGTCGCCCCGTACTCCCACGGTCAGGCCGGCGGCGGGCAGTGCTGCCGCCATGGCGAGGCCGAAGGCGTGCCGCAGCCCGGGTAGGTCGGCGGGGGCGGTTCGGCGGCCGCGGCGGGGGCCCCGGCGTCGGCGGGTCCGGGTGAGTTCTTCGGGCATCCAGCCGACCATGACACCGCGCGCATGCTGGATCGGGTGTACGCCCTCGGCGCCGGCGGCGGTCTCTTCGAAGCCCGCGTCGGCCAGGACTGCCCGAACCCGGGTCAGCACCACGTCGCACCTGAAGCCGTGTGAGTCGCCCCTCCACCACGCCAGGACGGCGGAGACGCTCCCCCAGATATGCCGCAGGGCCGGCCTTCACCCGCCCGGTCCACCGGGGCAAGCCTCCCCGGCTGGAGGCCACGGCGGCCTTCGGGAGGGTTGCACTGGAGGGTATACCGGGGATGGTCTTGGCGGAGGCCCAGGTGACCATCCCGCGCCGCCGGTGGCCGGCCCTGGGGCTGTTGCTGCAACACGCGAGCTGCGTTGGACCTCTGACCTGTGGTGACAGCCACTGAAGTGCGTCCAGGACCGCTGTTGCACCACCGTGTTGCAGCGTCCAGACGCACGAGACCCCGGGACCATCGCGGCCCGGGGGTCTCGTGCGCTCCGGCTCAGCGCCGAACCGGGTCAAGCCCAGTCGATGCCCAGCTTCGTGAGGGCGGCGAGTCGGTCGGCGGTGAGATTGTTGCGGGCGTCCTACTGGCGGGGGTGGTTGTAGACCCCGGCGGCGTACGGGGTGAGGTCGCCGGGGTGGAGGTCGAGGCGACGCGCGAGTTCGAGGACGACGTGCAGCGGCTGGTTGGGCAGGTGGTCCAGGGAGATGTCGTGCTCGTGGACGCCGAGGAGGTCCGCGAGCTCCCATGCGGACATGCCGCGTTGTGCTGGCGGCGGCGCAGTTCCTCGCCCCAGCCACGGGTTTGTAGTGCGAGGGCTGTAGGGGTCGGGGCCGGTCACAGGGCGGCACTCCGACCCGACACGCTTGCGTGAGAACGGGTTTTGAGAACCAAAAAAACCGCTCCAGATCGGCGGCTTCGGGCCGCGAGCCGGACCACTCCTCAGAACGGAACGTTTGTGAGACCGGCGCAGACTCGGTAGAGCTTGAGATCGCCGGCCCGCGATCGGCCGGTCGATCAGCGGGGCAGGATGCGCAGTACTGCCTCGCGTTCGCCGCTGAGCCGCAGGCCTTGCTCTACTGCGGCGCTCAGATCGAGGTCGCCGAGCAGGGTCGCGGCCAGCAGGTGCGGCGGTCCGGTCAGTGACGCGGTGGGGTGGTCGACCCGGCCTGCGTGGGTGTGCACCGAGCCGTCCTTGACTTCGATGACCAGGTCTTCGTTGCCGTCGGCGTGCAGTTGCAGGGCGATGGCCGGCTGGTCGGGGCGGTGGTCGATCAGCGCCCGGGCGGGCATGTCCAGCCAGTGGGTGCGGAAGGTTTCGCTGCCGCCCGGCTCGCGCAACAGCGGCACGCCCCACCGGCTGAGTTCCCGCAGCACCGGCTCCAGCTCGCGGCCACGCTCGGTGAGGGAGAACAGGCTGGTGGCCACCGGCGGCGGGGCGGCCTCGCGGTGGATCAGGCCGGCTTCCTCAAGTTCGCGGAGCCGGTCGACCAGCAAGTTACTGGCGATTCCGGGCAGCCCGTTGCGCAGGTCGGTGTGCCGGCACGGACCCAGGGCGAACAGTTCACGGACGATCAGCAGGGTCCATCGGTCGCCGATGGTGTCCAGTGCTTTCGCGATGCCGCAGTACTGCCCGTAGGTGCGCATGCCCCCACCCTACCTCGTGGCGTTGAGATTCAAAACTTGCTTGTTGACTTTCTCAACAACGTCGGTCTAGCGTCGCTGCCCATGACCTCCACCCTTTCCGTGCGTCGGCTGGCCTGGGCCGGAGTCGAGATCCGTCTCGGCGACACCCGCCTGCTGATCGACCCGCTTGAGAACGTCGCTGCGCTGGCGCCGGTGATGGGGCCGCCGCACCGGCCGGTCGACCCGGTCGATACCCCGACCGGCACCCACGCCCTGATCACCCACCTGCACCCCGACCACTACGACCACGACCTGATCGCCCGGATCGCGGCCACCGGAACGATCGGCTGCCACACCCCCAGCGCGGCCGGGCTGCGCGAGGCGGGCATCACCCCCGTCGCCCAGGACCTGGGCCAGTCACGCCGCATCGGAAAGCTGACCGTCACCCCGGTGACCTCGCTGGACTGGCGCGGCAACGACTGCGACCAGGTCGCCTGGGTCGTCGAAGGCGCCGGCCGACGGATCATCCACTGCGGCGACACCCAGTGGCACGGCAGCTGGTGGCAGATCGCCCGCGACCACGGCCCGTTCGACGTCGCGTTCGTCCCGGTCAACGGCGTCATCGCCCACTTCGAGGGCTACGCGGCCAACGTCCCGGCGACCATGACCCCCGAGCAGGGCGTCGAGGCCGCCGTCGCACTCGGCGCCGGCACCGTCTGCGCCATGCACTACGGCCTGTTCCACAACCCGCCGTTCTACACCGAACAACCCGACATCGAGCAGCGCTTCCAGCACGCCGCCGCCGAGCGCGGCATCACCGCGGCCATCGTCGCCGACGGCCAGCCCGTCCTGTGACCATCAGAACCAAGGAGCAACACATGAAGATCGTCCTGTTCGGTGCCAGCGGCAACATCGGCCGACCGGCGGCCGAGGAACTACTGCGTCGCGGTCACACCGTCACCGCGGTCACCCGAGCCGGCCACATCGACGGCCTTGAGCACAAGGCCCTGACCGTGACCACCGGTGACGTCACAGACGCCGCCGTGGTCGCCGGCCTCGCCGCCTCCCACGACGCCGTACTGTCGGCCGTCGGCCCCCGGATCGGCCAGGAGAACGACCGCGCCACGATCGTCGGCGCCGCCCGTGCGCTGATCGACGGACTCCGCCGAGCCGGCGTCACCCGCCTGGTCACCATCGGCGGCGCCGGGAGCCTGCGCACGCCGACCGGCACCCGCGTCATGGACGACCCGGACTTCCCCGCGCTGTGGAAGGCCAACGCCGAGGCCCAGTCCGAAGCGCTCGACCTCTACCGCGGTGTGCACGACCTCGACTGGACCTACGTGTCACCCGCCGCAGTCATCGCAGCGGGCGAGCGGACCGGGGCCTACCGCAGCGCAGGGGACACCCTGCTCACCGACGACGACGGCAACAGCCGCATCTCGTACGCCGACTACGCGATCGCCTTGGCCGACACGATCGAGAGCGGCACCGCGATCCGCCGCCGCATCACGGTGGCGTACTGAGCCATGAGCAACGACGCCGCCGGCCGGCAAACCCGATTCATCGTCCTGCTCGCAGCGCTCGTGGCCCTGGGACCACTGTCCATCGACGGCTACCTGCCCGGACTGCCGGACCTCGCCGACGACCTGCGCGCCAGCGCCGCGGCCACCCAGCTCACCATCACCGCCTGCCTGGCCGGGCTGGCCGTCGGGCAGCTGATCGCCGGGCCGCTGAGCGACACCTACGGCCGGCGGCGTCCATTGCTGGCGGGCCTCGCCCTCTACGCGATCGCCAGCGCGCTCTGCGCGGTGGCACCCGACGTCCGGACACTCATCGGCCTACGCCTGGTCCAGGGCATCGGCGGGGCGTTCGTCATCGTCATCGCCAACGCCATGGTCCGCGACCGCACCTCCGGAATCCGCACCGCACATCTTTTCTCCGCACTGACCTTGACCACCGGACTGGCGCCGGTGCTCGCGCCGGTCCTCGGCGGTCAGCTACTGCGCGTCACGGCCTGGCCGGGGATCTTCGTGGGCCTGGCCGTACTCGGCGCCGTGATGCTGGCGGCCTCCGCCGCAGAGCTGCCGGAGACCCGGTCCTCCGCGTCACGCCAGCCGCTGCCGGCTGTCGTCGGGCAGCTGCTCAGCGACCAGGTCTTCACCGGGTACGTCCTGGCCAACGGCCTGGTCTTCGCGGCGATGTTCGCCTACATCTCCGGCTCGCCCTTCGTCCTGCAGGAAATCCACGGCCTGTCACCGCAGCAGTACAGCGCCGTGTTCGCCGTCAACGCCGCCGGACTCATTGCGGCCGCCCAGATCAGCGGCCGGCTGGTGGCCCGGGCCGGCGCCCGCGTGCTGCTGATCGCCGGTCTGCTGGGTGCGACAGCCGGTGGCACCACGGTCCTGGGCGCGGTGCTGACACGGGCACCCCTGCCCGTGCTCCTGATCGGCCTGTTCGTCCTGGTCTCCAGCGTGGGCCTGGTCATGCCGAACGCCGCGGCCCAGGCCTTGGCCGACCACGGCGGACACGCCGGGGCGGCCGCCGCTCTGCTCGGCTTCAGCCAGTTCATGATCGGCGGGGCACTTGCTCCGCTGGCCGGCGCGGGTGGCGCCACCGACGCCTTGCCGATGGGAATCATCGTCGCCGTGCTGCCGGCGCTCGCTCTGCTTATACTCGGCGTCCTCACCCGGTCGATGCCCGCAGAGCGCACTCACAGGCCGGCTCGCCGAGGACCTGCCGGGCACCGGTAACCGCGCTGGTACATCGATCGCAGACGAGCCGGCATCCCGGTCGTGGGGTGTGTGGTGGTGGGGGAGCAGAGTGCGTTGCCGGAGGCCGCGCGGGTTGAGATGTGCGGCGCGGCGGTGGGTCGACTGCTGGAGTTGCGTGCGGTGGGCCGGTTGACGGCAGGCCATGTGCGGGTGGCTGCGGGGGCGCTGGGGTGTCGGAGCGGACGGTGTGGCGCCGGCTCGCTGCGCCCGGTAGGCGGCTTGCTCGCTACCACCGACATCACGGCGTACGTACGGCAGATGACCGCCCACTGCCCGTACCTGGCGCCGCCCCTCCAGCAGGGCCTGGTCCGCGAGGACGTCGGCGACGCCGAGGGAGGCTCCCTCGTATCCGAGCGCGATGGCCGCCCGCCCTCGCACCCACACCCGCACGTCTTCGTCCTCGGAGTGGTCGGCGGCGGTGGCGGCCATCCGGTACCAGCGCACGGCGGCGGCCCCGTCGGAGCCGGGGAAGGTCTTCGCATACAGGGTCAAGCTCAATCCGCCAGCGACCTCAGTTCGACGTGCCTCCGGAGACCTGCACATGCGCGAGGTCGCGCTCCTCGAAGCGGATGTCGACCGCCAGGTAGTCGGCGTTGCCGTTGTCGCTCCCGTCCGCGGGAGCGGCGGGCCGCGCGCACAGGTCGGCTTTCACGCAGTCGCGGTCGACACGTGCGCCCGGGTAAGTGGCGCGCAGCCATGCTTCCGCCTCCGCTCGCGAGATCTGGAAGTCGATGTTGTACCAAGTGGTCGTCCACTGCCCCTTCGTGCACCGCTTGCTCCGGGCGGCCTTGGGGAGGCGGGCGGCTTGAAGGAAGCGAACGGCCTCGTGGCAGGAGACCGGGGCCTTCCCCTCCAGTTCCTGGTCCGCACCGTGGAGCCACCAGCCGGCGGACGCCAGCACAGCCACCACCGCCCCGGCCGAGAGCCAGAACCTGCTCCTGTTGCGCTGCACGGACAAGGAGAACCCCCGAAATGTAGATACTGAACGGGTTCAAAGATGTGCCTCGGACGCAGTTGGTTCCACATCTCACCCGGTCGCATGGCATGAGGGGCGAAGAAAGAGCGGCCGGCCGCCCACTGCGGATGGCCGGCCTCGGTCCCAGGGACGGCTCCCGTCCCGTCCGCCGGGCACACTGCCGCACGTGACCCCGCAGCGCGCCGCCGTCTATGAACCTCCAGAGCACACCTGCGGACTAGAGCCGGCTGTGTCCGCGCATCGGCAGCAGCCGGCTCCCCCAGGACCTCGGACCGGGCCCGGGGACGGTCACCGCTGCGGCCAACAGGCTTGACCGACGAGCATCTTGACGCTTCCGGTCGGTGAGGGGAAGTCTCGTGCGCAAGTGCCTGCAACCGGCTGGACAAGGGAGATCGCCATGGATCTAGAGTTCGTCGGTATAGACCCCAATACCCAGGGCAACGGCTCGCCCACCGTCTGGGTGGACGCGGCAAGGCAGGAGATCGTGGTCCAGGGGTGGAAGGCCGAAGAGAGCCTGTCGGCCCTGATCAGTGAGACCGTATGGGTGCCGGGCCACGAGGCCGGCATCCCCGAGCACGAGGCGGTCGTGCGGATCCCGCTCCGCATGGTGCCGGTCCTCAGAGAGGCGTGTGATGTCGCAGAACGACGTGCCGGAATTCGATGAGCTGCTGGGGGCCGCACAGCATTCCGCCGTGCACCTGGAGATGCGCGACGTCTACGGGGTCGGCGACGAGACCGCAGACTTCGACCGGTTCCGGCGTACGGGGATCCACCCCGACGCGGATCCCGCGACGGCGGGCTGGGGCGGCTGGGTGCCGCTGGTGAAGGAGACTGTCGCCCGCGGCGTCGTGATGCGCCGGGCTCGCATCGTCTCCGAGCCCGTCACCGACTACATCCGCTTCGAGCACGCCGGGACCGTCGTGAACCTGGCGGCCGGGGAACTGGTCCGCTGGCTGCCGCGCCGGCTGGCATCCGACATCGCGCTGCCCGGCAACGACTTCTGGGTCTTCGACAGCAAGGTGGTGCAGTTCAACCACTTCACGGGCGCCGGTGACTGGGCATCGCCGAAGTACTCCATGTCCGAGGACCCGGACGTGGTCAAGCTCTGCGTCTCCGCTTTCGAGGCGGTGTGGGAGCGCGGCACCCCACACGAGCAGTACACCGTCTGAGCCACCCGACACCGAGCAGACAGCCCATGCCCACCTCTCCCTCCTCCAGCGCCCAGGCCGCACGCGAGGCCGTCGCCGCGCGCCTGCGGGAGCTGATGCTCGACGCCGGGATCGACGGCAAGCAGCTGTCTGCCCGATGCGGGTGGAACCCGGCCAAGACCTCCCGCGTGCTGACCGGCAAGGCCGTACCGTCGGAGAACGACATCCGCCTGTGGTGCACCGCCTGCGGCGCCGACGACCAGGCCGCCGACCTCATCGCCACATCCCGCGCCATCGAGTCGATGTACCAGGAATGGCGCCGGCTCCAGCGCACCGGCATGCGCAAGTTCCAGGAACAGGTCTACGCCCTCAACGAGAAAGCCTCCCGCCAGCGCGTCTACGTCTCCAACGTCGTGCCGGGCTACTTCCAGACACCCGCATACGCCACCGCCCTCATGCGCTCCATCACCCGATTCCAGAACACCCCGGACGACGTGGCCGAGGCGGTGACCGCCAGGATCGCCCGCAGCCGATTCCTGTACGAGGGCGGCCACCGCTTCGCCGTGGTGATCGAGGAGGGCGTGCTCCGCCACCGGTTCGGCACCGCCGAGGAGATGGCCGGCCAGCTCCGCCACCTCCTCACGGTCATGCCTTTGGCCTCCGTCTCCCTCGGGGTCATCCCCTTCGGGGCCGAGCGCACCGTCTGGCCGCTGGAGGCGTTCTACCTCTTCGACGACGAGCACGTGGTGGTCGAGACGCTCACCGCCGAGATCAACGTCCACCAGCCCCGCGAACTCGCCGACTACGC
>NZ_JBVILR010000007.1:26056-311898 GCF_055580265.1 Streptomyces sp. NPDC032091 | reverse complement strand
GACTGGTGGGACCCTGTCTTGTTTGGGGTCCGGTCGTGGGAGGGGGGGGGAGGGGGGGGGGGGGGGGGGGGGGGGGGGGCGGGGCTCCCCCCCCCCCCGCCCCCTTCCGCTTTTCCCGCCCTCGGCTACGCCTTCGCGCGCAGGCCGTCCAGGGCCATGCTGACCACCGCGTCCGCGAGCTGGTCGGGGGTCGTGCCCGGGTGCGGGCGGTACCACTCGACCAGCGAGTTGACCATGCCGAAGAGCAGGCGGGTGGCCAGCCGGATGTCCACGTCCGACCGCAGGTCACCGTCCGCGGCGGCGGCCTTGAGCAGCTCCGCGACCTGGTGGTCGAACTCGCGGCGGCGCTCCAGCGCCCAGCGCTCGGTGCGGGTGTTGCCGCGCACCCGCAGCAGCAGGGTGACGTACGGAAGCTCCGCGACCAGGACCTCGACGGTGCGGCGGGTGACGTACTCGACGCGCGCGACCGCCCGGCCGCGCAGGGCGCCGGGCTCCTCCAGCACGGCGAAGAGCTCGTCCAGCGCCCGGCTGACGGCCCGGTGCAGCAGCTCCTCCTTGCCGGCGACGTGGTGGTAGATCGAGGACTTGGAGATGCCGGCGGCCTTGGAGAGGTGCTCCATGGACGTGCCGTCGTAGCCGCGCTCGTTGAAGACCTGCACCGCCACCGACAGGAGCGTCTCGGGGGTGTAGGTGTCGCGCCTGGCCGTGGTCATCCGGTGCCCTCCCGCTCCTCGTCCACCGCGTCGCCGTCGTCCGCGTAGCCCAGCTTGAAGAGGGCCAGCGAGGGCGCGTAGCGGCCGCCGGCACAGCGCTCGTCCAGGTGGTGCAGCAGGTCGTACGCCCAGTCCCGGCCGAGGCGGGCGTGCCATTCGGACGGGCCCAGCGGGTAGTTGACGCCCAGGCGCATGGCGGTGTCGATGTCCTCTGCGGAGGCCACCCCGCGGGCCACGGCGTCGGCCGTGAGGTCGATCAGCATGGCGACGGTCCGGGCGACGATCATGCCGGGGACGTCGCCGATGACGGAGACCTGCTTGCCAAGCCTCTGGAAGAGGCCGACGGCCTCCGCGAGGGTGCGCTCGCTGGTGTCCTCGCTGACCGACAGGGCGATGCGGGTGGCCTCGCGGTAGTCCAGCGCGAGGTCGAAGTAGACGACGTCGGTGAACTCGACCGCGGTCTTGCCGTCGGCGAGCACCAGCTGGCCCTCGCCGGGCAGCTGGATGTACGGGCCGCCGTGCGCGGTGGAGGTCACCGCGACGCCGGCCTCCTCGATGAGGTCCGCCAGGACGGCGGCCGGGCCGAGGTCGCCGACGACGGTCACCTTCTCCGGCGCCTCCTCGGGCCCGGCGGTGCTCGGGGCGGGCGGCTGCGCGCCGTCGCCGTACGGGTACCAGCCGTGCCCGGACTTGCGGCCCAGGCGGCCGGACTGGACCAGCCGGCGCTGGGCGAGCGAGGGGGTGAACTTGGGGCTGCGGAAGAAGGACTCCCAGACCGAGCGGGTGACGGCCTCGTTGACGTCCTGGCCGATCAGGTCGGTCAGCGCGAACGGGCCCATCCTGAAACCGCCGCTCTCGCGCAGGACGGCGTCGATGGTCGCGGGGTCGGCGCCCTGCTCCTCGTACACGGCGAAGGCTTCGGCGTAGAAGGGGCGGGCGATCCGGTTGACGATGAAGCCGGGGGTGTCGGCGCAGCGGACCGGGGTCTTCCCCCAGCCGAGGACGGTGCGGTACGCGCGCTCGGCGGCGGCCGGGTCGGTGGCGGAGCCGCTGACCACCTCGACGAGGGGGAGCAGCGGGGCCGGGTTGAAGAAGTGCAGGCCGAGGAAGCGGCCGGGGTGCGCGAGGCCGGCGGCGAGCTCGGTGACGGAGAGGGAGGAGGTGTTGGTGGCCAACAGGGCGTCCTGCGGAACCACCTCTTCGAGTGCCGCGAAGAGGGCCCGCTTGACGGTGACGTCCTCCACGACGGCCTCGATGACGAGGGCTGCGTCGGCGAGGTCGGCGAGGTCCTCGGCCGCCCTGATCCGCCCGGCCGCGTCCTCGGCCTCGGCCCGGTCGAGGCGGCCCTTGGCGGCCATCCGCTCGACCCGGTCGCGCACGAGGCCGGCGCCGGTGGCGGCGAGGGCGCCGTCGATGTCGTGGATCAGCACGCGGTGACCTGCGAGGAGGGCCACCTGGGCGATGCCCTGTCCCATGGTGCCGGCGCCGATGACCGCCACAGTGCGGGACCGCTCGATTGCTGTCATGTCCTGATCCTCCCGCACCGGGTTGTCCACAGGTCCTGCCGGGCCCTCTTGTCCCGACCGATCGTTCGGTTACTCTAACTCCAGTCTGCTCTTCTTCACCCGCCCCTGCCTGATCTCACGCTGCGAACCAGCCTGATCCTGCCCGGCTCAACGAGGAGTTGGTCCCTGATGGCCGCCGAGCTCACCCTCTCCCAGCTCACCGAGAAGCACCGGCCCACCCTGGACCAGGCGCTCGCTGCCATCCGCAGCCGCGCCTACTGGTCCCCGCACCCCGAGCATCCCAAGGCCTACGGGGAGACCGCCCCGGCCGACGGGCTCGCCGCCTTCGAGGCCGTCCGCGGCACCCGCTTCGACCTCGACCAGCCCGGCACCGACGGCTGGACCGGCGGCGAGGTCTCCCCGTACGGCCCGGAGCTCGGCGTGGAGTACCCGCACGCCGACGTGGACGTGCTGCTGCCCGCGATGAAGGCCGGCATCGCCGCCTGGCGGGACGCCGGTCCCGAGACCCGCGCCCTGGTCTCGATCGAGATCCTCGCCCGCATCTCCGCCCGTACGCACGAGTTCGCGCACGCGGTGATGCACACCAGCGGCCAGGCCTTCATGATGGCCTTCCAGGCGGGCGGCCCCCACGCGCAGGACCGCGGCCTGGAGGCCGTCGCCTACGCGTACGAGGAGCAGACCCGGGTCCCCGGCCAGGCGGACTGGTCCAAGCCGCAGGGCAAGCGCGACCCGCTGGAGCTCGGCAAGACCTTCACCGCCGTGCCGCGCGGCATCGCGCTGATGATCGGCTGCAACACCTTCCCCACCTGGAACGGCTACCCCGGCCTGTTCGCCTCCCTCGCCACCGGCAACGCCGTCCTGGTCAAGCCGCACCCGCGCGCCGTCCTCCCGCTGGCCCTGACCGTCAAGGTCGCCCGCGAGGTCCTCGCCGAGGCGGGCTTCGACCCGAACCTGGTGGCCCTCGCCGTCGAGCGGCCGGGCGAGGGCATCGCCAAGACCCTCGCGGTCCGGCCCGAGATCAAGCTGATCGACTACACCGGCTCGACGGAGTTCGGCGACTGGCTGGAGGCCAACGCCCGCCAGGCGCAGGTCTACACGGAGAAGGCGGGCGTCAACACGGTCGTCGTCGACTCGACCTCCGACTACAAGGGCATGCTGTCCAACCTGGCCTTCTCGCTGTCCCTCTACAGCGGCCAGATGTGCACCACCCCGCAGAACCTGCTGATCCCCCGCGAGGGCATCGAGACCGACGCCGGCCACAAGTCGTACGACGAGGTCGTCGCCGACCTGGCGGCCTCCGTCGGCGGCCTGCTGGGCGACGACGCCCGGGCCAACGCGCTGCTGGGCGCCCTGGTCAACCCGGACGTCAAGGCCCGCCTGGAGGCGGCGGCCGGACTGGGCGAGGTCGCGCTGGCCTCGCGCGAGGTCGCCAACCCCGAGTTCCCGGACGCGGTCGTGCGCACCCCGGTGATCGTCAAGCTGGACGCCGGCAAGCCGGACCCGGAGGCCGCGTACCTGTCGGAGTGCTTCGGCCCGGTCTCCTTCGCGGTGGCGGTGGACTCCACGGCCGACGCGCTGGAGCTGCTGCGCCGCACGGTGCGGGAGAAGGGCGCGATGACGGTCGGCGCCTACACCACCTCCGCGGACACCGAGCGGGCGATCGAGGAGGTCTGCCTGGAGGAGTCGGCGCAGCTGTCGCTGAACCTGACGGGCGGGGTCTACGTCAACCAGACCGCGGCCTTCTCCGACTTCCACGGCTCGGGCGGCAACCCGGCGGCGAACGCCGCCCTGTGCGACGGCGCGTTCGTCGCGAACCGCTTCCGCGTGGTGGAGGTCCGCCGCCAGGCGTAGCCCCCAGGGGCCCTCAGGGGCGGGGGCCGCCCCAGTGGAAGAGGGTCATGGCCACGCTGGTGGCCAGGTTGTAGCTGGAGACCTGCGGCCGCATCGGCAGCGAGACCAGGTGATCGGCCCGGGCCCGCAGCTCGGGCGAGATCCCGTGGCGCTCGGAGCCGAAGGCGAGCAGGGCGTCGTCCGGGAGGGTGAGGGCACGGATGTCCTCGCCCTCCGGGTCGAGCGCGTACACGGGCCCGGGCGGGAGCTCCTCCAGTTCCAGCCGGTCCACGGTGGTCGCGTAGTGCAGCCCGGCCCCGGCGCGCACCACGTTGGGGTGCCAGGGGTCGAGGTCGCCGCGCGTGACCACGCCGGTGGCGCCGAAGCCGGCGGCGAGGCGGACGACCGCGCCGACGTTGCCGAGGTTGCGGGGGTTGTCGAGCAGCACGACGGGCGCGGGCCGGGGCGTCCGCGCCAGTGCGGCCCGCCCGGCCGCCCGGTCGGGCCGTACGGCGAGGGCCGCGACACCGGTGGGGTGCACCCGGGGCAGCAGCTCCTTGAGCGCCCCCTGCCGGACGAGCCGGGCCACCGCCTCCTCCACGTCGGGAGCGAGCTCAGCGGCGAGCCCCCGTACGGCGTCGGGCTCCTCGGCCACGACGGCCAGCACCTCGGCCCCGAACCGCAGGGCGTGCTTCAGGGCGTGGAACCCGTCCAGCAACACGACGTCGTCCCGCCCGGCGAACGCCGCCCACTCCCGCACCGCATCACTCATGCCCCCGACCCTAAGGCCCGCCGCCGTCCGGCTCCGCCGGCACTGTCCGGCCTCGCCGGCGTTCGAGGCGCTGGGCGGGATACGGAGAAAGGGCGGGGCGGGGAGGAGCTCCGCGCAGCGGCACCCGCAGCGCGGCCGCCCGCGCGCCCACCCACGCCAGCAGCCCCGTCGGCAGGAACACCGCGTCGGCGGCGATCATCGCCAGCGAGAAGAACGGCAGCCCCAGCAGCACCGCGATCCCCGCGTGCTCCAGCATCATCACGCCCAGCAGCACGTTCTTGACCCGCCGGTTGAACAGCGTGAACGGGAACGCGACCTGCACCGCCACCGTCCCGTAGGTCAGCAGCATCACCACGACCCCGCTCCCGGCCAGCACCCCCGACAGCTCCGGCCAGGGGCTGAAGTAATCCAGCCGCAGCGGGTAGTACAGCGCGGTCCCGTCCTGCCAACGGGACCCCTGGACCTTGTACCAGCCCGCCGTCGCGTAGATCAGGCACACCTCCGCCATGATCACCAGCATCCCCGCGTTGTGCAGCAGGTTCGCGAACACGTCCAGCGCGGCCCGCCGCTCGCCCCCGGGCTCGTACCGCTCGACCAGCCACCACAGCGCCGCGCCCGTCCACAGCGCAGCGAACACGGCCGTCCACCCGCCGCTCAGCCGCCCGCTCACGCCCCCGTACGCGAGGACCGCGCCCAGCACCGCCCACAGCAGCGGCCCCGCCGCACCCGCCGACGCGCTGCCCCGCAGCCGGGCCCGGCGGGCGTCGAGGGACCACACCTGGGCGCAGCGCGTCAGCACCAGGTACATCGCCATCAGGTGGACGACGTTGTCCCCGCCGTCCCCCATGAAGACGCTGCGGTTCTGCAGCGAGAGCACCCCGGCCATGAACAGCACCGACGTCGCCCGCGTCCGCCAGCCCAGCGCCAGCAGCGCGCTCGCCGCCGTGGCGAGGCCGTAGACGAGCTCGAACCACCACCCGGATGCGGACCACAGCAGCACGGTGAAGGCATGGTTCCCGGAGACGAGCCGCTGCGCGAGCTCCCAGCTCCACGACCCGTCGGGCCCGTACAGCTCGTGCCGGTCCGGGAACTCGCGCAGCAGGAAGAACAGCCAGGTCCCGGCGAAGCCGATCCGTACGACGGCGCTCTGGTACGGGCCGAGGGCCTCCCCGCTGACCCGCGCGAGCGCCCGCCTCAGACGGTCCACCACGGCAGCTCCCGGTAGTACGTCTGGGTGTCGGTCTTCTCCGTGCTCCAGGCGGGCGCCGCCACGGCCCGCGTCGCCGAGCGCAGCTGGACCCGTACGATCCGGTCCCCGTCGGACAGTCCCGCCCCCAGCCGGCGGCCCGCGATCCGCTTCAGGTACGCCTCGGACAGCTCGCCTCGCTCGGCGTTCAGCGCCTTGCCGTCCTCGTCGTGGGAGCCGGTGAAGAAGTCCCAGGCCCGGCGGAGCTCGTTCTGCCGGGTGTGGCTCGGCAGCGGGTTGTGCCGGATGCCGGCCGCGTCCTCGGCGGACAGGTCGCGCCAGTCGGTGGTGACGAGGGCGCCGGTCCGGTCGCGGACCTGGGCGCGGGCCTCCACGGCGATGTTCTGCTGGAGGGGGTTGGGGGCGAAGAGCTTCCAGTTCTGTTCGAACTCCGGGTAGACCCAGCCGTCGACCAGGGCGGCATGCCGCTTGCTCAGCGTGTTGGACGGCGCGACGTGCAGGAAGACCAGGCCCAGGTGCAGGCAGGCGGTGACGGCCAGGGCCGCCAGGACCAGCGCCGCGAGGACCCGGTACGGGAGGGACAGGCCGGCGATCCCGGACGCCCGGGGAGGTGCGGCGGCGGGCTCGTCCTCGCGCTCGCGCTCGTTCGAATCCATCCCGTCCCGATCATCCGGCGTCCACAGGGTTGCCCACAGAGGTTGACACCCTACGGGCCGCCGTCTCACCATTGAAGAGCATGAACCGAACGATCGGTCGGTCGGGCGGACGGGCGGGCTCGGACGCAGATTCGGACAGGGAGCCGTGATGGTCGCAGTGACTCCGGAGACGGGGACGTCGGGCGGGGCGGACGCAGAGGCCGCCGACCTCGGCGCGCAGCTGAGGGCGGCCTTCGACGCCGCCGTCGCGGCGGAGGAGCGCGTGGAGCCGCGCGACTGGATGCCCGAGGAGTACCGCGCCTCCCTGGTCCGGCAGATGGCCCAGCACGCCCACTCCGAGATCATCGGCATGCAGCCCGAGGCCAACTGGATCACCCGCGCGCCCTCCCTGCGCCGCAAGGCGATCCTGATGGCCAAGGTCCAGGACGAGGCCGGGCACGGCCTCTACCTCTACAGCGCCGCCGAGACCCTCGGCACCAGCCGCGACGAGCTCCTCGACAAGCTCCACTCCGGTCGGCAGAAGTACTCCTCGATCTTCAACTACCCGACTCTGACCTGGGCGGACGTCGGCGCCATCGGCTGGCTCGTGGACGGCGCGGCGATCACCAACCAGGTGCCGATCTGCCGCTGCTCCTACGGCCCCTACGCCCGCGCGATGGTCCGCGTCTGCAAGGAGGAGTCCTTCCACCAGCGCCAGGGGTACGAGCTGCTCCTCGCCCTCTCGCAGGGCACCGAGGCCCAGCACGCCATGGCGCAGGACGCGGTCGACCGCTGGTGGTGGCCCTCCCTGATGATGTTCGGCCCGCCGGACGACGAGTCGGTCCACAGCGCGCAGGCGATGGCCTGGCGGATCAAGCGGCACACCAACGACGAGCTGCGCCAGCGCTTCGTGGACATCGCCGTCCCGCAGGCCGAGTCGCTGGGTCTGACCCTGCCCGACCCGGACATCAAGTGGAACGAGGAGCGCGGGCACTACGACTTCGGCGCCATCGACTGGGCCGAGTTCTGGGACGTGCTCAAGGGCAACGGCCCCTGCAACGAACAGCGCATCAGCCAGCGGCGCAGGGCCCACGAGGAAGGCGCCTGGGTCCGCGAAGCGGCCACGGCGTACGCGCAGAAGCACACCGGCACCGGACGAGAGGTACAGGCATGACGCAGAACTGGCCCCTGTGGGAGGTGTTCGTGCGCTCGCGCCGCGGCCTCTCGCACACGCACGCGGGCAGCCTGCACGCCCCCGACGCGGAGATGGCCCTGCGCAACGCACGCGACCTCTACACGCGGCGCAACGAAGGCGTCTCCATCTGGGTCGTGCCCTCCGCCGAGATCACGGCCTCCTCGCCGGACGAGCGGGACCCGTTCTTCGCCCCGTCCGCCGACAAGCCCTACCGGCACCCCACCTTCTACGAGATCCCCGAGGGGGTGCGCCACCTGTGAGCGCCGACACCGCCGCCGACACCGCCACGCCGGGCGTGGCCACGGCCGCCGTCCTCTCCCTCGCGGACGACGCGCTGATCCTCTCCCACCGCCTCGGCGAGTGGGCGGGCCACGCCCCGGTCCTGGAGGAGGAGGTCGCCCTCGCGAACATCGCGCTCGACCTGCTCGGCCAGGCCCGCGTCCTGCTGTCCATGGCGGGCGACGAGGACGAGCTGGCGTTCCTGCGCGAGGAGCGCGCCTTCCGCAACGTCCAGCTGGTCGAGCAGCCCAACGGGGACTTCGCCCACACCATCGCCCGCCAGCTGTACTTCTCGCTGTACCAGCACGAGCTGTACACGGACCTGGCCGCCGGTGACGGCCCGTTCGCCCCGCTGGCCGCCAAGGCCGTCAAGGAGACCGCCTACCACCGCGACCACGCCGAGCAGTGGACGCTGCGGCTCGGCGACGGCACGGAGGAGAGCCGCCGCCGGATGGTCGCGGCCCTGGACGCCCTGTGGAAGTACACCGGGGAGCTGTTCCGCCCGGTCGACGGCCTCGACGTGGACCCGTCCGCCCTGGAGGCCCGCTGGCTGGCCGCCCTGGGCGCGGTACTGGAGCGGGCCGGGCTCGACCTGCCCGAGGGCCCCCGTACGGGCGCCTGGGCCGCCGGAGCCGGCCGTCAGGGCCTGCACACCGAGTCCTTCGGGCGGCTCCTCGCGGAGATGCAGCACCTGCACCGCAGCCACCCCGGGGCGTCGTGGTGACCGCCGCCGCCGGGACCACCCGTCTGGAGGCGGAGCTGGCCGAGCTGGCCGGCACCGTCCCCGACCCGGAGCTGCCCGTGCTGACCCTGTCCGAGCTGGGCGTCCTGCGCGGCGTGCGGATGCATGACGACGGGCACGCCGAGGTGCTGCTGACCCCCACCTACACCGGCTGCCCGGCCATCGAGGCCATGTCCGCCGACATCCAGCGGGTCCTGACCGGGCACGGCATACCCGAGGTGCGGGTCACCACGGTGCTGTCCCCCGCCTGGTCCACCGACGACATCAGCGCCGAAGGCCGCCGCAAGCTCGCCGAGTTCGGCATCGCCCCGCCCCGTCCGCACGCCGCCGGAGGGCCGGTCCCGCTCACCCTGTCGGTCCGCTGCCCGAACTGCGGCTCGACCGACACCGAGCTGCTCAGCCGGTTCTCCTCCACCGCCTGCAAGGCGCTGCGCCGGTGCGTCGCCTGCCGCGAACCGTTCGACCACTTCAAGGAGCTGTAGATGGCCGCACCCCGCCACGGCGCGTTCCACCCCCTGACGGTGGCGGCGGTCGACCGGCTCACCGACGACTCGGTGGCGCTGACCCTGTCGGTGCCCGAGGAGCTGCGCGCCGAGTACCGGCACGCTCCCGGCCAGCACCTGACGCTCCGCCGGCGGCCCGCCGAAGGCGCCGAGGTCCGCCGCACCTACTCGATCTGCTCCCCCGCCCCGGCCGCCGACGGCCCGGGCCCGGCCGAGCTGCGGGTGGGGGTGCGGCTCGTGGAGGGCGGCGAGTTCTCCACCTTCGCCCACAAGGAGATCACCGCCGGGGACGTGCTGGACGTGATGGTCCCGGCCGGCCGCTTCGTGCTGGACCCGGCGGCCGCCCCGGCCTCCCCGCACTACGCGGCGATCGTCGGCGGCAGCGGCATCACCCCGGTGCTGTCGATCGCGGCGACCCTGCTCGCGGCCCGCGCCGACGCCCGGTTCTGCCTGGTGCGCAGTGACCGCACGGCGGCCTCCACGATGTTCCTGGAGGAGGTGGCCGACCTCAAGGACCGCCATCCCGACCGCTTCCAGCTGGTCACCGTCCTCTCCCGCGAGGAGCAGGAGGCCGGGCTGCCGTCCGGGCGCCTCGACGAGGCGCGCCTCACGGCCCTGCTGCCGGCGCTGCTGCCCGTGGGGGAGGTCACGGGCTGGTTCCTGTGCGGCCCGTACGGGCTGGTGACGGGCGCCGAGCGGGCCCTGGGCGCGCTGGGCGTCGTACGGACCCGGGTGCACGAGGAGGTCTTCCATGTGGAGGAGACCGCCCCGCAGGAGCCCGTACGGTCCTCGGCCCCGGCCGCGGCCCACGGGCGGGTCACGGCCCGGCTCGACGGCCGCTCGGGCACCTGGCCGGTGCGGGACGGGGAGTCCCTGCTGGACGCCGTCCTGCGCAACCGCGCGGACGCCCCGTACGCCTGCAAGGGCGGGGTCTGCGGCACCTGCCGGGCGTTCGTGGTGTCGGGCGAGGTGCGGATGGACCGCAACTTCGCGCTGGAGGAGGAGGAGACGGAGGCCGGGTTCGTGCTGGCCTGCCAGTCCCACCCGGTGACGGAGGACGTGGAGATCGACTTCGACCGCTGAGCCCCCGGCGGGCTGTGTTTTTGCCGCCGCCTGCTCTATCTTGACGGCCCGTCAGATTCGGTACCCGGATCGGAACCGGTGCACGCGGGAGGACAGGCAGTGGACTTCACCTTCACCGAGGAACAGCAGGCGGCCGTCGAGGCGGCGAAGGCCGTGTTCGCCGATGTCGCCCCCGACGGCGTGCCCAGCCCCGCGCTCACCCCGGGGGCCGTCGCGGAGGACTTCGACCGGCCCCTGTGGGCCACGCTCGCCGGCTCCGACCTGCCGGGCCTCGTCCTCGCCGAGGAGTACGGGGGCTCCGGCCTCGACACCATCGCGCTCTGCCTGGTGCTGCGCGAGGCGGCCCGGGTGCTGGCCCGGGTCCCGCTGCTGGAGCACTGCGCCACCGCCATGGCCGTCCAGGCCCACGGCGGCCCCGAGCTGACCGCCGCCCTGCTGCCCGGCGCCGCGCGCGGCACGCTCGTCCTCACCGTCGCCGCACAGGGCCGCACCGGCCACGACCCGGCCGAACTGGCGGTCACCGCACACCGGGAGGGTGCGGACTGGACCCTGGACGGGGTACAGACGGCCGTCGCCTGGGCGCACGGCAGCGACTGGATCGCCGTACCCGCGCACACCGGCGACGGCGAGGAGGCCGTCCTCGCGCTGCTCCCGCGCGGCACCGAGGGCCTCACCCTCGCCGACCAGTACTCCACGAACGGGGAGAGGCTCGCGGAGCTCACCCTGGAGGGGGTCCGCGTCCCCGCGGCCCACGTGATCGACACCCCCGGCGCCTGGGAGCGGCTGCGCCAGGTCCTGGCCACCGGAACCTGCGCCCTCGCACTCGGCCTCGGCGAGGCCGTCCTCGCCATGACCAGCGGCTACACGAGCAAGCGGGAGCAGTTCGGGTTCCCCGTGGCCACCTTCCAGGCCGTCGCGGTCCAGGCCGCCGACCGCTACATCGACCTGCGGGCCATGGAGGTCACCCTCTGGCAGGCGGCCTGGCGGCTCGACGCCGCGACCGGCACGGCGGGCGGCCCGCTGCCCCTCTCCGGGGACGTGGCCGTCGCCAAGATCTGGGCCTCCGAGGGCGTACGGCGGGTCGTGCAGACCGCCCAGCACCTGCACGGCGGCTTCGGCGCCGACACGGACTACCCGCTGCACCGCTACCACGCCTGGGCCAAGCAGCTGGAGCTCCAGCTCGGCCCGGCCGCCGCGCACGAGGAGGCGCTGGGCGACCTGCTGGCCGCCCACCCCCTCGGCTGACCCCCGTCTAGAGGACGAAGGCCGGGTTCCCGTTGTCCGTCACCATCGGGCGCCCGGCGCCGTCCCACGCCTGCATCCCGCCGTTCACGTTGACGGCGTCGATGCCCTGCCCCACCAGGTACTGGGTGACCTGGGCGCTGCGACCGCCCACACGGCACATCACGTACGCGGTGCGGCCGTCGGCGACCGCTTCCGTCACCTCACCGAAGCGGGCGACGAAGTCGCTCATCGGGACGTGCAGCGCGCCCTCGACATGCCCGGCCGCCCATTCGTCGTCCTCCCGGACGTCCAGGACGAGGCCTTCGGCGGGCACCGCGGCGGCCTCCACCGAGGGGAGCGGTCCGAAGTTCATGACAGTCGCCTTCTCTCTTCACGGGTCTGGCCTGCCAACCTATCCGACCCCTGGGCCAGGGCTCACGGAGTCGCGTAGGACGCCAGTTCCGCCTCGCGCTCGGAGACCTGGGCCAGCAGCTGCTCGGCGATCTCCTCCAGCAGCCGGTCCGGGTCGTCGGGCGCCATCCGCAGCATCGCGCCGATCGCGCTGTCCTCCAGCTCCTTGGCCACCATCGACAGCAGCTCCTTGCGCTGCGACAGCCACTCCAGCCGGGCGTACAGCTCCTCGCTCTCGCTCGGCGCCGCGGCCTGCGGCACCGGACCGGCGTCCCACTCCTCGGCCAGCTCGCGCAGCAGCTGCTCCTCACCGCGGCCGTAGGCGGCGTTGACCCGTGCGATGAACGCGTCACGGCGCGTGCGCTCGGCCTCGTCCTGCGCGAGGTCCGGGTGGGCCCGGCGAACCAGCTCGCGGTAGAGCCGGCGGACCTCCTCCGAGGGGCGCACCCGCTGCGGCGGGCGCACCGGCCGGTCGGTGAGCATGGCCCCGGCGTCGTCGGAGATGCCGTCCGAGCCCAGCCAGTCGTGGAACAGTTCGTCCACGCCGGGCATCGGCATGACCAGCGAGCGGGCCTCCTGGGCCCGCCGCAGGTCCTCGGGATCGCCGCTGCGGGCGGCCTTCGCCTCCGCGATCAGCGCGTCCAGCTCGTCGAGCCGGGAGTACATCGGGCCGAGCTTCTGGTGGTGGAGCCGGGAGAAGTTCTCGACCTCCACCCGGAAGGTCTCCACGGCGATCTCGAACTCGATCAGTGCCTGCTCGGCGGCCCGCACGGCACGCTCCAGGCGCGCCTCGGGCCGCTCGTCACCGGAAGCGGTGGGCTCTTCGGGGGCTGTGTGTCCGCTCTGCTCGCTCACCCGGCCAGCCTACGGCCCGGCCGGGGGGAGGTTTCACGTGAAACATGCCCCCGGCGCGGGCGGAGCCGGCGCTCAGACGCCGAACTCGGCCGCGATCCGGCCGGAGCGCACCGCTGCCAGCAGGTCGGCGTGGTCGGCCTCGCTGCGGTCGGCGTAGGCCACGGCGAAGGCGCCGACCGCCTCGTCCAGCTCCTCGTTCTTGCCGCAGTACCCGGCCAGCAGGCGCGGGTCGGCACTGTGGGCGTGCGCCCGGGCCAGCAGGGCGCCGGTCATCCGGCCGTAGTCGTCGATCTGGTCGGGGGTCAGCGCCGCCGGGTCCACGCTGCCCTTGCGGTTGCGGAACTGGCGGACCTGGTACGGACGCCCCTCGACGGTGGTCCAGCCGAGCAGGATGTCGGAGACCACCTGCATCCGCTTCTGCCCGGCCACCACCCGGCGGCCCTCGTGCTCCTCCTCCGGGGAGTGGAAGCCCAGCGCGGGCAGGTGCGGCAGCAGCACCGAGGGCCGGGCCTCCTTGACCTGGAGCACCAGCGGCTCACCCCGGTGGTCCAGCAGCAGCACCACGTACGAGCGGGTGCCGACGCTGCCGGTACCGACGACACGGAAGGCCACGTCGTGGATCGAGTAGCGGGCCAGCAGCGGCAGCCGGTCCCCCGACAGGGTCGTCAGGTAGGGGCCCAGCGAGGCGGCCACGGCGGCGGCCTCCCGGTCACCGACCCGGCGCAGCACGGGCAGCGCGTCGACGAAGCGGCGGCTGCCGTCCTCACACCCCTCGGTGGACTTGGCGGCGAACCGGGCGGAGGTGTTGTTGCGGGCCTTCTCCGAGACCCGTTCCAGCGTGCCCAGCAGGTCGCGGGCGTCGGTGTGGGAGACGAGCTCCTCGTCGGCGATGGCGTTCCACGCGTCGAGCGCGGGCAGCTTGGCCAGCAGTCGCATGGTGCGCCGGTAGGCGCCCACGGCGTCCCGCGCCGCCGCCCGGCAGGTGTCCTCGTCGGCGCCCGCGACGCGCCCGGCCAGCACGAGCGAGGTGGCGAGCCGCTTCACGTCCCACTCCCACGGGCCGAAGACGGTCTCGTCGAAGTCGTTGAGGTCGATCACCAGGCGGCCGCGCGCGTCCCCGTAGAGACCGAAGTTGGCCGCGTGCGCGTCGCCGCAGATCTGCGCGCCCACCCCGGTCACCGGACCGCCGGACAGGTCGTGCGCCATCAGGCCCGCGGCACCGCGCAGGAAGGCGAAGGGGTTGGCGGCCATCCGGCCCACGCGTATCGGGGTCAGCTCGGCGACCCGGCCGACGTTCGACTCCTCCACCGCGCGCACGGCGTCCGGGCGGTCGGCGGGCATCTCGAAGGAGGCGTGGGCGGTGCGCGGTACGCGCAGCCGCAGCGCCTTGCCGGCCTCCTTGGCGGAGCCCGTCACGGCCCTGGGGGCGAAGCCCGGAACGCGCGGGATCCGACCGCCGGCCCGTCCCACGGCCGCACCGGCGGCTTCCGCCGCGTCCGTCGCGTACTGTCCCGATGCCGTCACCATCTGCCCTGCCCCCGCACCTCGTCCGCCCCGCCGGCCGCTTCTTCGCCGGTCAGGTGGGCCCGACCGTACCCCAAGTCCCCTGCACGGCACCGCCACAGGGCCGCCACAGCCCTGCTACAAACCGGCGTCCCGGGCGAGCAGCGCCGCCTGCACCCGGTTCTCGCACTCCAGCTTGGCGAGGATCCGGCTCACGTACGTCTTCACCGTCGCCTCGCTCATGTGGAGCCTGCGTCCGGCGTCCGCGTTGGACAGTCCCTCCCCGAGCAGCGCCAGCACCCCGCGCTCCCGCTCGCTCAGCCCGTCCACCCGCCGCCGGGCCTCCTCGGCACGGCCCGCGGCCCGACCGGTGGCCAGTTGGTCCACCACGTGCCGGGTCGCGGCGGGGGACAGCCAGGCGTCGCCCGCGGCCGCCGCCCGGACCGCGCCGATCAGCTCGCCGGGCGCCGAGTCCTTCAGCAGGAAACCCGCGCCGCCCTCGCCGAGCGCCCGCAGGACGTTCTCCCGCTCCCCGAAGGTGGTGAGGATCAGCACCCGCGCCCCCGGTACCGCCCGGCCCAGCTCACCCAGCGCGGTCAGCCCGTCCATCACGGGCATCTGGATGTCCAGCAGCACCACGTCCGGGGCGTGCGAGCGGGCCAGCTCCACCGCCTCCCGCCCGTCGGCCCCCTCCGCGACGACCTCGATGTCCGGCGCCGAGGTCAGGATCATCCTGATCCCGGCCCGGATCAGCGGCTCGTCGTCAGCGATCACCACTCGGATCACCTTGGCTGTCACCCGCGCTCCTACTGCTTGACCTCGTACGTCTGCTTCTCGACGAGCTTGCCGTCCCGGAAGCAGAACCGGAAAACCGTGTCGGCCGTCATCTCGCTGTCCTCCACCGACAGCAGGGCGAAGCAGTCCGTCCCCTCCGGCCTCGGCGGTCCCTTCTGTTCCAGGCCCGACGTCATGACGCTGTCCCCGTCCGGCAGCCGGTCGCGGACCTCCTGTTCGGACTGGCCCACCTGCACGGCGTCGTACGTGCTCCTGCTGATCATCGCCTTGTTCGCCGAGCCCACCAGCAGGGCCACCCCGGCGCCCAGCACGATGACCAGCAGCACCAGGGCCGCCACCGCGATCCCGCAGCCCATCGCGACACCCCCGGCCCGGGTGCGGACGGGCACGGTCAGCTCGCGGTCCAGCGCCGCCCAGTCCATCGGCGGTGCCGTCCTGGACGCCCCCTGGAGGGCCAGCTCCCGCGCCTGCGGCCCCTGCCCGAAGTCGTCGGCCACGTCCTCGACGACACCGGCCGGCTCCGTCCCGTACGGCAGCACTCCCGCCACCCGGAACCCGCCGTCCTCGGTGGCGCCCGCGTGCACCATGCCGCCGACCAACCGGGCCCGCTCGCGCAGCCCCGTCAGGCCCTGCCCGCCGGAGACCACCTCGCCGGAAGTCCCTTCGACCACCGGGCCGTTGGCGATCTCCACCACCAGCGAGTCGTCCTCGTACCGCAGTTCCACGGTGATCGACGACCCCGGCGCGTGCTTGTAGGCGTTGGTCAGCGCCTCCTGCACGATCCGGTACGCCGCGTGGTCGCAGGCCGCGACCAGCGGCCGGGGCCGCCCGGCGGTGCCGAGGCGCACGTCGGTCCCCGCGGCCCGTGCCGCTTCCACGATGCCCGCGATCCCGGCCACCCCACGTGCGGCCGGCTGCGCCTCCTCGACGGGAGCCGGGGCCTCCACCCCGTCGCGCAGGATCCCGACGACCTCCCGCAGTTCGTGCATCGCCGCCACCGAGGCCTGCCGCAGCACCCCGACCGCCTCGCGCTGGCGGTCGGTCAGCGACGGGTCCACCTCCAGCGCCCCGGTGTGCACCGAGATCAGCGCCAGCTGGTGGCCCAGGCTGTCGTGCATGTCCTGGGCGATCCGCTGCCGTTCCCGCAGCCGGGCCTGCCCGGCGACCATCGTCCGCTCCAGCACCAGCCGGTCGTTGCGCTCCTGGAGGGCGCTCAGCAGGGTCCGGCGCTGATGCCAGTAGCGGCTGGCCAGACCGGGCATGACGATCGCGGCCAGGAACAGCAGGGTGGTGAACACGACCGTCAGCAGGGGCCGCATCTGCGCCCACTGGTCGACCAGCGTGAGGACGACCGTCGCGAGGAAGGCCAGCACGAACGCGCCGAGCGCCCGGCCCACCCCCACGATCCGCCGTCCCGCGGACCAGCCGAGCAGGATCGTCACGAGGAACACGGCGGGCAGGAACGCGCTCGCGGCCGCACCCAGCACCAGCGTGACCGCCGGCAGCCGCCTGCGCAGCAGCACCAGCGCCACCACGGCCACGGCCCCCAGGGCCATCTTCAGACCGGAGCTGTTGCTGAGTTCGTCGACGCCGAGTCCCAGCAGGGCCAGCAACCCGGCGATCGTCAGGTCTCCGGCCAGCATCCGCCGGGACCAGGGCTCCGGCCCCTTCAGCCAGTCCCGGCCCGCACGCATCCTCGCCTCGGCATCCACACGCCCGACCCTAGACAGCCGTGCAGGCCGGCGCCCGCCCTCTTTCGTCGCGCCCTGCGCGACGAAAGTCGTACGGGCGAGGACAGGGCGGCGGTCAGTAGCGGTAGTGGTCGGGCTTGTACGGGCCCTCGACCTTCACGCCGATGTAGGCGGCCTGCTCCGGACGGAGCGTGGTGAGCTTGACGCCGAGGGCGTCGAGGTGGAGGCGGGCGACCTTCTCGTCGAGGTGCTTGGGCAGCACGTACACGTCGGTCGGGTACTCCTCCGGCTTGGTGAACAGCTCGATCTGCGCGAGGGTCTGGTCCGCGAAGGAGTTCGACATCACGAAGGACGGGTGACCCGTCGCGTTGCCCAGGTTCAGCAGACGGCCCTCCGACAGCACGATCAGGACCTTGCCGTCGGGGAACGTCCAGGTGTGGACCTGCGGCTTGACCTCGTCCTTCACGATGCCCGCAACCTTGGCCAGACCGGCCATGTCGATCTCGTTGTCGAAGTGGCCGATGTTGCCCACGATCGCCTGGTGCTTCATCCTGGCCATGTCCGCGGCCATGATGATGTCCTTGTTGCCCGTCGTCGTGATGAAGATGTCCGCGATCTCCACCACATCGTCGAGAGTGGCGACCTGGTAGCCGTCCATCGCCGCCTGCAGCGCACAGATCGGGTCGATCTCCGTGACGATCACCCGCGCGCCCTGCCCGCGCAGCGACTCCGCACAGCCCTTGCCGACATCGCCATAACCGCACACGACCGCGACCTTGCCGCCGATCAGGACATCCGTGGCACGGTTGATGCCATCGATGAGGGAGTGGCGGCAGCCGTACTTGTTGTCGAACTTCGACTTCGTCACCGCGTCGTTCACGTTGATCGCCGGGAAGAGAAGCTCGCCCGCGGCCATCATCTCGTAGAGGCGGTGCACACCCGTGGTGGTCTCCTCCGTCACCCCCCGGATCCCCGCCGCCAGCGCCGTCCAGTCGAGGTCCGTCCTCGCCAGCAGACCCAGGACGATCGCCATCTCCTCGCTGTCCGCCGTGGAGACGTCCGGCACCGCGCCCGCCTTCTGGTACTCCACCCCCTTGTGGACCAGCAGGGTGGCATCACCACCGTCGTCCAGGATCATGTTCGGACCCGCGTGCCCCGGCCAGGTCAACGCCTGCTCCGTGCACCACCAGTACTCCTCCAGCGACTCGCCCTTCCAGGCGAACACCGGAATCCCCGCAGCCGCGATCGCCGCGGCCGCATGGTCCTGTGTCGAATAGATGTTGCACGACACCCACCGCACCCGCGCCCCCAGCGCCACCAGCGTCTCGATCAACACCGCCGTCTGCACCGTCATGTGCAGGGACCCGGTGATACGGGCCCCCGCCAACGGCCGCGCCCCGGCGTACTCCCGCCGGATCGACATCAGACCCGGCATCTCGTGCTCGGCCAGAGTGATCTCCTTACGCCCGAACTCGGCGAGAGAGATATCGGCGACCTTGTAGTCCATGGTGTTGCTCCGTGACGGGGTAGGGGCGGTAGGGGGGTTCAGATGCCGGCGGCGGTGCGGAGGGCGTCGACGCGGTCGGTGCGCTCCCAGGTGAAGTCGGGGAGCTCGCGGCCGAAGTGGCCGTAGGCGGCGGTCTGGGCGTAGATCGGGCGCAGCAGGTCGAGGTCGCGGATGATGGCGGCGGGGCGGAGGTCGAAGACGGTGGAGACGGCTTCCTGGATGCGCTCGTCGGGCAGGGTGCCGGTGCCGAAGGTCTCGACGAACAGGCCGACGGGCTCGGCCTTGCCGATCGCGTACGCGACCTGCACCTCGCAGCGGGCCGCGAGGCCGGCGGCGACGACGTTCTTCGCGACCCAGCGCATCGCGTACGCGGCCGAGCGGTCGACCTTCGACGGGTCCTTGCCGGAGAAGGCGCCGCCACCGTGACGGGCCATACCGCCGTACGTATCGATGATGATCTTGCGGCCGGTCAGACCGGCGTCACCCATCGGCCCGCCGACCTCGAAACGGCCGGTCGGATTGACCAGCAGCCGGTAGCCCTCGGTGTCCAGCTTGATGCCGTCCTCCGCCAGCTGCGCGAGCACGTGCTCCACCACGTGACGCCGCACATCGGGGATCAGCAGCCCGTCCAGGCTCACGTCGCCCGCGTGCTGCGAGGACACCACCACGGTGTCCAGGCGGACCGCGTTGCCTCCGTCGTACTCGATGGTGACCTGGGTCTTGCCGTCCGGGCGCAGGTACGGGACGGTCCCGTTCTTGCGGACCTGGGTCAGGCGGCGGGAGAGCCGGTGCGCGAGGTGGATCGGCAGCGGCATCAGCTCCGGCGTCTCGTCGCAGGCGTACCCGAACATCAGGCCCTGGTCACCGGCGCCCTGCCGGTCGAGCTCGTCCTCGTCGCCCTCCACCCGCGACTCGTACGCGGTGTCGACGCCCTGCGCGATGTCCGGCGACTGCGCCCCGATGGACACCGACACGCCGCAGGAGGCGCCGTCGAAGCCCTTCTTCGAGGAGTCGTAGCCGATCTCCAGGATCTTGTCGCGGACGAGCTGGGCGATCGGGGCGTACGCCTTCGTCGTCACCTCGCCCGCGATGTGCACCAGGCCGGTGGTGATCAGCGTCTCCACGGCCACGCGCGAGGCCGGGTCCTCGGTCAGGAGGGCGTCGAGGATCGTGTCGCTGATCTGGTCAGCGATCTTGTCCGGGTGGCCCTCGGTCACGGATTCCGAGGTGAACAGACGACGGGACATTCCGATGGCTCCTTGGCTCAGGTGCGGTGAAGCGGGGGGAAAGAAGGGCGGCGGCGATGTTTCACGTGAAACGCTCACGCGTCGGCGCCGGACGGGGTGAGGACGGCGGGTTCGAGCTCGCACCGGTACTGGTCGATGGCGGCGCGGATGGCGGCTTCGACGGCCTCGGGGGAGGCGGCACGGAAGCGGAACCGGCCGAGGATCTCGTCGTATCCGCCGTCGCCGGTGAACACCCGGCCGGGCTCGGGCAGGATCTCGGCGTACAGGCCGGGCACCGTGCCGCGCAGCTCGGGCCGCGCCAGCAGCCGCATGCCGACCGGCTCCGGGACCATCAGGAATCCCCCGCATTCGGTCCCGGCGGCGGGCACGGTGAGCGGCGGCTCGCCGAGCTCCAGCCGGATCCAGTCCCCGACCAGGTCCACGCCGTACACGTCGCGGCAGACGAACGGGATCTCACCGCCGCCGACACGGGCGCCGACTTCGAGGAACACGGGGCCGTCGCGGTGCTCGATGACCTCCAGGTGGAAAGCGCCCGTGCGCAGGCCGAGCGTGCGCAGGCTGTCCAGGGCGAAGTCCCGGATCCGGTCGGCCGACGGGCCCTGCTGGACGGCGGAGCCCAGCGGCGAGCCGTTGCCGAACTCGAAGCAGGTGTTCAGGTAGCGGGAGGCGAGGGCGAAGAGCGGCTCGCCCTCCCGCAGCAGGCCGTCCACGTGCCAGATCGGCCCCTGGACGAACTCCTCCGCCTCGTAGCCGCTCAGGTCCAGGCCCTCCAGCCGGGCGAGGACGGCGCGCTCGCCGAGTCCCTCTTCCAGCAGGACGCAGCCCGCGGAGGCGGCGCCGGTACGGGGCTTGAGCATCACGGGGCCCGGGTGCGCGGCGGCGAAGGCGGCGGCCTCGGCCGGGGTGGTGACGGTCCGGAACCGGGGGATGCGCAGGCCGGCTTCGGCGATGGCCGCCTTCATCACGGTCTTGTCCCGGAAGCGCAGGGCGGTGTCGGTGCCGGGGCCGGCGACGCCGAGCTCCTCGCGGACACGGGCGGCCGTCAGCAGGTCGAACTCGGAGAGCGCCAGGACCACGTCGGTACCGCCGAGGGCGAGATGGCAGCGCAGCGCGGCGGCGGTGACCGCGTCGGCGTCCGACGGGTCGGCGACGACCTCGGCATGGGCGGCGCCGCCGGGGAGCAGCGGCCGGTGGTCCGCGACGGTGACGTACGCGACCTGGTGGGCGGTGTGGTCGACGTAGCGGCCGTAGTCGGCGAAGTCGTCGCTCCACCGGTTGATGATGAGCACCCGCATGGGTTCAGTCCTCTCGATCCGGTCGTGTCTGCTCGGTACTCACGGTCAGGCCGCGACGGCGGCGGCCGCCGGGACGCGGTCCAGCGCCCGGTACAAGACGGTGTTCACCGCGTCGAGGACGGCGGTGAGGGCCGGCCGGTCGGCGGCCACGAGCACGGCGTGCCCGAACCGCTGCCGGAAGTCGGTGGCGGGGGTGACGAGGTCGCCGGGTGCGCAGTCGACGGTCAGCTCCCAGCACTGGGCGCCGGCGTCGATCACCCGGGCGAGGTCCGCGTACAGGGCCTCGGGGTCGTGGATCCGGCCGGGGGCCGGCGCGGTGAAGTAGACGGAGGCGGCGACCCGTCCGGAGGGGACCTCCGGGGCCGCGGCGTGCGGCAGGCCGGCCAGGACGCGGATGGCCGCCTCCGGCAGGCTCCGGCCGTGCACGGCGGAAACGAGCCGGTGGATGCGGTCGCCGCCGAGCCGGGCGGCGATCTCCAGGACCACGGGGCCGCGCGGCGAGAGGCGGGCCTCCAGGTGGAAGACGCCCGCCGTCAGGCCGAGCGCGCGGACGGCCCGTTCGGCGATCCGGCCCAGCGCCTGCCGGTCCGCCTCCGGGAGGTCGGCGTCGACGATGTGTCCGACCTCGACGAAGTGCGGTTCGGGGCCCAGGAGCTTCTGGGTCACGGCGGCGACGGTCACCTCCCCGGCGGCGGTGACCCAGCCCTCGACGCTGAACTCGGGCCCGGTCACGTACGACTCCAGCAGCAGGCGGGCGCCGACCGGCTGGCCCATGTCGTCGAGGACCCCCTCCTCGGCGGCCCGCTCCAGGTGAGCGCGCAGTTCGGCCATGCTGTCGATCCGCCGGACGCCCAGGCTGCCCGAGCCGTCGACCGGCTTGACGACGGCGGGGAAGCCGACGACCGCGGCGGCCTGGAGCAGGGTGTCCTCGGGGACGTCCCCGACGGTGAGCCGCACGCCCCGGGCGACGGCGACACCGCCCCGGGCCAGCCGGTCCTTCATCAGCGCCTTGTCCCGCAGCCGGGCGGCGACGGCCGGCCGCGGGCCGGGCAGCCCGAGCCGCTCGGCGGCGGCAGCGGCGACGGGGACCGCGTACTCGAAGCCGGGGACGACGGCGACGACCGTGCTGCGGGAGGCCAGCTCCTCGGCGGCCGCGGCGACCAGCTCGGCGGAGCGGGTCTCGACGACGGTGTAGCCGGCGCGGCCCCGGCCCACGAGCTCGCGGACGGCGGCGGGCGCCAGCTCCAGTGGGCGCCGGTCGAGGACGTGCACCCGCAGCCCCAGTCTCGTGGCGGCGGGCAGCAGGTCGACGCCCGAGGACTCCGGTTCCACGAGGAGGAGAATGTCGCGCGGATCGGCGGGGGCGGCTGCGGCGCTGAACGGATCAACCGGCGACAAGGTGCACCTCTTCATCACGGGCGGGCTGGATCTCGGGGGAGGAAGGCGACGCCGGGAACTCGTCCCCGGGGACGGCGCCGAAGTGGAAGCGCAGCACCGTCAGGCCCAGGGCCTGCACGGCGTACGCCTGGTGGTAGTAGGCCTGCGGCTCCGCGTCGGGGGCGATGTCCAGGTCGAACGTCGTCCGCTTCGGCTCGCCCGCGGTGACCTTGAGGCGCCGGACCGGCGGCCGGATCTCCGACTTCACGTAGGTGGGCACGACCAGGCCGACGTTGACGATGCCGCTCTGCGGGGCGGTGACCTCGACGGTGACCGGCAGCCGGCCGCCGAGCGCGACCAGGCCCGGGGACTCCACGCTCAGCACCGGTGCCCCGTCGAAGCTGTTCTCGACGTCACCGCAGCGCAGGCACGTGGACTGGTGGGTGACGGGGACGACCGGCAGACGGCCGGTCCGGCGGTAGCGCCACACGGGCCGCCCACAGCCGCAGGGCCGGGCGCCGGGCTCGGGAGCGGCGGCCTCGCTGCGCTCCCCGAAGTGGATCGGGAAGTCCATCAGGGGGTCGTCGGGGTGCTTGGCGAGCTGCTGCGCGAGGGCCAGGTCGAGGGCGCCGACCTGGGCGGCCAGGCCCTGCCGGGCCGCGCGCCGGTCCGCCTCGTCGCGGGCGGCGGTACGCCGGGTGTCGCGCAATAGCGCGGTGTGCAGCTGCTCCAGCCGGCCGCCCAGCGGGTGGTCCTCGGGCAGCAGCCCGCTGTGCAGCAGTGCGGCGACCCGGTCGCCGAGGTGCCGCCAGGGCTCGGCGGGTTCCGCCGCCGGTGCCGGTGCCGACTCCGGGCCGGTGCCCGCCGCGGCGCCGGTCGCGTCGCCGTCGCCGACGCCGACCTGGAGGAACACCGGGTAGGGGTTGATGTCGGACGCGCTCCGGTCGAGGGTGCGCGCCACACCGGAGCCGGGCTCGGCGCGCCTCAGCCAGGCGAGGTTCTCGGGGCGGTCCCCGTTGTTGGTGGTGAGGGCGGCGACCACGGTCTGGGCGGGCCCGTCGAGGGCGTTGAGGAGGATCTGGAACGCCGGGTCGTACAGGGCGAGGTCCGAGAGCGGCCCGCTCAGGCAGGTGTTGAGGACGATCTCCGCGGCCGGGATCCGGTGCGCGGGGATCAGCTTGTCCTCCGGCTTGTAGCAGCCGAGCCCGTACGCGCACTGCGGGCCGAGGGCGCCCGGCCGGCGCTCGGCGGCGGGGCTGCGGCCGCACAGGGTGAACTGGCCCAGGTTCAGGTTGTCGTCGCGGCCGTGGCCGTTGAACAGCAGCCGTCCCCAGCGGCCCTCCAGGACCAGGTCCTGGATGTCGAGCTGGGCGATGTCACCGGGGCCGAACCAGCGGCCGCCGGGGATGCCCGGCCGGCCGTCGTTGTCGGTGAAGACCCCGGCCGGCGCGTCGGAGGGGGCCCGGGCGTACTGCTTGGCGACCGTCCAGGCCAGCGAGTGGACGTCGCGGCCGGTCAGCACGCTCACGTCCCGGCCGTCGCGGTGCGCGGCGGCGAGCACGCCGGAGATCCGCTCGGAGGTCAGGGCCTCGTAAGTGCCGACGAGCAGGACCGAGCCGGGTGATCCGGCCGGCGGCCAGTCGGTCGCGGCCCCCTGGGCGGGCCAGTGGCCGGCCAGCGGCGCGGCCAGCAGCCGTACGGCTTCGGGGACTTCGCCGAGCAGGTAGCCGGTGGTGCCGCGCGGCGGGGTGCGCAGGCCCTCGTAGACCTCCTCGGCCAGGTCGAGGGCGCCGGTCAGGTCGGTGCGCGGGCCGGTCCACACCGGGACGGGGCCGGTACCGGGCGCCCGCAGGAAGGCGGTGACGGCGGTGGCGAACTCCGCCTCACCGTCGAACGGGGCGAAGACGCGGGGCGGCGAACCGTTGCTCATCGGGAACTCCTCGTCGCGGGAACCAGCTCGGTGGCGGACGGCTCCACCGGGACCGTCGGGGGCGCGGTCAGGGACCGTGCGAGTTCTTCCAGGGCGCCGTCCCGCACGTCCTCGGGGCCGGCCGCGGCCCATCCGGCGGGTACGGGGACCTCGGCGGGCCAGAGGCTGCGCCGGCCGTCCGGGCCGTCCGGGCCGTCCAGGACCAAGTACAGCGCGCCCGTGTCCTCGAACGGGTCGTGCACGGCGGCGGCTTCGACCGCTTCCGGCGTCTCCCGTCCGGCGGCCCGGACGACGACGCCGGTACGCAGCATCAGCGCCCCGGGAGCGCCGTACGGGTCGGCGACCCACCGCGTGGCGTCCCCGGCCCGCTCCGGGCGCGTCCCGCCCAGCGCGGAGCCGGCCAGGTACAGCGTTCCCACCAGGCCCGGGGCGACCGGGCGCAGGGCGGGGTCGAGGACCCGTACGGCCTGGTTCCACAGCGGGGCGGCCCCGGCGGCGGTACGGACGGTGGTCAGCCGGACCCCGTGCGCCCACCGGTGTTCCAGGACGACCGGTGAGCCGGCGGGGCCGGAGGTGTCCTGCCCGGGGTGGGCACCGGACGGGTGCCAGCCGGAGTCGGAGCAGATCACCGAGAGCACCGGCGGCGCGGGCGCGGCGGGTTCGGCCTCCCGTACGGCGCGGGCCGTCTCCGCGACGGCGCGGGCGGGGCCGGACAGTTCGGCCGCTCCCGTACCGGCGGGCCACGGCGCCCGCTGCCCGGGGGCGTCCGCCCCGGGACCGGGCAGGTGCACGGTGGCACCGCAGGCGAGGGCGTCGGCGATGTCGAGGAAGCCGAAGTCGGTGTCCGGGTCGGGGATCACGGCCCGCGGTGCGCCGGCCTCGGCCGGCATCGTCGCGAACCGCCAGGCCCCCAGGGCGCGCAGCGGCCCGGCGTCCAGCAGGACCAGGCCCTCGGGCGTGACGGTGGCGAGCACCGGGTCGCCGGCCCGCGCGACGGGCAGGGCCGCGGCGGGGGGTTCCGCCCCGTCCGGGCCGGCGGGCACCGCGGGCACCCCGGGCCACGGGGTGACGGCGTCGGACGTGACCACGGCGACGGGCGGCACGTCGACCGGCGGGACGGCCCGGCCGGGCGGCAGCGGGAGGCAGGCGGCACCGGACTTGGCGACGGCCGCGTAGGCCACCACGAGGTCCCGGCCGGCCGGCAGCCGGACCGCCACGAGCCGTCCGGGGCCCGCCCCGAGGGCCAGCAGCCGGCGGGCGAGGAGCCCGGCCCGCTCCTCCAGCGCGGCATGCGTGAGCCAGGAGTCCGGGGTGACGACGGCCGGGGCCTGCGGGGTCAGCAGGGCCTGCATCCCGAGCATGGCGGGCAGCGGGGTCTGCGGCACGGTGTGCTCCGCCCCAGAGCCCGCGCGGTCGCCGGCCTCGCCGGGCAGGTCCAGGCCGAGCGTGTCGATCCGCCGGCCGGGGTCGGCCACCACGGCGTCGAGGAGCCGCTCCAGCCGCGCACCGAAGACCGCGGCCCGCGCACCGCCGCCGGCGGGTATCCGGACGCGGCCCTCCACTCCGGCGGGGGCTCCGGTCTCCGACCAGCGCTCGGTCAACTCCAGCACGGGGCCGTCGGCGGCGGCCGCCACGGCCGCGCCCTCACGGCCGCCCTCGGCGGGATCCAGCGTCAGCGTCGCGGCCGGACCTCCCGCCGTCGCGGAACCCCCGGCCGCCCAGGCCGCCACGGAGGCGGCGCGCACCCGCTCCAGCAGGGTCGTGAAGTCGGGACGGCCGTCGACGGCCGAGGTGACCGTCACGGCGGGGAGCCCACCGCTCGCCAGTGCCACCGGGACGGCGTCCGACCCGGACATCCGGGCCAGCAGCGCGGTGACGGCCGCGTGCAGCGCCATCCCGGAGGTGGCCCCGTGCTCGCGGGCCAGCGCGGTCAGCCCGCGGTGCGCGGCCGCGCCGATGACCAGCGGGGCCTCGGACCACCCGTCCGCTCCCGCGCACCCGAGGTCCGGCCGCGACGTCGCGGCGGCCCGTCCGGCCGGCGGGCGGGGGCTCTGCCGGCGCACCAGCTCGGCCAGGGCCGCGACCGTCCGGGCGTCGTAGACGCTGCGCATGCCCAGGGCCACGCCCAGGACGGAACGGATCCTGCCGACGAGCCGGGCCGAGGCCAGGGAGTGGCCGCCGATCCCGAAGAAGTCCTGGTCGCAGCCGACGGTGTGCCGGGGCAGGGCGAGCACCTCCGCGAACAGCGCGCGGACGGTGTCCTCGTACGGGTCCCGGGGCGCGGCCCGCTCCCCCGTCGCACCCGGGGCCGGACGGGCCGGGGCGGCGGCGTCGGCGCCCGCTTCGAGGGCGGCCGGGGCGTTGGCGTAGCGGCCGGGGTCGTCGAAGGACGGCGCGGCGCCCGACCCGGCGGTCTCCCGGTCCAGGTACACGCCGGTGACGGCGGGTTCCCCCGGGCCTCCGACGGCGGGCCAGAGCACCAGGTCGAAGCGGGTGTGGTCGGCGCCGCAGAGGGTGACCGCGGCCCGGTGTCCGGCCTGCTCGGCGAGCTCGCGCAGGGCGTCCGGCTCGACGGCGTCCGGGAAGGCCCCGTGCAGGGCGGCGCGTACCTCGTCGGCCGGGCGGTCCTCGGCCAGCGCCGTGCGGCAGGCCTCCTCCCCCGCGAGGCGGGCGTTGGGCACGCCGGCGATCCGCAGCGGTCCGGTCACCCCGGCCAGCCGGGCGCGCAGGGCGTCCGGGTCGAGCCCCTCGGCGCTCCAGTCCAGCCGCGGCGCGTCCGCGAGGTCCAGGCCCGGGGCGGCGGTGCGGAGCACCACGTCGTAGCGGTGGCGGGTCAGCTCGTTGTGGAAGGCACTCGCCTTGAGCCGTACGTCCACGGCCTCCAGTTCGGGCAGCAGCTCCGGCAGGGCCGCGAAGTAGGCGGGGGCGAGGGCGAGTTCCTTCTCCCCGGCGGCGGTCCGCGCGGCCGCGTCCCGCAGCGCGGCGGTGTCCGGGGCGGCGCCGGCGTCGCGGCCGAGGGCGACGGCCGTGTGGAAGCGGGGCAGCAGCTCCAGGTCACGGACGTCACCGACGAAGACGGACCCGCCCGGGGCGAGGAGCAGGACGGCCTTCGTCAGCACCTCCGTGAGGTAGTCGACGTGCGGGAAGTACTGGACCACCGAGTTGATGACGACGGTGTCGAAGTGTCCGGCGGGCAGCTCGTCCAACAGGTGCGCCGGGGCGGCCTGGAGCCGTACCTTCCGCGCCGTCTCGGCGGGCTGCGCCGCCAGGTGGGCGCGCAGCGCCCCGATGACGGCCTCGGACATGTCCGCGCCCCAGTACTCCTCGCAGTCGTCGAGGAGCCGCGACATCAGCAGACCCGAGCCGACACCGATCTCCAGGACGCGGCGGGGCCGCAGCGCGCGGATGCTGCGGACGGTGTCGTCGCGCCAGTGCCGCATCTGCTCCAGGGGGATGGGCAGACCGTCGTAGCTGCTCTCCCAGCCGGCGAAGTTCTCGCCGAAATCGGCGGCGTCGGCGTCCCGGTACAGCTCCTGGTAGATCTCGTGCCAGCCCCTGACCTGACGGTCGCCGTCGGCGGCCGCGCCGGCCGCGGCGCCGGCCGCGGTTCCGGTGTACTCCGGCATCGTGCTGTCCTCCGTCGTGATGTGGCTCGTCATCCGTCGCTCGGAATCCCATGCTGCGGGCGCCGGAAGCCGGGGAACAGGTGAATCCGGTGGCATAAAAAGCTCTGGCACCTGTATGCCAATTCGGCCCCGGAACCGACCCGCGGACACGGCCCGCTGACACAGTCCTGCCAGGGCTTTTTGTGCCAGAGGCGCGGTACTGACACGGCTGGCCGGGCGTGCGCAGAATGCGGGAGCCGGACAGCGCACGGCCCGTGGGAGAACGCCCCGGGCGGCGGCGGCGAGAGCGCCCGCGTGGGGCGCGGACATTCCTTTTCCGGAGGCGCTCCGATATCCGGCGAGCGCAATTCCCGGATCTTTTGGACGCGAGGAAGAACGGACGAAGATGCACGAGCAGAGTGCCGTCTCGACGCACACGGTGGTCGTCAACCGTGCCGAGCAGTATTCGATCTGGCCGGCCGGCCGCAGACCCCCGGTGGGATGGCGCACGATCGGGCCGCCCGCGAGCCGTGAGACCTGCCTGGGCTTCATCTCCCGCACCTGGACGGACATGCGCCCCCTGGAACTGCGCCGCACCACCGAGATCCCGAGGACCCGCCCGTGAACCCGTCCCTGAACCCGTCGGCGGCCGCCGGTTCCCGGCCGCTGTCCGCCTCCCGCGCGCGGGCCGCCTTCGAGGCGCTCGCGGGCGAAGGCGGCCCGCACGTCAACGTCTCCGCCGTGCGGGTCCGTGACGTGAAGACCTTCGGCTGGCCCTTGCTGGAGCCCGCGGTCACCGAACTCGTCGTCCGCACGCCCCGGTTGCGCACGCACGTGGAGTTCGCCGAGGGCGGCCGGACGCGGGAGGTCACGCACGCCCGGGGCGCGGCCGGCGAGGTGTCCGTCCGCACCCTCGGCGCCGGCGGCGACTTCCCCGACCTGGCCGCCTTCGCCCGCGCCGAGCGGGAGCGCGGGCTGGACTGGAGCGCCCCCTCCTGGCTGCGGGTCACGGCCCTGCGCGACCAGGCGGAGCCGGGCACGTGGTGGCTGGCCACCACCTGGTCCGGGGTGCTCCTGACCGGCGCCGAGCACCGCCGCGTCACCGACGAGCTGGTCGCCCTCTGCACCGCCGCCGCGTCCGGCGACCCGCTCCCGGCCGCCTCCGGCACCCCCGCCGAAGCCGAGGCCGAAGCCGACACCGCCGGAGCCGGAGCCGAGACCGAAGCCGACACCGCCGAGACGGACACCGCCGGGGCCGACGCCACCGCCGGCCCCGCCCGGGCCACGGCGCTGCCCCCCGCCCTCTCACTGCCCGCCGCCTGGGGCCGCCGGGACGCCGACGCGACCGACTGGCACACCACCGCACTCGACCTCGGCCACCTCGCCGACGGGCTCGGCGCCCTGGCCGAGCGGGCGGGGACCGGCCTCGGCAGCGTGCTGCACGCCGTCCACCTGCGGGTCATGACGATGCTGACCCACGAGTCCTCCTTCACCACCGGTGTGGCCTCCGGCCCGGACGCCCCGGTGCGCGCCGCCGCCTTCGACGCGGACGCGCCCCTCACCGACTGGACCGCGCTGGTCCGTACGGTCGACGGGCTCGAACGCTCCGCCACCGTCCCGGCCCGCCCCCCGGCCGCCGGGGACGCCTCCCGGACCCCCGTCGAGATCGCCTTCCGCCACGAGACCCGGGCGACCGCGCCCCGGCACGCCGTGGACGACGTCTTCGATCTGGCGCCCGAGGGCTTCGGCCTCGGCGTCCGGGCGGTCAGCGCGCCCGGTTCCGTCGTCCTGCGCCTGACCGGCGCCGCCCGCGCCGCCACCCCCGCGGCCCTGGACCAGCTCGCGGCCCTCTACCTCGCCGTGGCCGCGGCCATGGCCGCGGACCCGGCCGGCGCCGCCGACGCCGACCTGCTGCCCGACGTCGAACGCGACCTGGTCGTGCGGAAGTGGAACGACACCGCCGCCGAGTACCGCCGCGACCTGTGCGTACACGAGCTGTTCGAGCGGGCGGTGCGCCGCGACCCGGAGGCCGTCGCCGTCAACGCCGCCGACGGCACGACCGTCACGTACGGCGAGCTCAACGCCCGCGCCAACCAGCTGGCCCACCACCTGCGCGAACTCGGCGTCGGGGCCGACACCTTCGTCGGGATCTGCGTCGAGCACTCCGTCGAGATGCTCGTCGGACTCCTCGGCATCCTGAAGTCCGGTGGCGCGTACGTGCCCCTCGACCCGGAGCACCCCGCCGACCGGCTCGCCTGCATCGTCGAGGACACCGGCGCGCCCGTGGTGGTCACCGTGTCCGGCCTGACCGGCGCCCTGCCGCCGTCGGAGGCGGTCACCGTCCTCCTCGACCGCGACGCCGGGCTGCTGGCCGGCCGGCCCGTCACGGACCCGGAGCCGCTCGCCCACCCCGACAACCTCATCTACGCCATGTTCACGTCCGGCTCCACCGGCCGCCCCAAGGGCGTCCTGGTGCACCACCGCGGGGTGGTGAACTACCTGGACTGGGCCGTGGAGGGCTACGGCCTGCCCGTCGGCAGCCACGGCGCCCCCATGCTCGGCTCGATCGCCTTCGACCTGTCGGTCCCGAACTTCTTCCTCCCCCTCATCGGCGGCAAGGACGTCACCCTGCTGCCCACCGACCGCGCCCTGGACGAACTGGCCGAACGCCTCGTGCGCCCCGGCGACTTCAGCCTCCTGAAGATCACCCCCGCCCACCTGGACGTGCTGCGCTCGCAGATCTCGGAGCCCGGATCGGTGACCTCCGTCCACACCTTCGTCGTCGGCGCCGACGAGGTGAAGCCGGAGACCGTCGCCGCGTGGCAGCGGATCGCGCCCGGCGCGCGGATCATCAACGAGTACGGCCCGACCGAGACGGTCGTCGGCTGCTCGGTCTACGAGGCGGGTCCCGGCTTCGACCCGGCCGCGCCCGTGCCCATCGGCCGTCCGATCGCCAACATGCAGATGTACGTCCTGGACCGCTTCCTGAACCCGGTGCCGATCGGCGCGGTCGGGGAGCTGTTCATGGGCGGCGACGGCGTCACCCGCGGCTACCTCCACCGTCCGGAACTGACCGCCGAGAAGTTCCTGCCCGACCCCTTCCACCCGGTCCCGGGCTCGCGCATGTACCGCACCGGCGACCTGGCCCGCTTCCGCCCCGACGGCGACATCGACTTCCTGGGCCGCATCGACCACCAGGTGAAGATCCGCGGCTACCGCATCGAACTCGGTGAGATCGAGGCCCGGCTGCTGCTGCACCCGGGGGTCAGTGAGGCCGTGGTCGCGGCGCGCACCGACGCCCACGGCGACAAGTGCCTCGCCGCCTACGTCGTCGGCGTGGCGGGCCCCGCGCCCGACGCGGCCGAGCTGCGGTCCTTCCTCGCCGAGGCGCTGCCCGGCTACATGGTGCCCGCCGAGTTCGTCCACCTCCCGGCCCTGCCGCTGAGCACCGCGGGCAAGGTCGACCGCCGGCTGCTGCCCGACCCCGTCCGGGACACCGCCGAGGAACGCCGGGACGCACCCGCCACCCCCACCGAGCACCTGCTGGCCACCGCCTGGGCGGAGGCCCTCGGGGTGGACACCGTGGGGACCGGGGACGCGCTGGTCGCCCGGGCCGGCCTCGACGGCACCCTGCGCATGGTCGAACGGGCCCGCGCGGCGGGGCTCGACGTCCCCCGCGGGGCCGCGTTCCGGTACCCCGGCGTCGCCGCGCTCGCCCGCGCGCTGGACGAGGCGCACACCGCCGAGGCCGCCGAGGACGAGGCGCGCGAGGTCCCCCTCACCCCGGCCCAGCGGCACCTCCTGGCCCTGCCCGAGGGCGCGGGCCACAGCTCGGTCCTACTCCGGTTCCCTGCCGCGCTCGACACCGACGCCGTACGGGAGGCCCTGCGCGGGCTGACCGGACGCCACGAGGCCCTGCGGCTGCGCCGGGACGGCGAACGGCAGGTGCTCGGCCCGGCCGGATCGGGCTGGTCCCTGGCCCAGATCACCGCCCCCGCCGCGGACCCCGACTCCCTGTGGAAGGCAGCGGCCGCCGAGGCCGACACCGCCCTCCCGGCGGAGGGCCCCGCGCTGCGGGCCGTGCTCGTCAGCCCGGCCACCGAGCCCGGCCGGGCCTCCTGGCTGCTGCTGAGCGCCCCGCGCCAGGTGGTGGACACGGCCTCCTGGACGGTCCTCGTATCCGACCTCACCGCCGCCCTGGGACACCCGGACGCCGCAGTGCCGGCGCCCGCCGGGGCCGGCTTCGCCGACTGGTCCGACCTGCTGGTCCGGCGGGCCAACGGCGAGGAGATCACCGCCCAGCTGGCCACCTGGCTGACCCCCGGCCCCACGGCCCGCTTCCCGGAGGAACCCGTGTCCGCCGACCCCGGCACCGGAGACCCCGTGGGCGCCCGCGGCGGCGACCCACTCGCCCCCGTCGCCACCCGGACCCTGGCCCTCGACCCCGCCCTCACCAGGGAGCTGCTGTCCGGCGAGGACGGTGACGCCGATGCCGTCCTGCTGACCGCCCTGGCCCGCACCCTCGCCGACTGGGACACCGCCTCCGGCCCCGGCCTCACGGTCGAACTGGCCACGCCCGGCCGGGCGGCCGTCCTCGACGGGCTCGACCCGGCCCGCACGGTCGGCTGCCTCACCGCCCGCTTCCCGCTGACCCTCCCCACCGCGGACGCCGCCGGGGCCACCCCGGCAGCCGTGCGGGCGGCCCTCGACGCGGTGCCCGACGCCGGCCTCGGCCACGGGCTGCTGCGCCACCTGCGCACCGACCGGGTCTCGGCGGTGCTCGCCGCCACACCGGCGCCGGCCGTCGTGTACGACGCCTCCGCCCCGCTCGACGTCCGGGCCCAGGCCCCGGCGGGGCCGGGCGGCGTGATCCGGTACGACCTGCCCGACGCCCTCGCGGAGGGCCGCCCGCTCGGGCACGCCGTCACCGTCACCCGGCGCCTGCGCGCCGACCGCCTGGAGGTCCTCTGGCGGCTCGACGCCACCCGCTGGAGCGCCGGCACCCTGGACCGGCTCACCGCCCGCTTCGAGAGCGAACTGCGCACGCTCACCGCTCCCGGCACGTCCGCGGTCGCGGCCGGGTGAGACTCGTCGCCGTCGCCCTCAACCGCCCGCCCGGCTCCGGCGGCACCGCCGCCGAGGCGCCGGACCGGCTCGTCGAGGCCCTCCTGGGCTCGGGAGCGGCCGCCGGAGGGCTGGAGCACGCCCGTCTCCAGCCCTCCCGGGCCGGGGCGGTGGGGGTCCTCTTCCTCTCCTCCCGGATCCCGGGGGGCGCGCCCGCCGCGCTCGCCCAGGCCCGGGAGATCTGCGAACGGGCCTGTCACTCCACACCGCCCCTGCGGGGCTGGAGCGTCGACTGGTGCCGGGAGGTCAGCCCGGCCCTGGACCCCTGCGCGGCCGGCCCGCCGGCCCCTCCACAGCCCTGACCGGACCCCCGCACACCACTCCACCCCCCGCCCCACCTCCACACCACCGCGCCGTTTCACGTGAAACAGCGGCCGCCACCTCCACACCACCGCGCCGTTTCACGTGAAACAGCGGCCCTCACCCCCGTCCCACCGCGCTGTTTCACGTGAAACAGCGGCCGCCACCCCCATCCACCGAAGGGAACACGCCGCATGTCACCGACCATCAGGGCGGAGCGCCTGCTCGCCGATCTCACCCACCTCGCCCAGATCGGCGCCGGCAGCGACGGCGGGATCCACCGCGTCGCCGGCTCGGCCGCGGACTTCGCGGCCCGCGACTGGCTGGACAAGACGCTGCGCTGCGCGGGCCTGCACAGCTACCGGGACCAGGTCGGGAACGTCTTCGGCCGGACCCACCGGGGGAACGGCCCCTGGCTGCTCATCGGATCCCACTCCGACACCGTCCCCGGCGGCGGCCACCTCGACGGCGCCTACGGTGTGATCGCCGCCATCGAGGTGCTCCGCACCCTGCACGAGGCCGGCCACCCCGCTGCCGACCACATCGAGGTCGTCGCCTTCTGGGACGAGGAGGGTGTGGGCGCCGGCTCCATGGGCGGGCTCGTCGGCTCCTCCGCCCTGTGCCGCCACCCGCACGCCGAAGAGCTCTCCGGGTACCTCGAACTGCACATCGAGCAGGGTCCGCGGATGGACGACCAGGGCCTCGAACTCGCCGCCGTCACCGGCATCGTGGGCGTACGCCGCTACCGGATCTCCGTCCAGGGCGTGGAGAACCACGCCGGCACCACCCCGTTCAGCGCGCGCTCCGACGCCGGGCGCGTGGTCACCCGTACCGCGGCGGCCGTGCAGGACATCTGCCAGGAGGTCAACGGCTCCGTCGTCGGCAACGTCGGCGCGGTCGGCTTCGGCCCCGGGACGCCCAACGTGGTCCCCGGCACCGCCTGGCTCGAGGTGGAGGTCCGGGCCGCCTCCGACGCCATCCTGGACCTGGTCGAACAGCAACTGCGGCTCGTCCTGGACCGGATCGCCGCCGAGGAGGGCTGCTCCGGCACCTTCACGGCGACCTCCGCGAAGCCGGCCGCGCACTTCGACACCGCCTTCGTCGACACGGTCGACGGCGTCTGCCACACCCTCAGCGACCGCACCGAGCGCCTCGTCAGCTACGCGGGCCACGACGCCAGCGTCCTGTCCACCCGGGTGCCCACCGCGATGATCTTCGTGCCGAGCACCGGGGGCTTCAGCCACTCCAACCGCGAGAGCACCCCGGACCACCTGCTCGTCCTCGGCACCCAGGCCCTGCTCGACAGCGTCCTCGCCGTCACCGCCCCCCTCACCCGGCGCACCCTGCAAGGAGCCTCCGCGTGAGCGCTCCCCCGAGCCCTCCCCGGACCCCCCGGAGCGGCGGCACCCCCGGCCGCGCCCCGCACCCCCCGCCCCGGCGCTCCCTGCGCCAGGTCCTGTGCCCGGCCCCGTTCGGCCGGCGCATGGTCCAGCTCAACGCGGGGCTCGTGCTGTACGGGGTGAGCACCGCGCTGCTGCTCCGGGCCGGCCTGGGCGTCGACCCCTGGACCGTGCTCCACCAGGGCCTCGCCCAGGTCACCGGGCTGACCGTCGGCGTCGTCTCCATCCTGGCCGGCCTCCTCGTCCTCGCCCTGTGGTGGCCGCTGCGCCAGCGCCCCGGCATCGGCACCGTCCTCGACGCCGTCGTGGTCGGCCTGGTCACCGACGCCACCCTCGCCGTCTGCCCGCGGCCGGGCACCCTGGGGGCGCAGGTGACCCTGCTGGCGGGGGCCGTGGTCCTCAACGCCGCCGCCACCGCCTGCTACCTCGGTGCCGGGCTGGGGCCCGGCCCCCGGGACGGGCTGATGACCGGCCTCGCCGCCCGCGGCCGCTCCCTGCGCGTCATGCGGACGCTCATCGAGCTCACCGCCCTGGGCTCGGGGTGGCTGCTCGGCGGGCCGGTCGGCATCGGCACGGTGGTCTACGCCCTGGCCATCGGGCCGCTGGCCCAGCTGTTCATCCCCCGGCTGGAACTGAGTCCGGCGGAAGTCGAGCGGGACACCGGCTGACACAGATAGGCCTGGTCAGTTTGTGCCAGCCCGGTTCCCTGGCCCGGCGGTCCGGCCGGCGGCACGATGGGATCAACGCCGGAAACGGCCTGAACCCAGCACCGACCGAGGAGAACCACCGTGTCCGCCAAGACCGTCACGTCCGTGTTGACCACCGCCCTGCTCGGCCTCGCCCTCGCCGTCACCGCCCTCACCGGCACCGAGTCCGTCGCCGGGGGACAGAGCGCCGACACGGTCACCGCGAGCGGCCGGAGCACCTCGGACACCCCCGTCACGACCCTGGTCGACCTCGGCTGGAGCTGACCCCGGACGGGGCCGCCGCACCGCCCCGACGGGTCGGACGAACCTACGGACCACACCACGCAAATCCCCCGGCAGTCGATGCCATTCGCCAACTGACCGGCCTCCGCACCCCCGCCTAGGATGGGGCCCAGGGCCCGTCCGCCCCCGTACCGCACCGTCGCAGGGGGGATCGACATGCTGCACGTACTGGGCCTGGACACGGAGGCCGAGGACGTCTACCGACTGCTGCTCGGCAAGCCCGAGCTGGGGGTCGAAGGGGTCGCCGACGCGCTCGGCCTCCCCCCGCGGCGGATCCGTGAGATCCTCGACCGCCTCGCCGACCTGGCGCTCCTCACACCCTCCTGGAACGCCGCCGAAGGCATCCGCCCCGTCAGCCCCGAAGTCGCCCTCAACGCCCTGCTCGCCCGGCGCAACGCCGAAGTCCTGCGGGCCCAGCGCGACATCGAGGGCGCCAAGTCCGCCATCGACGACCTCCTCAGCAGCTACCGCGCGCCCGAGGAGGCGGACCCGCTGGCCCCCGAACGCCTCCTGGGCCTGGAGGCGACCCGGCTGCGCCTGGAACAACTGGCCGGCGAGATCACCACCGAGGCGCTGGCCTTCGCCCCCGGCGGACCGCAGCCCCCGGACAACCGCAACGCCAGCCGGCCCCTGGTGGAGGCCGCCCTGGAACGCGGCGTGAGCGTCCGCACCGTCTACCTGGACAGCGTCCGCAACGACGTCGAGAGCCGGGCCCACGCCGAACGGCTGGTCGCCCTCGGCGGCCAGGTGCGCACGGTGCCCGCCCTCCCGATGCGCATGCAGATCCTGGACCGGCGCTTCGCCCTGGTCCCCATCGACCCGGAGGACTCCCCGAAAGGGGCCGTCCTCCTCAAGGAGCCCGGTGCCGTCACCGGGCTCCTTGAGCTGTTCGAACGGATCTGGGAGCAGGCGGCCCCCCTCGGCGACACCCCCGCCGCCCCCGCCCCGCTGGACGCCACCCCGCAGGAACGGGCCCTGCTCGGCCTGCTCTCCGACGGGCTCACCGACGAGGCGGCCGCCCGCAAGCTGGGCGTCTCCCTGCGCACCGAGCGCCGCATGATCACCGATCTGATGAAGCGCCTCGACGCCACCAGCCGCTTCCAGCTGGGCCAGCAGGCCGCCAAGCACGGCCTGCTCTCACCCCCGCGCTGACCCCTCTCCCCCGCTCTCCCGGGCCCGTGCTGACAGCAATGTGTCAGCGCGCTTTGTGCCATGCCCGGACGCTGTCGGCGGCCCGCGCGGGCGGACAGGATGGACGGACAGGAGCGGCCCCACCGGCGGCCGCCCGCCATCCCGCCCCCTTCCCGCGCGAGGTCTGCCATGCCCGCACAACCGCGTCCGTCCGGCGCCGAGTACGCCATCGAAGCCGAGGACCTGCACCGCACGTACTCCCTGCGCACCGGCTGGCTGCGCCCCCGCCGGACCGAGGTCACCGCCGTCCGCGGCATCAGCTTCCAGGTCCGCCCCGGCGAGCTGTTCGGCCTCCTCGGCCCCAACGGCGCGGGCAAGAGCACCACCATCAAGATGCTCAACACCCTGCTGCTGCCCACCTCCGGCACCGCCCGCATCCACGGCCACGACGTCGCCCGCGACACGAGCGAGGTGCGCCGGCGCATCGGCTACGTCTTCGGCGGCGACCGCGGCCTGTACGAGCGCCTCTCCGCCCTCGACAACCTCCGCTACTTCGCCGAGCTGTACGGGGTGGAGCCGCGCGTCCAGCGCGCCCGCATCGCCGAACTCCTGGAGCGGGTCAGCCTGAACGGCCGGGAGAACGAGCGCGTCGAGGGCTACTCGCGCGGCATGCGCCAGCGCCTGCACATCGCCCGCGGCCTGCTCCACGACCCCGACGTCCTCTTCCTCGACGAACCGTCCATCGGCGTCGACCCCGTCGCCGCCCGCGACCTGCGCGAGACCGTCGCCGACCTGCGGGCCACCGGCACCACCGTGCTGCTCACCACGCACTACATGGCCGAGGCCGACGAACTGTGCGACCGCATCGCGGTCATCGCCCAGGGCACCCTCCAGGCCGTCGGCACCCCCGAGGAGCTCAAGTCCCGGGTGCGCACCCGCGACGTCCTCGACATCGAGGTGTTCGGGCTCGACGAGGCCCGCCTCGCCCCCCTGCGCGCCCTGCCCGGCGTACTCAGCGCCACCCTGGAGGAGGGCGCCGGCCGACAGACCCTCACCGTCCAGTCCGCCCGCGGCACCGACCTGCACCAGCGGGTGCTGAACGCGCTGTCGGGCGTGCGCGTGGGACGCGTCGTCAGCCGCGAGCCCTCCCTGGAGGACGCGTACGTCGCCATCGTCGAGGAGGCCGGCGACCGGCCCGCCGACGACACCGGGGAGCCCACCGCCGGCGACGGCCCCGCCGCCGGCGAGAGCGCCGGGACCCGCGCGGCGGTGGCCGCGTGAGCGCCGCCCAGGCGGCCACCGGCCGCGCCCCCGCCTACCCCCTGGGCCCGCACCGCGTCCTGCGCCTCATCGGCGTCGGCGTCCGCACCCACGTCGGCTACATGTCCCGCTCCCCGCTGGAGATCACGTTCGCCGTCCTGGTGCCGCTCGTCTACGCCACCCTCGCCGTCTACCTCTTCCGCGCCGGCGGCGACCCGGAGCGGATGCTCCAGGCGTCCGTGGGGGCCGGTCTGATGGGCATGTGGGCCTCCGTCCTGTTCGGATCCGGCGGCGCCGTCCAGAACCAGCGCTGGCTGGGCACGCTGGAGACCCTCGTCGCCGCGCCCACCCCGCTCTCCCTCACCCTGCTGCCCATCACCCTCGCCACCGCCGTGGTCGGCACGTACGCGATGGGCGCGACCCTGCTCTGGGGCGCCCTGCTCTTCGGCACCCCCCTCGACTTCGCGCACCCCGCGCTGTTCCTGGTCGCCGTGCCGGTCTGCGTCCTCGCCCTCGGCATGATGGGGCTGCTGCTGGCCGCCACCTTCGTGCTGATGCGCAACGCCAACGCCCTGGCCAACACCCTCGACCACCCGATCTGGATGCTCTCGGGCATGCTCGTGCCGATCACGGCCCTGCCCCTGTGGACGCACCCGCTCTCCTGGGCGCTGCCCACCACCTGGGGCGCCCGCGCCGTCCAGGCCGCCGCCCTGCCGGGGCACCCCACCTCCGAGGTCCTGCGCCACCTCGCGCTCGCCGTCGGCACCGGACTGGGCTACCTGCTGTTCGCCGTCGCCGCGCTGACCTGGGTCGAACGCCGCGCCCGCCGGGCCGCCACGCTCGCCCTCACCTGACCCGCCCCCCGATCCAGGAGCACCCCGTGACCACCCCACCCGCACTCCGCCTGACGGTCCTCGGCGGGATCATGTCCTACCGCGCCCTGTTCAACTGGGCGACGCCCGCCATGTTCGCCGGCACCCTCTTCGGCGCCCCGCTCGTCCAGATGCTGTTCTTCGTCTACCTCGGCCGCCAGCTCCGGCTGGGGGACGACCGCTTCTACGTCATCGGCAACGCCCTGCTCGCCGCCAGCGTCGCCTGCGTCTACGGCGGAACGATGGCCATCGCGAACGAGCGACGGTACGGAACCCTGGGCGCGGTCCTGCTCAGCCCCCGCAGCCGCACCCTGCTGTGGGCCGGCCGCGCCCTCCCGTACATCGCCAACGGCATCCTGGTCACCGTGGTCAACCTGGCCGCCGGCAACCTGCTCCTGGGCCTCGGCCTCACCGCGGGGGACTACGCCGCGCTCGCCCCGCTGATCCTCACGGCCGCCGTCAGCTGCTCCGGCTTCGGACTGCTGCTCGGCGCGATCGGCCTGCGGCTGCGCGACGTGTTCCTGATCGCGAACGTCGTCTTCGTGCTGCTGCTGCTCCTGTCGGGCGCCAACGTGAACCGCTCCGTGCTGCCGGAGTGGATGCGGCTGGCCGGCGAGGCCCTCCCCCTGACCCACGCCATCACCGGCGCCCGCTCGGCCCTGACCGGCGCCGGAACGGAGCTCCTGCCCTCGCTCGCCGCAGAGGCGGGCATCGGCCTCTGCTACCTGCTGGCCGCGGTCTTCCTGCTGCACCACTTCGAGCGGAGCAGCCGCCGCCGCGCCACCCTCGACACGATGTGAGGCCGGACATGCGAGAAGCCCCGATCCGGAGTCCGGATCGGGGCTTCCCCGATGTGGGCGAGGGGGGATTTGAACCCCCACGTCCCGAAGGACACTGGCACCTGAAGCCAGCGCGTCTGCCGTTCCGCCACTCGCCCGAGCAGCTCCCCAGTGGATCTTGCCTTTCGGCCCGTTCCCCTGGCGACGTCGAAACAGTAGCACGTCAGACGGGGTGGATTGAAATCGCTTTCCCGTCACCCCGGCGGACCTCCCGACGGCCCCTCCCGCCGCCCCCTCCGGGTGCGGGACACTGTCCCTGGGGCACCCCTACGATCCCCTGTGAGCACCAACACTCCTGCGGGCAGGAGCGAAGGGGAACCACCCGAATCCGCCACGCGTGGATACGATCAGTAAGCAGTACAGGGCGACAGCGACGGAGGAGGTGCCCGATGGGAGTCCTGAAGCGGTTCGAGCAGCGTCTCGAAGGTCTGGTGAACGGCACCTTCGCCAAGGTGTTCAAGTCCGAGGTCCAGCCGGTCGAGATCGCCGGCGCCCTCCAGCGGGAGTGCGACAACAACGCCACCATCTGGAACCGCGAGCGGACCGTCGTCCCCAACGACTTCATCGTGGAGCTGAGCGCGGGCGACTACGAGCGCCTGAGCCCCTACTCCGGGCAGCTCGGCGACGAGCTCGCGGGCCTCGTCCGCGACTACGCCAAGCAGCAGCGCTACAGCTTCATGGGCCCCATCAAGGTCCACCTGGAGAAGGCGGAGGACCTGGACACGGGCCTCTACCGGGTCCGCAGCCGCACCCTGGCCTCCAGCACCTCCCAGGACCCCGCGCAGGCCCCCCAGGGCCAGCAGGGCGGTGGCGGTTACGGCTACCCGCCGGTCGCCGCCCCTCCCATGCCCGCGGGTCCGCCCCCGGGCGCTCCCGGCGGCCGCCCCGGCGGCGGCCCCCCGTCTTCCGGCGCCCCGGGCACCACGCGCCGCTGGATCGAGATCAACGGCACCCGCCACCAGATCTCGCGCCCCACGCTCGTACTCGGCCGCAGCACCGAGGCCGATGTGCGGATCGACGACCCCGGCGTATCCCGCCGGCACTGTGAGATCCGGACCGGAACACCCCCGACGATCCAGGATCTCGGGTCCACCAACGGCATCGTGGTGGACGGGCAGCACACCACCCGCGCTACGCTCCGCGACGGCTCGCGGATCGTCGTGGGCAGCACCACCATCATTTACCGGCAAGCCGAAGGGTGAAGCGGGGGCAATGTCAGAGCTGACCCTGACGGTCATGCGGTTGGGTTTCCTGGCCGTTCTGTGGCTGTTCGTCATCGTGGCCGTTCAGGTCATCCGCAGCGACCTGTTCGGTACGCGCGTCACGCAGCGCGGCTCGCGCCGCGGCGGCGGCGCGGCCGCGGCACCGCAGCAGCAGACGGGGCGCCAGTCCGCCCCTCCGCAGCAGCGCCAGCGCCGGGGCGCGCCGACCAAGCTCGTCGTCTCCGAGGGGACCCTCACGGGCACCACCGTGACCCTCGCCGGCCAGACGATCACGCTGGGACGCGCCCACGACTCCACGATCGTGCTGGACGACGACTACGCCTCCAGCCGCCATGCCAGGATCTACCCCGACCGTGACGGCCAGTGGATCGTCGAGGATCTCGGGTCCACCAACGGCACGTATCTCGACCGGACCCGTCTCACCACCCCGACGCCCATTCCGCCGGGCGCCCCGATCCGCATCGGCAAGACCGTCATCGAGCTGCGGAAGTAGTACGAGAATGAGCGAGCGGAGCGAGCGAGCCGCAGCGGCCCGTCCCACCGGGGACACGGGCCCGAGCGCGCTCCCGACCGGAGGGTGGGCAGTGTGGCTCGTCGAGACCGGTTGTACCCCGAGGCGTCGACAGGGCAGGTGCGCATGAGTCTGACCCTGCGTTTCGCCGCCGGATCGCACAAGGGGATGATCCGCGAGGGCAACGAGGACTCCGGCTACGCCGGTCCCCGGCTCCTCGCGGTCGCCGACGGCATGGGCGGCCAGGCCGCCGGTGAGGTCGCCAGCTCCGAGGTCATCTCCTCGCTCGTCCAGCTCGACGACGACATCCCGGGCTCCGACATCCTCACCGCCCTCGGCATCGCCGTGCAGCGGGCCAACGACCAGCTGCGCGTGATGGTCGAGGAGGACGCCCAGCTGGAGGGCATGGGCACCACGCTCACCGCCCTCCTGTGGACCGGCCAGCGGCTCGGCCTCGTGCACGTCGGCGACTCGCGCGCCTACCTGCTGCGCGACGGTGTCCTCACCCAGATCACCCAGGACCACACCTGGGTCCAGCGGCTCGTCGACGAGGGCCGGATCACCGAGGAAGAGGCCACCACCCACCCGCAGCGGTCCCTCCTGATGCGGGCGCTCGGCAGCGGCGACGTCGTGGAACCCGACCTCTCCATCCGCGAGGTCCGGGCCGGCGACCGCTACCTGATCTGCTCCGACGGCCTGTCCGGCGTGGTCTCCCACCAGACCCTGGAGGAGACCCTCGCCGACTACCACGGCCCGCACGAGACGGTGCAGTCCCTGATCCAGCTCGCCCTGCGCGGCGGCGGACCGGACAACATCACCTGCATCGTCGCGGACGTCCTCGACACCGACAGCGGCGACACCATGGCCGCCCAGCCGAACGACACCCCGGTGGTCGTCGGCGCGGTCGCCGAGAACCCGCACCAGCTCTTCGACGGCAACGCCATGCAGACCCCGGCCGGCCGGGCCTCCGGCCTCGGCCGCCAGACCCCGCCGCCCCCGGGCGCCTTCGGGCCTCCGGGCAGCGGTGACGCCGCCGGCTACGGATACCCCGACCAGAGCCAGGGCGGCGCCCCGTACGGAACCTTCGGCGAACCCGAGGCGTACGACGCGGACGGCCAGTACGACGACTCGTACGACCACCCGCGCAGGCGGCGCGGCAAAGGGCGCAAGTGGACCACCCGCACCCTGATCCTGCTCCTCGTCGCCGGTGTCGTCGGCGGGGGCCTGTACGCCGCGCACCGCTGGACGCAGACCCAGTACTACGTGGGCGTCAAGGGTGACCACGTCGCGCTGTACCGCGGCATCAGCCAGAACCTGGCCTGGATCCACCTCTCACAGGTCGAGACGGATCATCCCGAGATCGAACTGAAGTACCTGCCGTCCTTCAAGCGGAAGCAGGTCGAGGCCACCATCAGCGAAGACAGCCTCGACGGGGCGCGCAAGAAGATCGACGAGCTCGGCACCCAGGTCTCCGCCTGCAAGCAGGACGAGGCCCGCCGCGCCGCCGAAGCGCAGGGCAATCAGACGCCCGGCCCCACCCTGACTCCCGCGGAGCAGGCTGTCGTCGGCCAGTGCGAGAAGCAGTAGACATACGCGGGCACAGGGGGCCCGCCACACCATGAGCGTTGTCACCAACACGACCACCATCGGCGCCATCGAGGCGCCGAGCCGGCGGAACACCGAGCTCCTGCTGCTCGCCTTCGCCGTGGTCATCCCGATCTTCGCCTACGCCAACGTGGGCCTGTCGATCCACGGCGAGCTGCCCCCGGGCATGCTGGTCTACGGGCTCGGCTTCGCCGTGCTCTCCGGCATCGCGCACCTCGTCGTACGCCGCTACGCCAAGTACGCCGACCCGCTGCTGCTGCCGCTCGCGACCCTGCTCAACGGGCTCGGCGTCGTCCTGATCTGGCGGCTCGACCAGTCGGAGCGGCTGCGGAACCTGGCCAAGCGCAGCTTCGGCGGGTTCTCGGAGTCCGCGCCGCGGCAGATGATGTACACGGGGCTCGCCATCGCCCTGTTCGCCGTCGTCCTGCTGGTCCTCAAGGACCACCGCGTCCTCCAGCGGTTCACGTACATCTCGATGGCCGGCGCCCTCGTCCTGCTGATCCTGCCCGTCGTCCCGGGTCTGGGCGCGGACGTCTTCGGCGCGAAGATCTGGATCAGCGTCGGCGGGTTCTCCATCCAGCCCGGTGAGTTCGCCAAGATCGTCATCGCGATCTTCTTCGCCGGCTACCTGATGGTGAAGCGCGACGCCCTGGCCCTGGCCAGCCGCCGCTTCATGGGCCTCTACCTGCCGCGCGGCCGCGACCTCGGCCCGATCCTGATGATCTGGGCGATGAGCCTGCTCGTCCTCGTCTTCGAGAACGACCTCGGCACCTCGCTGCTCTTCTTCGGCATGTTCGTGATCATGCTGTACGTGGCCACCGAGCGGACCAGCTGGATCGTCATCGGCCTGCTGATGTCGGTCGGCGGCGCCACGGTCGTCGGCATGACCGCCAGCCACGTCAAGGTCCGCGTCAACGCCTGGCTCGACCCCTTCGCCTGCTACACCACCTCGGGCGCCTGCGAGCAGGTCGGCCAGTCGATCATGAGCTTCGGCTCGGGCGGCGTCCTCGGCACCGGCTGGGGCCAGGGCAACTCGGACCTGATCGGCTTCGCCGCCAACTCCGACTTCATCTTCTCCACCGTCGGCGAGGAGCTCGGCCTGACCGGCGTCATGGCCTTCCTCCTGCTCTACGGCCTGATCATCGAGCGGGGCGTGCGCACCGCCCTCGCCGCCCGCGACCCCTTCGGCAAGCTCTTCGCCATCGGGCTCTCCGGCGCCTTCGCCCTCCAGATCTTCGTCGTCGCCGGCGGGGTCATGGGCCTCATCCCCCTCACCGGCATGACCATGCCCTTCCTCGCCTCCGGCGGCTCCTCCGTCCTGGCGAACTGGGTGCTCATCGCCATCCTCATCCGGATCAGCGACACCGCACGCCGCCCCGCCCCGGCCCCCGCCCCGTCCCCCGACTCCGAGATGACCCAGGTGGTCCGCCCGTCATGAACAAGCCCCTGCGCCGCATCTCGCTGTTCTGCGGGCTCCTCGTCCTCGCCCTGCTGATCCGGACCAACTGGCTGCAGTACGTGCAGGCCGAGGACCTCAGCACGCGCAAGGAGAACCGCCGGGTCCAGATCGCCCAGTACGCCACCGAGCGCGGCAACATCATCGTCGGCGGCCAGCCGGTCACCGGGTCCGCGGTCACCGACGGCAGCGACTTCAAGTTCAAGCGGACCTACATCGACGGCCCGCTGTGGGCGCCGGTCACCGGCTACGCCTCGCAGGCCTTCGGCTCCACCCAGCTGGAGAAGATCGACGACGGCATCCTGACCGGCAACGACGACCGGCTGTTCTTCGACCGGACGATCGGCATGTTCACCGGTGAGAAGAAGCAGGGCGGCAACGTCATCACCACCCTGAACGCCGCCGCCCAGAAGGCCGCCTTCCAGCAGCTCGGCAACAAGAAGGGCGCGGTCGCCGCGATCGACCCGCGCACCGGCGCCATCCTGGCCCTGGCCAGCACCCCGTCGTACGACCCGTCGACCTTCGCGGGCAACTCCAAGAACGACGAGAAGGCCTGGCGCGAGCTGAACGACAGCGCCGACAAGAACCTGGTCAACCGCGCCCTGCGCGAGACCTACCCGCCGGGCTCCACCTTCAAGGTGGTCACCACGGCCGCCGCGCTGGAGCACGGCGTGATCAGCGACATCAACGCCCCGACGGACACCCCCGAGCCGTACATCCTGCCCGGCACGAAGACCCCGATGGTCAACCACGCCACCGGCTGCGAGAAGGCGACGCTGAACTACGCGCTCCAGGTCTCCTGCAACTCGGTCTTCGCGAACGTCGGTGACAAGGTCGGCCGCGACGGCATGGTCGAGACCGCCCAGAAGTTCGGCTTCAACAGCACGATCGACACCCCGGTCCGCGCCTTCGCCAGCGTCTACGACAAGACGATGGGCAAGGACGGCAACGCGCTGAGCTCGATCGGCCAGTTCAACACGGCGGCCACCCCGCTCCAGATGGCCATGGTCACCGCCGCCATCGCCAACGACGGCAAGCTGATGAAGCCGTACATGGTCGAGCAGCTCACCGCGCCCAACCTCGACACCATCGAGAAGCACGAGCCGCAGGAGATGAGCCGGCCCCTCAGCGCGGCGAACGCGCAGAAGGTCCAGCAGATGATGGTCAACGTCGTCGAGCACGGCACCGGCACCCCGGCCAAGATCAACGGCGTGACGGTCGGCGGCAAGACCGGTACGGCCCAGCACGGCGAGAAGAACGCCAAGCGCCCCTACGCCTGGTTCATCTCCTACGCGGAGCTGCCCGACCGGACCTCCCCCGTCGCCGTCGCCGTGGTCATCGAGGACAGCGCCGTCCAGGACCGCGAGGACATCACCGGCGGCGGCCTGGCCGCGCCGGTCGCGAAGGCCGTCATGGAAGCCGTCCTGAAGAACAAGGGATGAGACCCGAAGACAGGATCCGAGCGCTCGGTACCGGTCCGATATCAGCCTGTGGTCACGAACCGATCACCGACGATCGGCCGGTAGCCTTGCCGCGAACAGCACACCGCCGGACCACACACGGGTGCGGTCGGGACTGACGGAGAGGGCTGGAACGTTATGGAAGAGCCGCGTCGCCTCGGCGGCCGGTACGAGCTGAGCCACGTGCTCGGCCGCGGTGGCATGGCCGAGGTGTACCTCGGGCACGACACCCGGCTCGGCCGTACCGTCGCCGTCAAGACCCTGCGTGCCGACCTCGCCCGTGACCCGTCCTTCCAGGCCCGGTTCCGCCGCGAGGCCCAGTCGGCCGCCTCGCTCAACCACCCGGCCATCGTCGCGGTCTACGACACCGGCGAGGACTACGTCGACAACATCTCCATCCCGTACATCGTGATGGAGTACGTCGACGGCTCCACCCTGCGCGAGCTGCTGCACTCCGGCCGCAAGCTGCTGCCCGAGCGGACCCTGGAGATGTGCATCGGCATCCTCCAGGCGCTGGAGTACTCGCACCGCGCGGGCATCGTGCACCGTGACATCAAGCCCGCCAACGTCATGCTCACCCGCACCGGCCAGGTCAAGGTCATGGACTTCGGCATCGCCCGTGCCATGGGCGACTCCGGCATGACCATGACGCAGACGGCCGCCGTGATCGGCACCGCCCAGTACCTCTCCCCGGAGCAGGCCAAGGGCGAGCAGGTCGACGCGCGCTCCGACCTGTACTCCGCGGGCTGCCTGCTCTACGAGCTGCTGTGCGTGCGGCCCCCGTTCGTCGGCGACTCCCCCGTGGCGGTCGCCTACCAGCACGTAAGGGAAGAGCCGCAGCCGCCGTCGAACTTCGACCCCGAGATCACGCCCGTGATGGACGCCATCGTCCTCAAGGCGCTGGTCAAGGACCCCGACTACCGCTACCAGTCCGCCGACGAGATGCGGGCCGACATCGAGGCCTGCCTGGAGGGCCAGCCCGTCGCCGCGACCGCCACCATGGGTGGCGCCGGCTACGGCTACCCCGACCAGGGCGGCTACGCGCACCAGGGCTACGACCAGCCCACCACCGCGCTGCGCTCCCCGGACGCGAACCAGACCTCGATGATGCCGCCGATGCCCCCCGGGGGCGACGGCGGATACGGGTACCAGGACCAGGGCCAGGGCGGCTACGACCAGGGTCACGGCCGCCGCCCGCAGAAGAAGAGCCGGGCCTCGACGATCCTGCTGGTCGTGGCCGCGGTGCTCGTCCTGGTCGGTGCGATCCTGATCGGCAAGTCCCTCACCAGCACCGCGGACAACCGGCCCGCCGTGCCCAAGCTCGTCGGCCAGACCTTCGAGTCGGCACAGAGCAGCGGCAAGAACATGGGCCTGACCGTGGTGAAGGAGGCCGAGGAGCCCTGCGCGGACCAGCCCAAGGGCAACGTCTGCTCCCAGGACCCGGCGGCCGACACCAAGGTCGACAAGGGCTCGACGGTCAAGGTCAAGGTGTCCGCGGGAGCGCCCAAGTCGGCGGTCCCCGACGTCGCGCGGCTGAAGTTCGAGGACGCCGAGGCCCTGCTGAAGAAGAACAAGTTCCAGGTCGAGAAGAAGCTCGTCGAGTCCGACGGCGCCAATCCCGGCACGGTGACCGACCAGAACCCCAAGGCCGGTACCCAGGCCGAGCAGGGTTCGGTGATCACGCTCACCGTCGCCAAGGAGGTCGCGAAGGGCATCGTCCCGAACCTCGGCGGAATGACCAAGGAGCAGGCGGTCAAGGCCCTCCAGGACGCCAAGCTCAAGCTGGGCAGCACCACCGAGGTCGACCAGCCCGGAGCCGCGCCGAAGACGATCGTGGCGCAGCAGTACGAGCCCGGCCAGCAGCTCCCCAAGGACACCACGGTCAACGTCAGCATCGCCAAGGGCAACGCGCAGCCGGCCGCCGTGCCGGTGCTGACGGGGCAGACGGTGGCCCAGGCCAAGAGCGCCCTCAAGCAGGCCAACCTGAACTTCGGGGCGGTCCTGGGCGGCCCGACCGACGACAACGCCATCGTGGTGAGCTCCGACCCGCCCGCCGGGACCCCGGCGCCGGCCGGCACGGTCGTCAACGTCCGCACCATGGCGAACCCGAGCCAGCCCCAGGACGGGGGCCAGCAGGGCGGCGGAGGCTTCTTCGGCGGCCTGGCCGGCGGCCGCCGCTAGGCGACCGGAACCACCGCGTGTGAAACGGGCCCGGCCCCCCGATCGGGGGGCCGGGCCCGTTTCACGTGAAACTAGCGCAGCTCGGCCGGCGGGGTGCGCTTCGCGTCCACCTTCTCGGTGCGCACCAGCTCGCCCCAGACGATGTACCGGTACTTCGAGGTGTAGACCGGGGTGCAGGTCGTCAGCGTGATGTACCGGCCCGGGGCGGTCTTGCCCGACTCCTTCGGGACCGGGTTGATCACGTCCGTGTTGTACTTCGAGGTCTGGGCGAGCTCGGCGAAGACCTTGTAGACGTACCAGGTGTCCTTGGTCTCGAAGACGACGGCGTCGCCCTTCCTCACCTTGTCGATGTTGTGGAACTTCGCCCCGTGCCCGTCCCGGTGCGCGGCCAGCGTGAAGTTGCCCTTGTCGTCCCAGGGCAGGGCCGACTTCACCGGGTCCGTGTAGTAGCCGGCCACCCCGTCGTTGAGGACGTCCGGGGAGGTGCCGGGCTTGACCAGGACCTCGCCGTTGTCCATCGACGGCACGTGCAGGAACCCGATCCCGTCCTGGGTGTCGAGGGCCCCCGGCTGCCCGGTCCCGCCCCCGGCCGCGGGGGTCTGCTGCCACTGCCGGCGGACCTGGTCGCCCCGGGACGACGCCTGCCGGTCGGCGAGGACGTTGGTCCACCACAGCGAGTACGCCACGAACAGGCCGAGGATCAGCCCCACCGTGATCAGGAGCTCTCCGAGCAGGCTCAGTGCCCCGGCCATCACGCTGCGGTCGGCGGGCGGCGGTGCGGAGCGGCGGCGGGCACGAGACACTGCGGATTCGTCCTTACAGGCTGTTCAGCGGCTGTTCAGCGCGGGCGGAGCACCCTGGCTGCGCGGGCGTTCGTCGACCATCCTGCCCCATACGATCATCCGGTAGGTGCTCGTGAACTCCGGGGTGCAGGTCGTCAGCGTGATGTACCGGCCGGGTCCGGTGAATCCGGAACCCTCCGGCACCGGCTTGATCACGGACACGTTCGCCGGTGAGGTCTGTGGCAGGATCGAGGTCATCCTGTACGTGTAGTACGCGTCCCGCGTCTCGACGACGATCGGGTCGCCCGGCGCCAGCTGGTTGATGTACCGGAACGGTTCGCCGTGGGTGTTGCGGTGGCCGGCGACGGCGAAGTTGCCCTCCTTGTCGGCCGGCATCGCCGTCTTCAGGGCGCCCTCGGAGTAGTGGCCGACCATCCCCTTGTCGAGGACCTTCGGCTTGCTGACGCCCTCGGCCACGGGCACCTTCAGATCCAGCTTCGGGATGTGGAGGATGGCGAACCCCTGCCCCGGCTCGAAGGCGGCCACGGGCGGCGCGGCGGCCGCCGGGGGGTGCTCCCAGGTCTGGCGGAGCGTGCCGGCCGCCCCGCTGGCCGCCCGCTCCGCCAGCAGGTTCGTGTACCAGAGCTGGTAGGCGACGAACAGCAGCATCACCACGCCCACGGTGATGAAGAGCTCGCCGACGGCCCGGCTGAGCACCACCACGGGCCCCCCGGAGCGCGGGCGGGCGCGCCTGCGGCCCCGCCCGCCCCGTCCGCGGGTCCGCGCGTGCGAGCGCTTCGCGGCCTCCTGCGCTGCCCTGCGCCGCGCGGCCCGGCCCTCATTGGGCGCGGACGGCGCGACCGTCGTCACGCGACGGCCTTGCCCACCACCGGGGCCAGGCCCTCCGACCGGGCGACGGCGCCGGCGTCACCGCAGCGCACGAGCCAGTTGGCGAGCATCCGGTGGCCCCACTCGGTGAGCACCGACTCGGGATGGAACTGGACGCCCTCCACGTCGTGCTCCCGGTGCCGCAGCCCCATGATGATCCCGTCCTCGGTGCGGGCGGTGACCTCCAGCACGTCGGGCAGGGTCTGCGGCTCGGCCGCCAGGGAGTGGTAGCGGGTCGCCGTGAACGGCGAGGGCAGTCCGGCGAAGACGCCGAGCCCCTCGTGGACGACGGGCGAGGTCTTGCCGTGCAGCAGCTCGGGGGCCCGGTCCACGACGCCCCCGTAGGCGACGGCCATGGACTGCATGCCGAGGCAGACGCCGAAGACCGGGACGCCGGTCTCGGCGCAGTGCCGGACCATGTCGACGCAGACGCCGGCCTCCTCGGGCGTGCCCGGGCCGGGGGAGAGGAGGACGCCGTCGAAACCGTCCTGGGCGTGGGCGAGCTCGACCTGGTCGTTGCGCAGCACCTCGCATTCGGCGCCGAGCTGGTAGAGGTACTGGACCAGATTGAAGACAAAGCTGTCGTAGTTGTCGACAACCAGAATGCGCGCGCTCACGGAGTGGCTCCCGATCCCTCGTCCACCGTCACATCGTTGAAGGGAAGGAGCGGCTCGGCCCACGGGAAGACGTACTGGAACAGCACGAACACCACCGCGAGGACGAGTACGAGACAGATCAGCGCCCGCATCCACGCGTTGCCCGGCAGATGCCGCCAGATCCAGCCGTACATTCCGTCTGTTTCCTTCGTCGTCCACGATTCACTCACGCACCGCGGGGGCGGTACCGCACCAGACTACGGGCCGGGGCCCCCACGACGGGGGTCACCCGGGCAATCCCCCGGCATCGGCGGGCCGGGTGTCGGTGAGTTCCCCCCAGACGACCAGGCGGTGGCTGTGGCCCCACTCGGGGTCGCAGGTGGTGAGGGTGAGGTACCTGCCGGGGCCGGCGAAGGGGGAGCGGCGCGGGACGGGGTCGACCACACCGGTCTCGGTGGGCAGGACGCGCAGCGGCGCGGCGCGGACGGTGTAGGTGTAGCGGTTCGCGGCGTCGCGGACGATCACGGTGTCGCCGGGGCGCAGCTCGTCGAGGTCCTTGAAGGGGTCTCCGTAGGTGCGCCGGTGGCCCGCGACGGCGAAGTTGCCCTCCCCTCCGGGGCCGGCGGTGCCGGCGTAGTGGCCGAGGCCCTTCTTGAGCAGGGCGGTGTCCGTGCCCTCCAGGACGGGCTTGCTCCAGTCCGCGCCGAAGCGGGGGACGGACATCTCGGCGAAGGCCCGGCCGGCGGGGCGGGGCTGCGGGACGGGAGCCGCCGAGGGGTCCGGGGAGGCCGGGGAGGAGGGGGGCGCGGGGGCGGGGGCCGCCGCGGCCCAGCGGTCGCGCAGCCGGGCCCGTTCCCCGTCCATGGCCCGGTCGGCCCGGACCCCGGTCCACAGCAGGACGTACGCGACGAACAGCACGATCAGCGTCCCGGCCGTCAGGCACAGCTCGCTGAACGTCCGTACCAGCAGGCGCGGCAGGGCGTCAGGGCGAGGCGGACTCCAGCGGCTTCGCATAGTGGAGGTCCACTGTGCCGGAGTAGCCGGGAAGTGTCAGCCTCTTGTCCTCCTCGACCTTCCAGCCGAGCCCGTACGCGTTGACGTACAGCTGGTAGTTCTGGATGGCGGGGGAGTTGTTCAGGGCCTTGCGCAGGGCGCCGGGGTCGCCGACCGCCGACACCTTGTACGGGGGCGAGTAGACCCGGCCCTGGAGGATCAGGGTGTTGCCGACGCAGCGCACGGCGCTGGTGGCGATCAGCCGCTGGCCCATGACCTCGATGCCCTCGGCGCCGCCCAGCCACAGCGCGTTCACCACGGCCTGGAGGTCCTGCTGGTGGATCACGAGGTCGTTGGGCTGCGGCTCGGGGACGCCCGGGACGCGGGCGGTGGCGTTCGGCGGGGCGTCGTTGAGGGTGACGCTGAGGCCCTTGCCGGTCAGCTCCTCGGTGCCGGAGGCCTTGCGCAGGGCGGCGAGCTTGGCGTCCTCGGCCTTGGTGCTGCCGTTGTCGCGGTCCGCGAGGGCGTCGACCTGGGCGCGGACGGCCGCGGCGCTCTTCTCCAGTTCGGCGTTGTGGGCGCTGCGCTCGTGGATCAGGTCCGAGAGCTTGAGGAGGGAGGCGTCCGTGCGGATGTTCGTACCCTTGGACGTGTTGAAGCTGGTGACGAAGATGAGGCCCGCCAGGGCGAACACGGCGGCCGTCAGCAGCCGCACCGGACGGTGGCGGCGGTGGGGACCCGCGGAGGAGTCGTCGGAATTGGTCAACGTACCCTTCTCCTTCAACGCCACAGGTCCACTACGCTAACGGACGCCCGGGGCAGGCAAGGTCCCCAGCGCATCGACAGGAGAGCCCCTCGTGCCGAAGTCACGTATCCGCAAGAAGGACGACTACACGCCGCCGCCGACGAAGCAGGCGCAGCAGATCAGGCTGGGCAGCCGCGGCTGGGTCGCCCCGGTCATGCTGGCCTTCTTCCTGATCGGCCTCGCGTGGATCGTCGTCTTCTACGTGACCGACACCCAGCTGCCGATCGAGGCACTGGGCAACTGGAACATCGTGGTCGGTTTCGGATTCATCGCTGCCGGGTTCGGCGTTTCGACCCAGTGGAAGTAGTACACGGATAGCCGAGCGGCGCAACCTCTCCCCATGAGTTATCCACAGCGTCATCCACACCTGAGGAAAAGACAGAAGATCTGTGGATAACTCTGTGGAGAGTTGACGCCGGTGTGATCAGGTGAGTGCGGCCGTCCGCACCATGATCAGGGCTGCCGCCAGCAGGAAGACCGCCACACAGGTCCCCGCCTGGACGAGCGTGCGCTTCCTGCCGGTGGCCGGCGCGAGCAGCCCCAGGCCGAGGAGCGCGCCCGTCACCAGGCCGCCGATGTGCGCCTGCCAGGAGACCGACCAGCCGCCCCCCAGGGGCACGAAGGTCACCAGCAGCATCAGACCGAGGGTGATCAGCACCGGGCGCATCTCGTACCGCAGGCGGCGGGCGAGGACGACGGTGGCGCCGAGCAGCCCGCAGATGGCGCCGGACGCGCCGAGGGTCGGGGTGTTCGGCGCGGTCAGCAGGTAGACGAGGGCGCTGCCGCCCAGGCCCGACAGCAGGTAGAGGGCCAGGTAGCGGGCGCGGCCCAGGGCCGCCTCCAGCGGGCCGCCGATCACCCACAGGGCGACCATGTTGCCGAAGATGTGCCACCACTCGACATGCAGGAACACCGAGGTCAGCAGCCGGTGGTACTGCCCCGTGGAGATCCCCTCGACGGGCGCCCCGTAGTACTCCACGTACCGGCCGAGCAGCTCCAGCTGGACGGACAGGCCCGGGACGGCGTACGCGGCGAGGAAGACCGCGGCGTTGATCCCGATCAGGATCTTGGTGACCAGCTGGGGGTCGGCGGCGACCAGCCCGCCCGCGACTGTGCGCGGGGCGTTGGCCGCCGGGGCGTGGCCGGTGCCGGAGCCGCCCCGGACGCACTCGGGGCACTGGTAGCCGACCGAGGCGCTGATCATGCACTCCGGGCAGATGGGCCGGTCGCAGCGGGCGCAACTGATCCCGGTGTCGCGGTCCGGGTGCCGGTAGCAGCCCGGCAGACGCTCGGTGTCCATCGGTCCCCTCGGTCGGCGGCGGGGCAGGGGCCGCGCCCCTGCCGGTCCGTACACGTCCAGTCCGTACACCTCCCCTACGGACGGGCGCCCCGCGTTGTTCCCGTCAGCGCGTGGCCTCGCGCCGCTCGACGGAGACGGACTGGATGATCACGTCGTCCAGCGGCCGCTCGGTGCGCGGGTTGGTGGGTCCGGAGGCGATGGCGTCGACGACCTTCCGGCTGGCCGCGTTCGCGACCTCGCCGAAGATGGTGTGCTTGCGGGTCAGCCACGCGGTGGGCGCCACGGTGATGAAGAACTGCGAGCCGTTGGTGCCCGGGCCGGCGTTGGCCATGGCGAGCAGGTAGGGCTTGGTGAAGGCCAGGTCGGGGTGGAACTCGTCGGCGAACTGGTAGCCCGGGCCGCCGGTGCCGTTGCCCAGCGGGTCGCCGCCCTGGATCATGAAGCCGCTGATGACGCGGTGGAAGACGGTGCCGTCGTACAGCGGGGACGTGGTCTTCTGGCCGTCCGTGGGGCGGGTCCACTCGCGGGCGCCCGTGGCGAGCTCCACGAAGTTGCGGACGGTCTTCGGCGCGAAGTTCTCCAGCAGCTCGATCTCGATGTCGCCGTGGTTGGTCTTCAGGGTGGCGTAGAGCTTCTCGGCCACGGATCTGCCTTCCATAGTCATCACTGTCGGTCCCGATCCTCCCACGGAGGGCAGCGCGCGGCGGAAATTCCTCCACCCGGATGCCCTGTCACACATGCCGCACGCCGATATGGCAGGCATGATCCGACAAAGGGTGGATAGGTGAACCGTGTCCGCCACCGAGGAGGAGGATCCCGTGACCCGCAAGGACAGCGTGAGCCTGGCCGCCGAGAACGCCAGGGACGCCATGAGGCACGCGGCGGAAGTGGTGGCACCCTACGCGGGGACCGCCAAGGACGCGGCCGTCCACTACGCGAACGAGGCGAACGCCCGACTGGCCCCGAAGGTCTCCTACGCCGCCGGCCAGGCCTCCCAACAGGCCCGCGCCGTCTACGACACCCATCTGCACCCCCGGATGCACGCGGCGCGCACGCACCTGCCCCCGCAGGTGGACCGGGCCGCCACCAAGGCCGTCCACCAGACGCGGCAGGCCTGCCGGCACGCCGTCGACTACACGGCGCCGCGCCTGGAGAGCGCCCTCGCCGCCGCCCACCCGGTGGCCGAGGAGGCCGCGGACCGCTCGATGGCGGCGCTGGCCGCCCTGCGCGGGCAGGTCTCCGCCAAGGACGTGCAGCGGCTGGTGCGGCGCGGCGAGCGGCGGGCCAAGTGCGGCCGGATGTTCAAGGGGTTCGCGGTGGCCGGTGCGGTCGCCGCCGTCGCGTTCGCCGCCTGGAAGTGGTGGGACCAGCAGTCGAACCCGGACTGGCTCGTGGAGCCCCCGGCCGCGACCGAGCTGTCGGCGCAGGACGCCGCGCCGGCGAGCTTCGACGACGAACTGGCCGAGAAGGAGGAGGAGAACGGGTCGCACTGAGCGCACCCGCTCCGACGGCAGGGGCCCGGATCCACGCGGATCCGGGCCCCTGCCGTCGCGCGGACCGCCCGCTCAGGCGGGCAGCGTCAGGACCTGTCCGGGGTGGATGAGATCCGGGTTGGCGCCGATCACGCCCCGGTTCATGGCGTACAGCTCGCGCCAGCGGGCTTCGTTGCCGAGCTCGCGGCGGGCGATCGCGGAGAGCGAGTCCCCCGGCTTGACGGTGTACGTGCGCTTCTGCGCGGTCGGCGCCGGCTTGGGCGGCACCGGCACGGCCTTGTGGGCCGCCGACAGGTCGCTGGGCTCGGCCGGCCCCGGATGCGGCCGGGACGTCCCGGCCCCCGCCGCCGGCGGCGTCCCGGCCTTCGGCGCCGACGGCGCCATCCGCTCGGCCGCCGCCTTGGTGGCCGCCGCGTCGGTGTACTTCGACCCCATGTCGGAGGGCGTCGGCGGGGCGGCGCCGGCGCCCGGAGCGGCGGACTGCTGCTCCGTCTGCTCCTCCTGCTTCTTCTTGTCGTGCTTCAGGAAATCGAAGAGTCCCATCTGCGTGCGCCTCCGGCGTGGTGTGGGGTGCCCCCTGGGATGCGTGCCACCACCCACTGTCGGCCACGGGACGCGGCGCGGCCCTGTGACAGGGCCGTCCGGGGGACCCCACAGACCCCCGGAGCGCCCCGTCACAGGGCCGGATCGGTGCCGGGACCTCAGCGGTCCCGGAGCTCCAGCGTGCAGCACTTCACGCTGCCGCCGGCCTTGAGGAGCTCGGAGAGCTCGACGCCGACCGGCTCGAAGCCGCGCGCCCTCAGCTGGGCGTGCAGACCGGTGGCCGCGGCCGGCAGGAGGACGTGGCGGCCGTCGGAGAAGGCGTTGAGCCCGAAGACGGCCGCGTCCTCGGCGCTCGCCAGGATCGCGCTCGGGAACATGGTCCGCAGGACGGCCTGGCTGCCCGGGGAGAAGGCGGCCGGGTAGTACATGACCTCGTCGTCCGAGAGCACGGCCAGCGCGGTGTCCAGGTGGTAGTAGTCCGGGTTCACCAGCGTCAGCGAGGTGACCGGCAGGCCGAGGAACTCCTGGGCCTCCAGGTGGGAGCGCGGGTCGGTGCGGAAACCGGTGCCCGCCAGGATGCGCCGGCCGACGGTGAGGAAGTCCCCCTCGCCCTCGTTCACGTACTCGGGCCACAGGACGTCCTTGTAGCCGCGGCCCTCCAGCCAGCGCAGGTACGCGGGCCCCTCCGCGGTGCGCTCCGCGTGCCGGAAGCGGGCGCCGTAGACCCGGCCGTCGACGACGGTCGCGCCGTTGGCGGCGAACACCATGTCGGGCAGGCCGTCGAGGGGGTCGATCTCCTCCACCACGTGGCCGAGGTCCAGGTAGAGGTCGCGCAGCCCCTCCCACTGGCGGACCGCGAGCGCGTTGTCGGTGGCCAGCTGCGGGTTCATCCACGGGTTGATCGAGTACGTCACGTCGTAGTGCCGGGGTCGGCACATGAGCAGGCGGCGGCGGGTGGCCACCCGGGCCGGAGCGGCCGGCCGGTAGTACGTGCCGGCGGGCGTGATGGTGTCGGTGATCGGCACGAGCACTCCTTGTCATGGGTGTGGGGGCCCATCGAAAGCGCGCCGCACGTTGACCGGAAGCGCCCTCGAGGGCCGGTCAATCAACGCTCCGGACCTCATCTCGGCGGAGTTGATTGTCCGTGCCGTCCACGGCTTCCGGGCAATCGCCCCGCGGCGTGGAATCCCGTTATCGCTCCCCCTCTCGGAGGTGCCAGTCGCCTGGTGAAACGTCTCGGCCGACCGTCCGCACCTGTCCCACCCGTCCCACACGGAGGTAACTTCCATGGCACATCGCAAGGTCGAACTGCTCGCAGTCGGCGCAGGCCCGGCGAACCTGGCCCTGGCCGTGGCGATCGAGGAGCTCGCCCCTGAGCTGGCCGGCGACACCCTGCTGATCGAACGCGACCAGGACATCGTCTGGCAGCGCGGCATGCTGCTGCCCGACGCGCTCAGCCAGGTGTCCTTCCTCAAGGACCTGGTGACCCTGCGCAACCCGCAGAGCCGCTTCTCCTTCGTCAACTTCCTCCACGCCAACGACCGCCTCGACGCCTTCGTCAACCTGGGCAGCTGGGTCCCGTACCGCAGCGAGATCTCCGAGTACCTCCAGTGGGTCGCGAACGAACTCACCACCGTGCGCATCGATTACGGCCGCGAGTGCGTCTCCGTCACCGCGCGGACCGCCGAGGACGGCGAGATCACCGGCTGGGTGGTCACCCTGGCCGACGGCGACACCATCGAGTGCCGTTACCTGGTGGTCGGCGCGGGCCGCGACGCCCACGTCCCCGAGGTGTTCGCCGGCCTGCCGGCCGAGCGGGTCATCCACAGCACCCAGTACACGCAGCGCATCCGCGAGGTGAACGCCGGACTCCCGCACCGGGTCGCCGTCATCGGCGGTGCCCAGAGCGCCGCCGAGCTCTTCGGCCAGGCCCTGCGGGACCTGCCCGAGTGCCGCCCGACGATGATCATGCGCTCCATCGGCCTCAACGGCTACGAGAGCAGCAAGTTCACCAACGAGCTGTACTACTCGTCCTTCATCGACGAGTTCTACGACTCGGCCCCCGAGGCCCGCCGGCAGCTGCTGAACGAGATGTACCGCTCCAACTACGGCGGTCTGGCCCCGGCCACCCTGGACGCCCTCTACCGGCAGTTCTACCAGGACCGCCGCAGCGGCGAGGGCCGCCTGGGCATGCAGCCCATGACCGACGTGCGCGGCGCGCGCATGGACGGCGACGAGGTCGTCCTGACCCTCGCCGACCGCAAGACCGGTGCCGAGCGCGAGATGCGCACCGACCTGGTCCTCCTCGGCACCGGCTTCGTCCGGGACATGCCGCGCACGGTCCGGGCCCTGGGCGACTCCATCGGCCTGGAGCGGATCGAGGTGAGCCGCCACTACCGGCTCGACCTGGGCCGCCCGGCGAGCGCCGCCGTCTACCTGCAGGGCGTCAACGAGGCCACCCACGGCATCGCCGACTCGCTGCTCAGCGTCCTCGCGGGCCGTTCCGCCGAGATCACGCTCGACATCCTCGCGCACCGCTCCACCGCCCCGGTGGCCATCCCGGCCCAGGCCCGCGAGCTGGCCCTGGCCGGCGCCGCCGTCTGACGGCCGCACGGCCCCGTACGCACTCCGCCACCCCACGAGAGAGACCCACCCGATGCTCATCAAGCACCTGGACCGCCCCGGTCTGGTCCACGAGAACGGACTGGACGCCCAGCGGCTGCTGCCCTGGCCCGAACTGAACGCCCCCTTCGAGGGCTCGTGGTGCGTGATCGCGCCCGGCACCGCCTCGACCCCGCACGCGCACCACGAGTACGAGATCTTCATCGCCGTCTCCGGCTCCGCGTTCCTGGAGTCCGAGGGCGAGCGCGTGCCCTTCGAGACGGGGGACATCGTCCACTTCACCCCGGGCACCGGGCACCGGGTGGTCAACGAGTCCGACACGGACTTCGAGATGTACAGCGTCTGGTGGGACCTGGAGATGACCGAGCGCTTCTCGGCCCGTCACCCGGAGGGCGCCAAGTGACGCGCCGTACGGTCATCATCGCGCCCCCGCCGACCCCCAACGGGGACCTGCACACCGGGCACCTGGCGGGGCCCTTCCTGGCCGGCGACGTGTACGCCCGCTACCTGCGCGCCTCGGGCCGCCCGGTGACGTACACCAGCGGCACCGACGACAGCCAGACCTACGTGGTCGCCAGCGCCCTGCGCGCCGGGCTGGAGCCGCAGGAGCTCGCCGACCGCTCCGCCGCGCAGATCACCGCCACCCTGGAGGCGGCGGGGGTCTCCGTGGACGGCTTCGCCCCCTTCGACCAGGGGTACAGGACCACCGTCCTGGACTTCGTCACGGACCTGCACGCCGCGGGGGCGTTCCGGCTGAAGACGGTCCGCTTCCCGTACGTGGAGGCCACCGGCGAGTACCTCGTGGAGGGCCTGGTCGCCGGCGACTGCCCGGTCTGCCTCCTGGAGAGCCGGGGCGGGCTGTGCGAGTCCTGCGGCCACCCGAACAACTTCGACGAGCTGCTGAACCCGCGCTCCACCACCGACCCGGACGCCGTGGTCACCCACCGCGAGGCGCAGGTCCTGGTGCTCCCGATGGAGGAGTACCGCAACCGCCTGATCGCCTACTACGCCTCGCACCGGGACGTCCTGCGCCCGCACACCGAGCAGCTGGTGCGGGAGGCGCTCGCCCGGCCGCTGCCCGACTTCCCGATCACCTACCCCGTCTCCTGGGGCATCCCGGCGCCGTTCGCCGAGACCCCGGGGCAGGTCCTCAACGCGTGGGCCGAGGGCATGGCCGCGTCGATGTACTGCACCTGGTGGGCGGCCGCCCAGCAGGGCGACCGCACCGACGCGTTCGACGAGCACTGGCTCGCCGAGAACGACATCGAGCTCGTCTACTTCCTCGGATTCGACAACGTCTACTTCTGGGGAATGACGCACCTGGCGCTGCTGATGGCGCACGGCGGCCGGTACGTCGAACCGCACGCCATCGTCTCCAACGAGTTCTACGAGCTGGAGAACCAGAAGTTCTCCACCAGCAAGGGACACGTGGTCTGGGCCGCCGACCTGGTGGCCGAGGTCCCCCGGGACCTGGTCCGCTTCTACCTGGCCCTGACCGCGCCCGAGCACTCCCGGACGAACTTCAGCCGCGCGGCCCTGGACTCCCTGGCCTCCTCCCGGCTGGTCGAGCCGTGGAACCGGCTGGCCGCCCGGGTGGCGGAGCTGCTCGACGGGGTGGCCGAGGGCGCGCCGCTGCCGGTGTCCGACACCGGCGCCGAGCGGGCGGGGATCCTCGTCGACCGCTTCCGCGCCCACTACGAGCTGGCGAGCTTCAGCCTGCACCGGGCCTCCGACCTGGTCGTCGTCTCCCTCGACCGGCTCCTCAAGCAGGCCGGGCGCACCACGGCGGGCGACCTGCCGGCCACCGGCGACCTGCTGCTGTCCGTGCGCGCGCTGCTCGCCTGCGCCGCTCCGCTGCTCGTCGACCTGGCCGAGCGCGCCGAGGCGGCGGGCATGGACCTGAGCCTGCCGGGCCGCTTCACCGCGGCCACCCCCGTTCCCGCCCTGCGACTGCCCACCCTGTCCACCGCCGTGGGGGCCTTCGCCGCCCCCGCCGAGCCGGTCGACGCCCGAGTCTGACCCCCCGAGGAGCCCCTGTGTCCACGACCGCCCCGCCGAAGGCCAACAAGGCCGAACGGCTGCTCGTCCCCGCGACGTTCATCACCAACCTCGGCAACGGCATCCAGCTGACGGCCGCCTCGTACCTGGTCTTCACCGCCCAGAACACCATGCTCGCGGTCAGCTGGCTGATGATCGCCGTGACCATCCCGCAGGTCGCGCTGTCGGTGTACTTCGGCAAGCTCGTCGACCGCTTCGACCGCCGCACGCTCGCGGTCACCTCCGACCTGGTCAGCGGTGTGGCGGCGATCGGCCTCCCGCTGTGGCTGGCGCTGGGCGGCGAGCCGTCCACGGTCAGCTACGTGGCCAGCTTCGTCCTGTCGATCTCGGCGGCCCTGTTCTTCCCGGCCAGCAACGCCCTGATCAAGGAGCGCATCCCGGAGGACCGCCTCGCCAAGTTCAACGGCAACTCCGAGGTCGCCATCCAGGCCGGCTCGCTCGCCTCGGCGGCCCTCGGCGGCTGGGTGATCGTCTGGACCGGCGTCGACGCCCTCTTCTACTTCAACTCCGCGACGTTCTTCCTCTCCGCCCTGATGCTGTTCGCGATCGGCCGCCGCCCGGCGGGCTCCACGAGCTCCGCCGCCGCCGCGGCCGCCAAGGCCACCGCCGCCGCCAAGGCCTCCGGGCCCCGCCCGCCGCTGGCCCGCCTCGCCCTGCTCTACGCCATCGGCAACATCGTCATCATCACCGGCAACAGCATCATGCTGGTCCTGGTCATCGACGCCTTCCACAGCAACACCGGCTACCTGGGCATCGTCGACGCCCTCTTCGGCATCGGCGCCCTGGCCGCGCCCTGGACCTTCGGCAAGCTCAGCGCGAAGTCCGGGCTCGTGAAGACGGCCCTCATCGGCTACCTCGTCTGGGCCGTCATCCTGGTCACCGAGTCCCTGCACCTGTACGCGATGATGGCGGCCATCCCGTTCGCCGGCATCACCTTCTGCGTGGCCCGCATCGCGGCCCGCACCGCCCTGATGAAGGCCGCCCCCGAGGAGCGCACCGGCTTCGTCTTCGGCGCCACCAACGCCTTCGGCCTCGCGGCGGGCACCGCCGCCGTGACGGGCATCTCGCTGCTGGTCGACGCCACCAAGGTGCAGTACGGCTTCTACGCCCTGTCCGCCCTGGTCGTGGTCGTCGCGACGGCCACCGTCCTGGCCCTGCCGAAGTCCTTCCTCGCGGCGTCCGCCACCGGCGACGAGCCCGCCGCCGTCCCGGCCCCCGCCCCGGCCGCCGAGTCCGCATCCGACGCCGACGCCGAGGTCCTCGTGGCCGCCGCGGCCCAGTCCTGAGAGGGCGAACGAGATGAAGCTGCTCGCCGTAGAGGCCAGCCAGAACGCCACGTACTACGTGTCGCGCTACCAGCAGGTCGAGGCGCTCGGGGCCGAGCTGTACGTGCTCAACGGCCTGGGCACCGAGGACTTCTGGGAGGCCTCCCGCTACCGGATCGCCGGGTCCCAGCAGATCGAGGACATCATCACGGCGGCCAAGCGGTGGCACGCCGAGGAGGAGTTCGAGGGGGTCCTGACCTTCTCGGAGTCGGGCGTGGTCGCGGTCGCGGCCGTCGCCGAGGCCCTGGGCCTGCCGGGCATCGGCGTCGAGGCCGCCCGCACCAGCCGCAACAAGTACCTGATGCGCCAGGCGCACGAGCGCGGCGGCGCCGCGCACCCCGCCTTCCGCTTCGCCGCGGACGTGGAGACGGCCCTGGCCGCCGGCACCGACCTCGGCTACCCGCTCATCCTCAAGCCGACCCTGGGCGCGGCGAGCAACTTCGTCTTCAAGGTCGACGACCCCGAGGAGATGCGGGTCCGCTTCGCCGACGTGATGACCGGCATCGAGACCATGACCTGGGCGCTGATGGAGGCCGAGGGCCTGGACCTGGGCCCGAACGGTGTCATCATCGAGGGCTACCTCGACGGCCACGAGCACCTCATCGAGGCCGTGGCCTGGGACGACGAGGTCTACCTGGGCTCCATCGTCGACCGGATCACCGTCGAGAGCGGCACCTTCGACGACGACGTCCACCACGCCCCGACCTCCCTGACGCCCGAACAGGTCGAAGAGGTCCACCGGGTGGTCAGGACGGCCGCCCACGCCCAGGGGCTGCGCCGGGCCGTGCTGCACGCCGAGATCCGCTTCCACCAGGGCCGGCCGTTCGTCCTGGAGATCGCCGTCCGCCCCGGCGGCGGCGGCCTGGACCACATGGCCCGGATCAGCGCCGGACACGACCCGATCCGGTGCGTGGCGGACGTCTCGCGCGGCGCCCGCCCGGAGGTCTCCGCCTACTCCCCGACGGACGTGCACACCGCCGCGATGTGCCTGATCAGCGGCTCGGGGACGGTGGCCTCGGTCGAGGTGCCGGAAGGGGCCGCCGAGGACCCCTCGGTCTTCTTCCTCAAGATCACGGCCACCCCCGGCACGGTCATCAAGCGGCCGCCGGCCGGCAACAACATCCTCGGCTTCCTCGGCGCCCGCGGCGCCTCGCTGGAGGAGGCCCTGAGCACCGCCCACGTGATGGCCAGCCGCATCCGCACCGAGATGAGGCCGGAGCATGCGTGAGGCGACCAAGCGGCACTACCTGATGTGCCCGCCCGCCCACTTCGAGGTCAGCTACGCCATCAACCCGTGGATGCGGCCCGACAAGCCGGTGGACACCGAGCTGGCGATGGCGCAGTGGGAGCGGCTGCGGGAGCTGTACCTGGAGCTGGGCCACGAGGTCGACCTGATCGACCCGGTGGAGGGCCTGCCGGACATGGTGTTCGCCGCCAACGGGGCCACCGTCGTCGACGGGAAGGTGCTGGTGGCCCGCTTCCGCCACGAGGAGCGGGCCGCGGAGGCGGCCGCGTACCGGACCTGGTTCGCCGAGCGCGGCTACGCCGAGGTCCACGTCCCGGAGTACGTCAACGAGGGCGAGGGGGACTTCGCCCCGGCCGGCCGGCGCATCCTGGCCGGCACCGGGTTCCGCAGCGACGCGGCGGCCCACGAGGGGCTGAAGTCCTTCTTCGGGCTGCACGTGGTCGTCCTGACCCTGGTCGATCCGCGCTTCTACCACCTGGACACCGCCCTGTGCGTCCTGGACGACGAGACGGTCATGTACTACCCGGCGGCGTTCTCGGCCGAGAGCCTGGCGGTGCTGCGGGCCCTGTACCCGGAGGCGGTCATCGCCTCCGGCGAGGACGCGGAGGCCTTCGGGCTGAACGCGGTCAGCGACGGGCTCAACGTGGTGCTGCCGGAGACCGCCACCGGGCTGATCGCCGAGCTGCGCGAGCGCGGGTTCGTCCCGCACGGGATGGACACCTCGGAGCTGCTGAAGGCCGGCGGATCGGTGAAGTGCTGCACGCTGGAGATCCGCCGGTGAGCATCGACTACGACGGCAGGCGCTTCCGCAACACCGGCTACGCGCCCGGCGCGAGCGCCCCCATCGGCCACTACCGCCACGAGGGCGACCTGCTGTGGGCCCACTTCGACGGCGGCCCGGTCCGCCGGGGCTCCCTCACCGGCCGCGTCGAGGCCGACGGGAAGCTCGAATTCACCTACACGATGGTGCTCGACGACGGCGAAGTGGTGGCCGGGCGGTGCTGGAGCACCCCCGAGTTCCTCGCCGACGGGCGCATCCGGCTGAACGAGCGCTGGGAGCGCTACGGCGCCGGCGCGAGCAGCGGCGAGTCCGCCCTGGAAGAGGTAATGACATGAGCACGACCACCCTGACCCCGCGCCGCGGCGGGAGCGTCACCTGGGCCTGCACCAGCGGGTTCAGCCCGGTGTTCGTCTTCCCGTTCACCCCCGGCGACTACTACGGCGTCGCCAACCTGCACGAATTCCAGACGCTGATGTACCGGCCGCTGTACTGGTACGGCAGCGGCGGACAGCCGACGGTCGACTACGAGCGCAGCCTCGCCGAGCCCCCCGTGTGGGACGCCGACGGCCGGACGGCGACGCTCACCATCAAGCCGTACAAGTGGTCGAACGGCGAAACGGTCGACGCCGACGGCGTGATGCTGTGGATGCACCTGCTGGAGGCGGAGAAGGAGCGTTTCGGCGGCTACACCCCGGGCTTCTTCCCCGACAACCTGGTCTCCTACGGGAAGGTCGCCGAGGACAAGGTCAGCTTCACCTTCGACGACGCGTACTCCCACAACTGGGTGCTGATGAACCAGTTCAGCACCATCACCCCGCTGCCGAAGGCCTGGGACCGCACCGCCGACGACGCGCCGGCCGACGCCACCCACGACCCCGCGCAGGCCTCCGCCGTCTACGCCTACCTGCGGGCCTGCAACGACGACCGCGCGGGCTGGGACACCAGCCCGGTGTGGAGCGTGGTCAACGGCCCCTGGCGGATGGACCGCTACACCATCGACGGGGTCTCGGGCGAGTGCGTGCTCGTCCCGAACGAGAGCTACTCGGGCCCGAACAAGCCCCACCTGGACGAGTTCCGGCTGATCCCGACCGACTCCGACGGCGACCAGTACGAGCGCCTCCTCAAGGGACCCGACGTCCCCGACGGCGTACAGATCGGCTTCCTGCCGTTCGACGAGATCACCGAGCCGGCCGAGGACCCGATGACCGGCGGCCCCAACCCGCTGGGCGAGCACTACGACCTGCTGCCCCAGCTCACCTACAAGATCCATTACTTCCCGATCAACTTCAACAACCCGACCGTCAAGGGCCGGATCTTCAAGGAGCTCTACTTCCGGCAGGCCCTCCAGTCCTGCCTCGACTCGAACGGCGCCATCCGCGACGTCTACAAGGGCTACGGCTACCCGACCACCGGCCCCGTCCCGGCCCTCCCCGACAGCCCCCTGCTCTCCCCCGCCCGCCGCCAGGACCCGTACCCCTTCGACGTCGACCGGGCCCGCTCCCTGCTGGAGGCCAACGGCTGGGACACCTCCACCACCCCCGCCGTCTGCGTCCGCCCGGGCACCGGCCCCGGCGAGGCCGGCGAGGGCATCCCGGCCGGCACCCCGCTGCGGTTCTCGATGCGCTACGCCCAGGGCCACGAGACCCTCACGGAGGTCATGCGGAAGTTCGCCGCCGACGCCGCCCGGGCCGGCATCGAGATCGAGCTGACCGAGGTCGAGGCGAGCGTCCTGGTCCTGGAGGACACCACCTGCACCCCGGGCCCCGACAGCCCCTGCCTGTGGGAGTTCAGCGACTGGAACGGCGGCTGGGGCTACGGACCCGGCTTCCACCCGACCGGCGAGGCCCTCTATTCCACCGGATCCTCCGTCAACTTCGGCAGCTACAGCGACCCGAAGGCCGACGCGCTGATCGCGCGGACCGTCGTCAGCGACGACCTGGCCGACCTGCACGCCTACCAGGACTACATCGCCGAGCAGGTCCCGGTGATCTGGATGCCGAACTTCCCCTTCCGGCTGCTGGAGGTCGCCAAGGGCCTCCACGGCGTCGCCCCCGTCAACCCCTTCGGGCTCATCAACCCGGAGGACTGGTACTACGCGGAACAGGAGCTGTGATGTACGGGAAGCTGATCGACCTCCTCGACTCCCACCAGGCCCGCTACCGGCTGATCGACCACCCCGCCGAGGGGCGCACGGACCTCGCGAGCCTGCTGCGCGGCCACCCGCTCGAAGAGGCCGCCAAGTGCCTCATCGTCCGGGTGAGCATCACCAAGCGCACCGGCATGTACGTGCTGGCCGTGGTGCCCGGCGACCGCCAGGTCGACATGGACGCCCTCGCGGACCTGGTCGGCGGCTGCGGCCGCACCGCCTTCGCCACGCGGGAGATCGCGGAACGCCTCGCCGGCAGCGTCAGCGGCACGGTGATGCCGTTCGGCTTCCACCCGGACCTCCACCTGATCGTCGACGAGCGGCTGCTCGACCACGACGAGATCTGGTTCAACGCCGCCCGCCTGGACCGCTCCGTGGCCCTGAACACCGCCGACTACCTCCGCATCGCCGCACCGCGCGTCGCGGCGATATCGACCGCCGGCGACCGGGTCCTCGCCGCCGCGGCCGGCTGACGCGCGGGAACGGCACACCGATGGACGCCCACACGACCGACGCACGACGAACGACGAACGAGGTGAAGGACATGACGGACGACGCAGTGGTGATCCTGGTCGGCAGCGGGGGCCGCCCCTACCGCGAGTACCTGCTCGCGGGAGCGGCCCGCCGCCACCCGGTCTGGATCCTGGACGCGGTGGACCCCACCTGGCAGGAACCCTACGTACGCGGCTCCACCACGGTCCCCCTGCTGGACGCCGAACGCCTGGTCCCCGACCAGGAGGCGCTCATCGCGGCCGCCGAGGAGGTGGCCCGCACCCACCGCGTGGCGGGCGTGTTCAGCTACGACGAGACCCTCGTGGTGGCCACCGCCCACATCGCCGAACGGCTCGGCCTGCCCGGCCTGACCGTGGCCGGCGTGGAGAACTGCCGCAACAAGCACAACACCCGGCAGGTGCTCACCGCCGCCGGACTGCCCCAGCCCCGGTTCGCCTACGTCACCGAGGCCGACGAGGCCCTCGTCACCGCCGACTCCTTCGGCTACCCGGTCGTCCTCAAGCCCCGCGGCATGGGCGCCAGCATCGGCGTCATCCGCGTCGACGGCCCGGACGAGGTGCTCACCGCCTTCGACGTCGCGGACTCCGCGAGCCGCGGCGGCTCCCTGTCCTACGAGGGCGGGGTGTTGGTCGAGGAGTGCGTGACCGGACCCGAGATCAGCATCGACGGGGTCAACTTCGACGGCACGTACACGCCGCTGTTCCTCGCCCACAAGGAGCTGGGCCCCGCCCCGTACTTCGAGGAGACCGGCCACACCCTCAGCGCCACCGACCCGCTGCTGGAGGACCCGGAGCTGCTGCACGTCCTGCGGACGGCCCACCGGGAGCTGGGGATCGCGTACGGCATCACCCACACCGAGGTGAAGCTGACCTCCCGCGGCCCGGTGATCATCGAGGTGAACGCCCGGCTCGGCGGCGACCTCATCCCCTACCTCGGCAAGCTCGCCACCGGCGTCGACCCGGCCGCGCTGGCCGTGGACGCGGCGACCGGCGTCCGCCCCGAGTGGACCCCCGCCCACCGGCGCACCGTCGGCATCCGCTTCCTCTACCCGCACGCCAACGGCACCGTCCGCTCGGTCGACGTCCCCGCCCCCGCGGACAGCCCCGGCCTGCTGGAAGCCGTCCCGATGGTGGAACCCGGCACCACCCTGCTGCTCCCGCCGGAGGGCTACCTCGCCCGCTACGCGTACGTGATCTGCGCCGGCGAGGACCCCGACGGCGTCGAGGAGGGCCTCGACAAGGCGGCCGCCCTCACCACGCTCGTGCTCGACAGCTGACCCACCGGTCCCGCCGGCAGACGCCGGCAAGACCTTCGCCGACAAGGAAAGCGAGGTGTGCGATGAGGGTGACAGTGGTGGGCGGAGGCGTGATCGCCCTGCTCACGGCAGTCGAGTGCGTACTCGGCGGGCACAAGGTCACGATCGTGGACCAGGGCCCCATCCCCTTCAGCCGGGCCACCTCTTTCGACCAGCACCGGATCCTGCGGGCCCTGCACCCCGCCGACCCGCCGGCCACCGCGGCCGCGCTGCGGGCGCACCACCGCTGGCTCGAACTGCAAGAGCTCTTCTCGACCCGCTTCTACGAGCAGGTCGGCGCCCTGACCGTGCTGCCCCCCGCGGCGGCCGCCGCCGGAGCGCTGCTCGTCGCCGGCGCCGGGGGCAACGCCCGGGAGTTGACCGCCGCCGGTCTCGCCGACCGCTACCCGCACCTGTACCTGGACGGCGCGCTGGGCGCCGTACTGGAGGACGAGGCGGGCGTCCTGCTCGCCGACCGCGTCCTGAACGCCTGCGTCGCCTGGCTCAAGTGGCAGCCCGGCATCGAGCTGATCGAGCACCGGGCGGCGACCGAGGTCGACGGCGACGGCGGCAGCGTCCGGCTCGCCGACGGGCGGGTGCTGCGCGGCGACGCCGTCCTGGTCGCGGTGGGCCCCTGGTCGCGCGGCCTGCTCCCGCCGGAGATCGCCGAACGGCTGGTCCTGTCCCGCCAGTCCCTGCTGTACTGCCGGGTCCCCCGGGGGCAGGCGGCCGCCTGGGCGGCCACCCCGGCCGTCCCGTCCCTCGGCACCCGGCGCGGCGCCTGGCTGATCCCGCCCGTGGCCGGCACCGCCCTCAAGATCACCTCGGCGTCCGTCTGCCGCGAGGTCGACGAGATCACCGACTACGGCACCGAGGACGTCTTCCGCCGGCAGCTGGAGGCGGAGTTCGCCGACCTGATCCCCGGCATCGGCCCCGCCTGGATCCTCGACGCCAAGGACGCCTACTACATGTCCTTCGCCGACACCGGCGGCCCGCTCCTGGTGGCGCTCGGCGGCACCGGATACGCGTACGCGGCCTGCGGCGGCACCTCCTTCAAGTTCGCCCCGCTCATCGCCCGGTCCCTGGCCGATCGGCTGACCGGCGGCGACCCCGCGCCGATCGGGGTCACCGCCCTCGACCACCCCCTGGACGCCACCCGGCTCGTCCCCGCCGCCTGACCCCCGACCCCCTTCACCACCACACAGACGAGGAGCACCACCATGAGCGGCCCGAACCTGACCTACGAAGAAGCGGCCGCCCGGAGTGCCCTGCTCTCGGTCACCTCCTACGAGATCGGCCTCGACCTCACCCGGGGCCCCGACACCTTCCGCTCGACCACGCGCGTCCGCTTCACGGCGGATCCCGCCGGACCCGCGTCCACCTTCGCGGAACTGCTGGCCGAGCGGGTCCACGGAATCACCCTCAACGGGCGCGCCCTCGACCCGGACACCGTCCACCGCGGCGGCCGCGTCCACCTGGACGGGCTCGCCGCCGACAACGAGCTCCTCGTCGTCGCGGACTGCGCGTACTCCAATACCGGCGCGGGACTCCACCGCTCGGTGGACCCGGTGGACGGGAAGGTGTACCTGTTCACCCACTTCGAGGTGCAGGAGGCCCGCCGGGTCTTCACCACCTTCGAACAGCCCGACCTGAAGGCCCCGTTCACCTTCACCGTGACCGCCCCCGCCGCCTGGACGGTCCTGTCCGCCTCACCCACCCCCGAGCCCGAGCCGGCCCCGGACGGCGCCGCCGTCTGGCGGTTCGCGCCCACGCCGCCGCTGCCCACCTACCTGACCTCGATCGTCGCCGGCGAGTACCACCTGGTCGCCGACCACTACACCGCCAAGTCCGGCCAGGAGGTCCCGCTGCGCCTGGCCAGCCGGGCCTCGGCCGCCGCCCACCTGGACGCCGAGGAGCTCTTCGAGACCACCAAGCGCGGCCTCGACTTCTACCTGGAGGCGTTCGACACCGACTTCCCCTTCGCCAAGTACGACCAGGTCTTCGTCCCCGAGTACAACCTCAGCGGCATGGAGAACGCGGCCACCGTCATCCTCCGCGAGAACTTCGTCTTCCGCTCCAAGGTCACCGACGCGGTCCGCCACCGCAGGGCCGCGACGATCCTCCACGAGCTCGCCCACATGTGGTTCGGCGACCTGGTCACCATGCGCTGGTGGGACGACATCTGGCTGAAGGAGACCTTCGCGACCTACATGTCGGTGCGCGCCCAGGTCGCCACGACCCGCTGGCACGACTCCTGGACCGGCTTCGCCAACGCCGACAAGGCCAACGCCTACCGGCAGGACCAGCTCCCCTCCACCCACCCCGTCGCCAGCCCGGCCGCCGACATCGAGCAGGCCCTGGAGAACTTCGACCAGATCACCTACTACAAGGGCGCCTCGGCCATCAAACAGCTGGTCACCCTGGTCGGCGACGAGGCGTTCCTGGCCGGGATGCGCACGTACTTCGCCCGCCACGCCTGGGGCAACAGCACCCTCGCCGACCTGCTCGGCGCACTGGAGGAGGCATCCGGCCGGGACCTGGGCGCCTGGGCGCGGGAATGGCTGGGCCGGGCCGGCGTGAACACCCTGCGCCCCTCGTACACGGTGGACGAGGAGGGCCGCTTCACCTCCTTCGCCGTCCTCCAGGAAGCCCCGGCCGAGCACCCGTACCTGCGCGCGCACCGGCTGGCGGTGGGCCTGTACGCCCGGCGGGAGGACGGACTGCGCCGGGTCGGCCAGGTGCACGTCGACGTCTCCGGCGCCCGTACCGAGGTGCCCGCCCTCGTCGGGACCGCCCGCCCCGACGTGGTCCTGCTCAACGACGAGGACCTCACCTACGCCCTGATCCGGCTCGACCCGCACTCCCTGAGCGGCCTCCTCGACAGCCCCGACGGCATCGGCGCCTTCACCGACGGCCTGCCGCGCGCCCTGACCTGGGCCGCCACCTGGGACATGGTCCGCTCCGGCGAACTGGCCGCCGGGGACTACGTCCACCTCGTCCTGGCCGGCGTGGACAGCGAGAGCGACACCGAGGTCGTCCAGACCCTGCACACCACCCTGCTGACCGGCCTGGAGCAGTACACGGCCCCGCAGGCCCGCCGGCAGCTGCGGGCCACCGTGGCAGAGGCCGCCCGCAAGCGGCTGACCTCGTCCGAGCCGGGCAGCGACATCCAGCTCGCCTGGGCACTCCTGCTGGCCCGGGTCGCGGGCACCACGGCCGACCTGCGGCTGGTCGCCGGCCTGCGGGACGGCACCGTGGAGATCGAGGGCCTCGTCGTCGACGTCGAGCTCCGCTGGGCCCTGCTCGCCGCCCTCGTCCGGGGCGACCAGGCCGGGCCCGCCGAGATCGAGGCGGAACGGCTGCGCGACGGCACCACCGCCGGCGCCGAGTACGCCGCGGGCGCCCTGGCGGCGCGGCCCGACGCGGCCGCCAAGGCCGAGGCCTGGGAGGCGGCCGTACGGGGCGACGTGAGCAACGGCACCCGGCGGGCGCTGGTCGGCGGGATCCACAGCCCCATCGGCCTCGGCATCGCCCAGGGCTGCCAGCGCGAACTGCTGCGCCCGTACGCGGACCGGTACTTCGCGGAGATCGGCGAGGTGTGGGCGGGGCGTTCCGCGGAGGTGGCCCGCACCCTGGTGACCGGGCTCTACCCGCGGCTGCTCGTCGAGCAGGAGACGGTGGACCGCACCGATGCCTATCTGGCCGAGGCCGCGCCCCCGCCCGCCCTGCGGCGCCTGCTCACCGAGGCCCGCGACGAAGTGAGCCGCGCGCTGCGCGCCCAGGGGGTGGACGCGGCAGCGCGCGGCTGAGACCCCCCGGGGGAAGGGGGCCGGCCGGAGGGCCGGGCGGTACCGGAGGGGGGCCGGTACCGCCCGGCCGTGACCCGTACCGGAGGGGGACCGGTACGGGGGACGGGGCCGGGCCGTCAGGCCCGGTGCGCCGGCTGCGGCGCGGCGGCCGCCCGGGCGGCGGCGACCACCGCGGCGGCCGCGGCGGCGGCCGGAGTGGCGGCGGCCGGGGCACCGGGGGGCGCCTCCGGCTCGGGCTGGGCCAGCGCGAAGGCCCGTACCACCGGCGGCAGGCCGTACTGGCCCGGCAGGTCGGAGGGCGCGAGCAGGCCGGCGTCCAGCAGGCTCTCCAGGAGGTCCTCGACCGGCTCCGCCGACCGCTCCACCGCGTGGACGAGCGCGTCCGCGCACTCGTACACCACCGAGTCCACCGACAGCCGTCCCGAGGCGGCGATCCGGCGCAGCAGGGGCCGGGCCCACGGGACCGCCGAGCGATAGGCGGCGTCCAGGCGCCGGTTCAGGCTGTCGTCCCCGGCCCGCAGCCGGGACAGGAACAGCCCCGGCACCTGCACGCCCTCGCCGAGCAGCTCCGAGACGCAGTCCTCCAGCATCCACTCGGGCCGGGCCGCGATGCGCCGGCCGGCCAGGTTCAGCGCGGCGGGCAGGTCCCCGCAGGCCTCCGCCAGACGCAGGCAGGCCCGCGGTTCGGCGCCCACCCGCTCCTCGCCGAGCTGCCCCACCAGCAGCTCCACCGACTCGTCCCGCTCCAGCACCGGCAGCCGCATCCGGTTGACCCCGTCGAGGCCCAGCAGCCGGGAGCGGCTGGTGACGATCATCCGGCTCTCGGGCGCGGCGGCCAGCAGCTCGCGCACCTGGCGCTCGTGCTGCACCCCGTCGAGGACCACCAGGACCCGGCGGCGGGCGAGCAGCGAGCGGTACAGGCCGAAGCGCGGGCCGGTGTCGTTCGGGATCCGGTCGGCGGGCATGCCGAGCGCCTCCAGGAAACCCCCCACGATCCCGTGGGCGTCCTTGCGGCCGTCGGCGGCCGGGTCGAGGTCGACGTACAGCTGCCCGTCCGGCAGGTCCGCCGCGAGCTCGTGGGCCAGCCGCAGCGCGAACGCCGACTTGCCCACACCGACCTGACCGGTGATCACCAGCGGCCGGGGCGCGGTGTCCGCGCCCTCCCGGGAGTCCGTCAGCGCCCGGGCCCGCTGGAGCAGGTGGCCGCGCCCGACGAGCCGGTGCGGCTCCATCGGCAGCTGCGCCGGCGGGGGCACCGCGGCCCGTACCGCGGCGGCCCGCAGCTCCGCCTCCTGGTGCTGCTGCACGCTCTTGGCGGCCGGACGGGAGACCCCTTCGGCCCCCTCGGCCCCGGCGGCCTCGCGCCAGCGGCGCTCCCAGGTCGCCCGGTCCCCGCCGCAGGCCTCGGCGAAGGCGAGGGCCACCTGGAGGGTCGGGAGCCGGTATCCGGCGGCCGCGTCGGAGAGCACCGACGCGGAGAACATCGCCCGGTTGGCCATGTCGCGGTAGCCGGGGCTGCCCGCGGCGGTCCGGAGCCTGCGCAGCTCCCGGGCGAACGCGGTGACGGGTCCCGCGTCCGGGGCGAGGGGTCTCTCCAGTCTGCCCACCTTCTGCTCCTTTGCCGCTCGCTGTGTCCAATGCGCCTGGCGACACCGGCCGTCCGGGCCGGTCCTGTCGACCCGCACAGCCTCCGTGTTCGGATTCCCGTTCCCTTCCCGGAGCCTTACCGCGCACAGGGGAACCGCCTATGATCCCGTTGGCAAAGGCCCCTACCTGGGGATTTGTTGGGCTGGGGGGGTATCAGCTGTCGATGACCGCGACAGAACCAGGGTCCGGAGGAAGAGGCGAGGCGATTCCGCAAGGGAATCCGCTGCGTTTCAACGTCCTCGGATCCCTTGAGAGTTGGGCCGCCGGGGGGCGGCTGAGACTGGGCGGGGCGATCCAGGAACGCGTCCTGTCCATGCTGCTGCTGGAATCCGGCCGGGTGGTGACCGTCGCCCGGCTGGTCGAGGCCGCGTGGGAACAGGATCCACCTGCAACGGCTTCGCACCAGGTCCGCAAAGCCGTCGCCGACCTGCGCAGGCGCATCCCCGACGGCGGTGCGGTGATCGTCACCGACGGCCCCGGGTACCGCGCCGCCGTGACGGCCGGGCAGCTCGACCTGCTCGAATTCGACGCCCTCGTCCAGGCCGCGGGCCAGGCCGCGAAGGAGGGGCGGCTGTCGACCGCCGCCGAGCACCTGGCCGCCGCGCTGGCCCTGTGGCGGGGTCCCGTCCTGTCCGGCGCCGGGGGGCCGGTGATCGACACCGTGGCGACCGCGCTGGAGGAGCGGCGGCTGTCCGCCGCCGAACAGTACTTCGGCCTGTGCCTGACCCTCGGGGAGAGCGGCGAGCTGGTGTCCGGGCTGCGCGCCCTGATCACCGAGCACCCGCTGCGGGAGACCCTGCGCGGGCAGCTGATGCTCGCCCTGTACCGCACCGGCCGGCAGGCCGAGGCGCTCCAGGAGTACGGGCGGGTGCGCGAGCTGCTGGTGGAGGAGCTCGGCGTCGACCCGGGGTCGCAGCTGGCCAAGCTGTACGAGGCGATCCTGCGCGACGGTCCCGAACTGGCCGGCCCCGAACGGGCGGAACCGGGGGTACGGGAACCGCAGCCGTCGACGGCCGCCGCCCCGGAGCCCGCGGCCGCGCCGGCCCCCGTACCGCCGCCCGTCCGGGAGGCGCCGGCCGCGCCGCCGGGGCCCGCCGCCGACGCCCCGTGCACGCTCCCCTACGACCTGCCCGACTTCACGGGCCGCGCCGAGGAGCTGAACGAGCTCTTCGCGTTCGTCCGGGAGGGACGGCCGGGCCAGGAGCGGTACGCGCGCGTCATCGCCATCGACGGCATGGGCGGCATGGGCAAGACCTCCCTCGCCGTCCGGGCCGCCCACCGGCTGGCCGACCGCTACCCGGACGGCCAGCTCCTCATCGACCTGCGCGGGTTCACCCCGGGCGAGACCCCGGTGACGCCCGCGGCCGCCCTCGACACCCTGCTGCGCACCCTCGGCACGCCCGGCGACCGCATCCCCGAGGACCTGGAGGGCCGCGCCGCCCTGTGGCGGGCGGTGCTGGACGGCCGGCGGATCCTGCTGCTGCTCGACAACGCCGGCGACGCCGCCCAGATCCGGCCCCTGCTCCCGGCCTCGCCGGGCTGCCTGGTGCTGGTCACGAGCCGGGCCCGGCTGCTGGACCTCGACGGGGTCGAGTGGGTCTCCATCGACCTGATGAAGCCCGAGGAGAGCACGGACCTGATGACGCAGACGCTCGGCGCGGCCCGCGTGGCCGCCGAGCCGGAGGCGTCCGCCGAGCTGGCGGAGCTGTGCGGGCACCTCCCGCTGGCCCTGCGCATCGCCACCGCGCGGCTGCGCAACCGGCCGCGCTGGACGGTCCGTTACCTGGTCGAGCGGCTGCGCGACGAGACCCGCCGGATGGACGAGCTGAGCTCCGGCGAGCGCAGCGTGGCGGCGACGCTGCGGCTGTCGTACCTGGCGATGGACGAGAAGCACCGCACGGCCTTCCGCATCCTCAGCCTGCACCCGGGCGCCGACATCGACGTCCACACGGCGGCCGCGCTCCTCGGCACGGCCGTCCGGGACGCCGAGGACACCCTGGAGTTCCTCCTCGACGTGCACCTCGTCCAACAGCCCGACATAGGCCTCTACACCTTCCACGACCTGGTGCGCAGCTTCGCCCAGAGCCTGCGCGTCCCGGCGACGGAGGCCGCCGACGCGGCGGCGGTCGAGCGGCTGCTCGGCTACTACCTGACGGCCACGGACACCGCCTGCGAGGTGCTCTTCCCGGGCCGCAAGCACCGCCCGACCGGCATCGCCCCGTACGAGGGCGAGCTGCCGCCGCTCACCCGCGCGGACCTGGCGGGCCGCTGGTTCGACCAGGAACACGACGGCCTCCTGGCCGCGGTCACCCTCGCCGACCACCGGGGCCACGACCGCTACACGGCCTGCCTGAGCCGCAACCTGGCGTTCCACCTGCACGCGCGGGGCCGGTTCGACGACTTCTGGAGCCTGGGCCGCCTCTCGGTGGCCGCCGCCCGCCGGCTCGACGACCCGCACCTGCTCACCGTCAGCCTGGCCAACCTGGGCGCGGCGTGCTGGAAGCTCGGCCGGTTCGAGGAGGGCCTGGAGGTCGCCGCGGAGAGCCGGGACACCGCCGTACGGCTCGGCGACCGGCACATCGAGGCCCACAGCGAGTCGACCATCGGCCTGCTGCTGTCCACCCTCGGGCAGTACACCGCGGCCGTGCCCCTGATCGAGCGGGCGATCGGCATGGCCGCCGAACTGGGCGCGCGGCGTGAGGAGTCCGAGGGCCTCACCATGCTCAGCACGCTGCACGCGCGCTGCGGACGCCACCGGGAGGCGGAGGAGGCCGCCCGCCGGGCGCTGGGCATCAGCCGCAGCCTCGGGTACCGGAGCGGGGAGGTCACGGCGCTGACGGACCTGGCCTTCGCCCAGACGGGCCGCGGGGCGTACGAAGAGGCGTCCGCCTCCCTGCGGACGGCGCACGGCCTGTGCGACTGGGCCCGGGAGCAGGTGGACGGGGCCGTGCTGCTCGCGCTGTCCGCGGAGGTCGCGGACCGGCTGGGCAACGAGGAGGAGTCCTCCGGCTTCGCGGAGCGGGCCCTGGCGCTGGCCCGGGCCAACGGCGCGCCGATCCGGCTGGCCAAGGTGGAGAACCTCCTCGGACGCCGGCACGTGCGCCGGGGGGAATGGGAGGCCGCGCGCATCCTGCACGGCCACGCCTACAAGATCGCGACGGGCATGCGCCTGCGCCCCGAGGAGGCCGACGCCCTGGTCGGCCTGGCGAGGGCGTCGGAGGCCGCCGGGGACCTCGCGGCCGCCTCCCGGCAGTGGGCGAAGGCGGAGGAGATCTTCGCCTTCATGGGAATCCCGGAGCTCTGCCGCGCCGGCTGACCGCCGGACGCGGAAGTGCCCCGCACCGGTCCTCCGGTGCGGGGCACTTCCGTTCGCGGGGGCCGGCCGGGTCAGTGGGCCGGGGCCGGGGAGGGGGCCGCGGGGCCGCGGTCGTCGGCGAGCACCCGGTGCCCGGCCGACGGGCCCGCGTCCGAGAACTGGACGGTCGCCCCGAGGCCCAGGACCAGAGCCGCCGCCGTGAAGATTCCCGCCAGGCCCGCCAGCTTGCTGTTCATCGCATCCCCCTGATGTCTGCTGTGTGCGGCCCCCCGTGCGGTGGGCCGCTTTCGACATCACTGAGATTGGGCCAGGGCGATACCGGAGCGTTCCCGTCCCGATACCTGTCCAACTCCCTTGAAAACCTGGCTGGTTACCGTTGTCCGATAACCAACCGTCAGGCAGGCGCCCCGCTGGCCGCCACCCCGCGCGCCCGGTTCCCGTACGGTTCCCGCGAGGCGGCGATCCGGGAGCCCCGGGCGGTGATCAGCACGTCCGTACGGGTCGTCCCGCACTCGTACCCCGCCAGGTCCAGCAACGCCCGCACGGTCGCGCGGACGCCCGCCCGGTCCTCCTCGGAGAGCGGCTCCGCGTGCCCCTCCGCCGTGATGCCGGCGACCAGGTGCATCCCGCCCACCGAGAACGTCTCCACGCTGAACTGCGGCCCGGTCAGCAGCTCTTCGACGAGGTGCGGACCCGGGTACCGGCCGGCCACGGCCCGCTCGGCCCAGTCCGCCAGGGCCGCGTGGTCCCGTACGGGGGCGGTGTGCCACGCGCCCGCCGCGTCGGCGGACTTGATCACCACCGGCAGCGGGAAGGCCTCCGCCAGCGCCCGTGCCTCGGCGACGGTGGCCGCCTCCTCGGCGCGCACGGCCGAGATCCCGCTGGCGTTCAGGACGCGCCGCATGGCCGCCGCGTCCGGCAGACCGGGCACCTCGTCCGCCCCTTCCTCCCGGTCCTCCGCGAGCTCCCGGGCCACCGCCTCGGCGGCCGCCGAGGCCCCGCCGGTCAGTGCTCCGGGGAGGTAGAGGATGTGCCCGATCCCGTGGTGACGGGCCGTGTCCGTCAGGACGGCGCGCAGCTCGGCCGCCTCCGCGAAGTCCACCCGCAGGATCCGCTCGGGAGGCAGTTCCGCGCGGATCCCCGGCTCCACCTCCACCCGGTGGTCCAGGGCGGCCCAGACCTCCAGGCCCGCCGCGCGGGCCGCGCGTACGAGCCCCGGTCCGGGCATCACCAGCAGGGCCCGCCTCGCCCGCTGTGCCGTCTGGCTGTCACTCACCGTGTCCCCCTTCTCGGACTTCCGGGGAGATAGTGACGCCCCGCCTTCCCGATCAGATCCCTCGGCGGTCCTGAAGGGCCGACATCTTTTCCGGACTGTCCGGATACGTACCGGCAGGGGGCCCCGGCCCGTCCAGCACGGCCCGAGACTCCTTCCGGGGATCCTCCAGAAGACCCCGACCGGGGCGGTAACGGACCGGAACCGGGCGGCCGCGAGGGCAGGCACGACGAAACCCCCTGACCGGCGTTTCCGCAGGTCAGGGGGTTTCATGGAGTGGAGCCTAGGAGATTCGAACTCCTGACATCTGCCTTGCAAAAGCAGCGCTCTACCAACTGAGCTAAGGCCCCGTGCGTCCGGACGCGGCTCCTCCCCCGGGAGGGAGTGTCCGTTCCGCAGGACAGAGTACCCGGTGCACCCCCTCATCCCGCAAAATGATAGGGACTCCCGCCCCGCGACCACGCTCCGTAAGATGCTCGCGAGGTTCGCACCAGCGAAGGGGAGTAGTAAGCGTGGACGCAGTACAGCAAGAGGCCACCGCCAGAGCCCGGGAGCTTCAGCGCAGTTGGTACGGGGAACCGCTCGGCGCCCTGTTCCGGCGGCTCATAGATGACCTCGGCCTGAACCAGGCTCGCCTCGCTGCTGTCCTCGGACTGTCGGCACCGATGCTGTCCCAGCTGATGAGCGGGCAGCGCGCCAAGATCGGGAACCCGGCCGTCGTCCAGCGGGTCCAGGCCCTCCAGGACCTCGCCGGGCAGGTGGCGGACGGCAGCGTCAGCGCCGGCGAGGCCACCGACCGGATGGACGAGATCAAGAACACCCAGGGCGGCTCCGTCCTCAGCAACAGCGGCCAGACCACCACCAGTTCCGGCGCCCCCACCGTCAGGCGGGTCGTCCGCGAGATCCAGTCGCTGCTGCGCTCCGTCTCGGCGGCCGGCGACATCATCGACGCGGCGAACGCCCTCGCCCCCAGCCACCCCGAACTCGCGGAGTTCCTGCGGGTGTACGGCGCCGGGCGCACCGCGGAAGCGGTGGCCCACTACGAGGCCCACCAGAACTGACGCGCGAGGCGACGGGGGGCGGCAGCGGCACGGGGTCCCGGCGCCGCTGTGGGACGTGATCATCCGTCCGCCGCACCCCCGGGAACCCCCGACCGGTTCCGGCGCGCCACAGGGCCGCACAAGGCCCTTGCCGGGGCTACCCAGTTGCTCCCCACCCCGCCCGATGACGCGGACGGGGCCCGGGTGCCCCCGGAACAGCACGAAGCCCCGGCAGCAGCGGCAGCCGGGGCTTCATGAGATCAAACGTGGGGCTCACACGCCGGAACCGGAAGGCACGGAGTCGGTAGCCTCCGTCCACAGGTCCTGCTCGGCGCGGTCCGCCTGGATCTGGCGGTACACGAGGAGCCCGCCGATGGCGGCCAGTGCGACCAGGAGCAGCTTCTTCACCGCGCGACCTCGTCTTTCGTTGACGTTGGGGACTTCTGGGCGCCAACAATACACACCGACCGATACCGATCGGTTATCTAGGGGGCCCTGGACGGCCCAACGAAGAAGACCCCCGGGCCGGTGGCCTGAGGGTCTTCGTCACTGTGGGGCTAACAGGATTTGAACCTGTGGCCTCATCCTTATCAGGGATGCGCTCTAACCAACTGAGCTATAGCCCCTCCGCGCCTGCGCGCTGACTCCTGAAGATTAGCGCACAGACGCTGTGGAACCCAAATCCGCTCCGGCGGGGCTTTCCCGCAGGTCAGTCAGCGGATCATTCGTCCTCGGCCAGCGTGAGCTCCACGCCGCCGACGAAGCCCGCCGACAGGTTGTAGATGAACGCGCCCAGCGTCGCCAGGGCGGTCATCAGCACCACGTCGATCACCGCGATGACCGAGGTGAAGATCAGTACGCGCGGCAGCGACAGGAACGACTGGAGGTCGAAGCCGTTGCCCTCGTTCGAGCCGGTGGCCTCGCTGATCGTGCCGCCGACGGTCGAGAAGATGCCCATGGCGTCCATGACCATCCACAGCACCACCGACGCCACGATCGTGCAGACGCCGAGCGCGATCGACAGCAGGAAGCTGACCTTCATCACCGACCACGGGTCGGCCTTGGCCACCCGCAGCCGCGCCTTGCGCGTCCGGGGCGTCGTACGGGTCCCCGGAACGGGCCCCCGCTGCGTCCCCGGCTTCTTGGGAGCCGCGTACGCCTGCGGGGGGTGGTAGGGCTGCTCCGCGGCCTCCTTGGCCGCCGCAGCGGGCTTCTGCTTCTGCTTGGACTGGGACTGCGGCTTCGCCTTCGGCTCCGACTGCGGTCCTCGGGTGTCCGTCACGGTTCCCCCCCTGCCTTCGGCGGGGGTATCCCCACCCTCGGAGTCCGCGGCGGGGCCACGGGCACCGTTCGCTCCAGTCTTGGCCGGTCCGGCGCCCGTGGCTCCACTCACGACTTACTCCTCGTGCTCCCGATCCGGGGACGCTTCGTCCCCGGCGGCCTCGGCGGCCGTACCCTCGGCTGCCGCGGCCTCGATCCCTGTCTCGATCTCGTCGACCTCGTCAGCTTCCTGACCGGCCTCGGCGTTGCGGGCGATACCCACCACGGCATCCCGCTTGCCCAGGTTGATCAGCTGGACGCCCATGGTGTCACGGCCCGTCTCCCTGACTTCGTTGACGCGCGTACGGATCACACCGCCGCCGAGCGTGATGGCGAGGATCTCATCCGATTCGTCCACCACCAGCGCGCCGACGAGCGACCCGCGGTCCTCCACGATCTTGGCGGCCTTGATGCCCAGACCGCCACGGCCCTGGACGCGGTACTCGTCCACCGCGGTCCGCTTGGCGTAGCCGCCGTCGGTCGCGGTGAACACGAACGTACCCGGCCGGACAACGCTCATCGAGAGCAGTTCGTCACCCTCGCGGAAGCTCATGCCCTTCACGCCGGAGGTGGCGCGGCCCATCGGGCGCAGCGCGTCGTCCGTCGCCGTGAAGCGGATGGACTGCGCCTTCTTGCTGATGAGCAGCAGGTCGTCCTCGGCGGACACCAGCTCGGCGCCGATCAGCTCGTCGTCGCTGCCGTCCTCCGTCTCGCGGAGGTTGATGGCGATGACCCCACCCGAACGCGGCGAGTCGTAGTCCTTCAGCGCCGTCTTCTTCACCAGGCCGCCCTTGGTGGCCAGGATCAGGTAGGGCGCCGCCTCGTAGTCGCGGATCGCGAGGATCTGGGCGATCTTCTCGTCCGGCTGGAAGGCCAGCAGGTTCGCCACGTGCTGCCCGCGGGCGTCGCGGCCGGCGTCCGGGAGCTCGTACGCCTTGGACCGGTAGACGCGGCCCTTGTTCGTGAAGAACAGCAGCCAGTGGTGCGTGGTGGAGACGAAGAAGTGGTCGACCAGGTCGTCCTGCTTCAGCTTCGTGCCGCGCACGCCCTTGCCGCCGCGCTTCTGCGAGCGGTAGTCCTCGGTCTTGGTGCGCTTGACGTAGCCGCCGTGGGTGATGGTGACGACGATGTCCTCTTCGGCGATCAGGTCCTCGATGGACATGTCACCGTCGAAGGGCACCAGCTTGGAGCGCCGGTCGTCGCCGTACTTCTCGACGATCGCCGCCAGTTCCTCGCTGACGATCGAGCGCTGCTTCTCCGGCGAGGCCAGGATCGCGTTGTACTCGTTGATCTTCGCCTGGAGTTCGTCGTGCTCGGCGACGATCTTCTGGCGCTCCAGGGCCGCCAGGCGGCGCAGCTGCATCTCCAGGATCGCGTTGGCCTGGATCTCGTCGATCTCCAGGAGGCCCATCAGGCCCTCGCGCGCGATCTCGACGGTGTTGCTGCGCCGGATGAGGGCGATGACCTCGTCGATGGCGTCCAGCGCCTTGAGCAGGCCGCGCAGGATGTGGGCCCGCTCCTCCGCCTTGCGCAGGCGGAAGCGCGTACGGCGGACGATGACCTCGATCTGGTGCGTCACCCAGTGGCGGATGAACGCGTCGATCGACAGGGTGCGCGGCACCCCGTCGACCAGCGCCAGCATGTTCGCGCCGAAGTTCGTCTGCAGGTCGGTGTGCTTGTAGAGGTTGTTCAGCACGACCTTGGCGACGGCGTCGCGCTTGAGCACGATCACCAGGCGCTGGCCCGTCCGGGACGAGGTCTCGTCGCGGACGTCGGCGATGCCGCCGATCTTGCCGTCCTTGACCAGGTCGGCGATCTTCTGCGCCAGGTTGTCCGGGTTGGTCTGGTACGGAAGCTCCGTGACCACCAGGCACTGGCGGTTCTGGATCTCCTCGACCTCGACGACCGCGCGCATCGTGATGGAGCCGCGCCCGGTCCGGTACGCCTCCTCGATGCCCTTGCGGCCCACGACCAGGGCGCCCGACGGGAAGTCAGGACCCTTGATCCGCTCGATGAGCGCGTCCTGGAGCTCCTCGTGCGTGGCCTCCGGGTGCTCCAGCGCCCACTGGGCGCCGGCCGCGACCTCGCGCAGGTTGTGCGGCGGGATGTTGGTCGCCATGCCGACCGCGATCCCGGCGGAGCCGTTGACCAGCAGGTTCGGGAAGCGCGCCGGCAGGACCGTCGGCTCCTGGTTGCGGCCGTCGTAGTTGTCCTGGAAGTCGACGGTCTCCTCGTCGATGTCCCGGAGCATCTCCATGGCCACCGGAATGAGCTTGCACTCGGTGTAGCGCATGGCGGCCGCCGGGTCGTTGCCCGGGGAGCCGAAGTTGCCGTTGGAGTCCACCAGCGGCATGCGCATCGACCACGGCTGGGCCAGGCGGACCAGGGCGTCGTAGATGGAGCTGTCACCGTGCGGGTGGTAGGTGCCCATGACGTCGCCGACGACGCGGGCGCACTTGTAGAAGCCCTTCTCGGGCCGGTAGCCGCCGTCGTACATCGCGTACAGCACACGCCGGTGGACCGGCTTGAGGCCGTCCCGTACGTCGGGCAGCGCGCGGGAGACGATGACGGACATCGCGTAGTCGAGGTAGGAGCGCTGCATCTCCGTTTCGAGCCCGACGGGCTCGATGCGCAGCTGCGGCTGCTCCTCCGCGGCGTTCTCTGCGGTGGGGGTGGTTTCGTCGGCCATTGCTGGTCAGAAGTCCTTTCAGGCGGTCAGCGTCGGGCCGACTCAGATGTCGAGGAAGCGGACGTCCTTGGCGTTGCGCTGGATGAAGGAGCGCCGCGCCTCGACGTCCTCACCCATCAGCACCGAGAACAGGTCGTCGGCCTGGGCCGCGTCGTCCAGCGTGACCTGGCCGAGCACGCGGTGGTCCACGTCCATGGTGGTGACGCGCAGCTCCTCGGCGTTCATCTCGCCCAGACCCTTGAAGCGCTGGATCGAGTCTTCCTTGATGCGCTTGCCGTTCTGCTTGCCGAGCTCGACCAGGGCGTCGCGCTCGCGGTCCGAGTACGCGTACTCGAAGTCGTCACGGCCCCACTTGATCTTGTAGAGCGGCGGGCGGGACAGGTACACGTGTCCGGCCTCGACCAGCGGGCGCATGAAGCGGAAGAGGAAGGTCAGCAGCAGGGTGTTGATGTGCTGGCCGTCGACGTCGGCGTCCGCCATCAGGATGATCTTGTGATAGCGGAGCTTCTCGATGTCGAAGTCCTCGTGCACACCGGTGCCGAAGGCGCTGATCAGCGCCTGGACCTCGGTGTTCTGGAGGATCTTGTCGATCCGGGCCTTCTCGACGTTCAGGATCTTGCCGCGGATGGGCAGGATGGCCTGGTACATCGGGTTGCGGCCGGACTTCGCCGAGCCGCCGGCGGAGTCGCCCTCGACGATGAAGATCTCGCACTTGGTCGGGTCGTTCGACTGGCAGTCCGAGAGCTTGCCCGGCAGCGAGGCGCTCTCCAGGAGGCCCTTGCGGCGGGTCAGGTCGCGGGCCTTGCGGGCCGCGACACGGGCCGTGGCCGCCTGGATCGCCTTGCGGACGATGTCCGCGGCCTCGACCGGGTTGCGGTCGAACCAGTCGTTCAGGTGCTCGTGGACCACCTTCTGCACGAAGGTCTTGGCCTCCGTGTTGCCCAGCTTGGTCTTCGTCTGGCCCTCGAACTGGGGCTCGCCCAGCTTGACCGAGATGATCGCCGTCAGACCCTCGCGGATGTCCTCGCCGGCGAGGTTGTCGTCCTTCTCGCGGAGCAGCTTCTTGTCGCGCGCGTAACGGTTCACCAGACCCGTCAGCGCCGCGCGGAAGCCCTCCTCGTGGGTGCCGCCCTCGTGCGTGTGGATCGTGTTCGCGAAGGAGTACACGCCCTCGGTGTACTGCGAGTTCCACTGCATCGCGATCTCGACCGAGAGCATGCGCTCCTTGTCCTCGGCCTCGACGTCGATGACGGTCGGGTGGATCAGCTCGCCCTTGCGCGAGTTGAGGTACTTCACGAAGTCGACGATGCCGCCCTCGTAGTGGTACCGGACCGTGCGCGCCTTGGGCTCCTGCGCGTCCGCGTCGGGGTTGTCGGCGTCCGCGGTGGCCTTGGCCGACTCGCGCTCGTCCGTCAGCGAGAGGGTCAGGCCCTTGTTGAGGAAGGCCATCTCCTGGAAGCGCCGCGACAGCGTCTCGAAGGAGTACTCGGTGGTCTCGAAGATGTCGCCGTCGGCCCAGAACGTCACCGACGTGCCGGTCTCGTCGGTCTCCTCGTTCTTGGCCAGCGGGGCCGTCGGCACGCCCAGCTTGTAGTCCTGGGTCCAGCGGTGGCCGTCCGTCTTGACCTCGACCGCGACCTTGGTCGACAGCGCGTTCACGACGGACACACCGACGCCGTGCAGACCGCCGGAGACGGCGTAGCCGCCGCCGCCGAACTTGCCGCCCGCGTGGAGGACCGTGAGGACGACCTCGACGGCCGGCTTGCCCTCGGACGGCACGATGCCGACGGGGATGCCTCGGCCGTTGTCGATCACGCGCACCCCGCCGTCGGCGAGGATCGTCACGTCGATGGTGTCCGCGTGACCCGCCAGCGCCTCGTCGACCGAGTTGTCGACGACCTCGTAGACGAGGTGGTGCAGACCACGCTCACCCGTCGAGCCGATGTACATACCCGGCCGCTTGCGGACCGCGTCCAGGCCCTCCAGGACCTGGATCGCACTGGCGTCGTAATTCTTCTCGTTGGAGTCGCCGGAATCGGCCACGAAGCGCCCTTTCTGGCACAGCGCAGCCCGTACTCCGGACCAGCGTGTGCGCCGGCGGGAGCGGCCGCGTCGATCTGCGTTGTCTGCGTTGTCGATGTCACCCCGCGAACGGGCGGGATTGTCTCCAGTCTACCGGTACCGCTGACATGAGTGGGGGTTTGCCGGTGCCTGAGTCCGCATGTGCCGCCCTGAACCTCCACTCTCCGACTCCCCATATCCGGGGAGGGGCTCAAAGAGGCTCACACGGGCACCCAGCGCTTCGGCCTGTCAACCCGTCGCTACGGTGAGGGACACCGCATTCACGGCCTCCGCGAAGCGCGCTCGGCACGCTCCGGCACCGCCGGGCGAAATCCAGCCCCGCCGGCGTTTGAGGCGCGGGGTCTGGGGCAGCGCCCCAGGTCCCGGCGCAGCCGGGTCCCCGCAGGGCCTAGCCCCAGGTGTCCCCCGGCCCGGACCCACCCGGCGCCCGCAAGGGCCCGTACCGCTTCGGCCGCCCGCCGGGCCCCTGCACCTTGATCAGCCGCACGGTCCCCTGCCCCAGCTCCGCGTTGAGCCGCGCCACCAGCTGCGGCGCGAGCAGCTTCAGCTGGGCCGCCCACGCGGAGGAGTCGCAGCGGACCAGCAGCTCGCGCTCCTCGTACCGTTCCGGTTCGCAGTGCGCGGCGATCTCCGGGCCGACGATCTCCGCCCAGCGCTCCATCACCCCGGCCACCGCGATCGGCATCTCCCAGCCGCGTTCGGTGCGCAGCCGGTCCAGCGCCGCCATCAGCGGCATCGGGTCCCGGCCGTCGGCCCGCGCGCCCGACCGCAGCCCGGGCTGCTGCTGGCGCTTCCGTCCGCCGACCGCGTTGCCGCGGGCCCGGGCCTGCTCGCGCGCGGCGGCCAGGGCCTGGCGCGCCAGGTCGACCCCGGAGGGTTCGGGGGCCTTCCGCTTCTGCTGCTCGCCGTCGTTCACAACCGCGTCACCTCACCGCCGGACACCGCGAAGCGGGTCCCCGTCAGTACCCCCGGCACGTCGTCGTCCACCGCCGCGGTGACCAGGACCTGCTCGCCCGGGGCCACCAGTTCCGCGAGCCGCTCGCGGCGGCGGGCGTCCAGCTCGGCGAAGACGTCGTCCAGGACCAGTACCGGCTCGTTGCCCTCCGAGCGCAGCAGCTCGTACGAGGCCAGCCGCAGCGCCAGCGCGTACGACCAGGACTCGCCGTGGCTGGCGTACCCCTTGGCCGGGAGCTCGCCGAGGCGCAGGAGGACGTCGTCGCGGTGCGGGCCGACCAGGGTGACCCCGCGTTCGATCTCCTGCTTGCGCACCTCGGACAGGCCGGCGAGCAGCACCTCGTAGAGCGCCTCGCGGGTGCGGGCCCCGCCGCTGTCGACGCCCTCGCCGGCGGAGGACTTGTAGGAGAGGCCGAGCGGGCCGCCGCCGGGCGCGAGCTGCTCGTAGGCCTTGTCGGCCAGCGGCAGCAGGGTGGCGAGCAGGTCCAGGCGGTGGGCGAGCAGCTCGGCGCCCGCGCGGGCGAGGTGCTGGTCCCACACGTCGAGGGTGGACATGTCCATGGACCGGCCGCCGTGCCGACGGGCCATGGCCGCGGACTTCAGCAGGGTGTTGCGCTGCTTGAGCACCCGTTCGTAGTCGGAGCGGACGGCCGCCATGCGCGGGGAGCGGGCGGTGACGAGCTCGTCCAGGAAGCGGCGCCGCTCGCCGGGGTCGCCCTTGACCAGGGCGAGGTCCTCGGGGGCGAACAGCACGGTGCGTACGATCCCCAGCACGTCCCGGGGCCTGACCTGCGAGGACCGGTTGATGCGGGCCCGGTTTGCGCGGCCCGGGTTGAGCTCCAGCTCGACCAGCTGCTGGCGTTCCCCCTGGGTCACGGCCGCCCGGATCACGGCCCGGTCGGCGCCCATGCGCACGAGCGGGGCGTCGGAGGAGACCCGGTGGCTGCCCAGGGTGGCCAGGTAGCCGACGGCCTCGACGAGGTTGGTCTTGCCCTGGCCGTTGGGGCCCACGAAAGCCGTGACGCCCGGGGCGAGGGGAACCTCGGCCCGGGCGTACGAGCGGAAGTCGGCCAACGAGAGATGCGAAACGTGCATACGGCGCCGACCTCCCCCGGCTTCCTGCTGCTGTGCTGGTGCTGCTGTGGTGCGGTTACTTCTTCTCCACCGCGTGGCCGCCGAACTGGTTGCGCAGCGCCGCGATCATCTTCATCTGCGGGGAGTCGTCCTGGCGGGACGCGAAGCGGGCGAAGAGGGAGGCGGTGATCGCCGGGAGCGGCACCGCGTTGTCGATCGCCGCCTCGACGGTCCAGCGGCCCTCGCCCGAGTCCTGGGCGAAGCCCCGGAGCTGGTCGAGGTGCTCGTCCTCGTCCAGCGCGTTGACGGCCAGGTCCAGCAGCCAGGAGCGGATGACCGTGCCCTGCTGCCAGGAGCGGAACACCTCGCGGACGTCGGTGACCGAGTCCACCTTCTCCAGGAGCTCCCAGCCCTCGGCGTAGGCCTGCATCATGGCGTACTCGATGCCGTTGTGGACCATCTTCGCGAAGTGGCCGGCGCCGACCTTGCCCGCGTGCACGGCGCCGAAGTCACCCTCGGGCTTGAGGGCGTCGAAGACCGGCTGGACGGCCGCGACGTGCTTCTCGTCGCCGCCGTACATCAGCGCGTAGCCGTTCTCCAGGCCCCAGACGCCGCCGGAGACGCCGCAGTCGACGAAGCCGATGCCCTTGGCCTCCAGCTCCTTGGCGTGCTTCTCGTCGTCCGTCCAGCGGGAGTTGCCGCCGTCGACGACGACGTCGCCGGGGGAGAGCAGCTCCGCCAGCTCGTCCACGGTGGACTGCGTCGCGGCGCCGGCCGGGACCATGACCCACACCACGCGGGGGGCCTGGAGGCTGTCCACAAGCTCCCGCAGGCTGTGGACATCGGCGAGGTCCGGGTTGCGGTCGTATCCGATGACGGTGTGGCCTGCGCGGCGGATGCGCTCGCGCATGTTGCCGCCCATCTTGCCGAGACCGACGAGACCGAGCTCCATCAGGTGGGTTCCTTAAGCGTTGGGGCCGTCTGTGTCGGGGCTCCCCGGGGGCCGGTGGTTTCCCGCCGTTTTCTCCTGGGTCGCCCGCCGGGTCCGAGCCTACGCCGGGCGGTGGCGCGGGGCCGCTCCGCACGGCGCGGGCCCGGTCCCGTACCGCCGGGCCCGGCCCCGCCGGTGCGGGACCGGGCCCGGCGTCCGCGTACGGGAGCGTCAGCCGGAGAGGCGGACCGGCATGATCAGGTACTTGTAGGCCTCGTCCGCCTCGGCGTCGACCGCGGGGCGGCCGCTGAGCAGCGCGGGCTTGGTCGACGTGGTGAAGCTGAGCTGGGCGGCCGGCGAGTCGATCGCGCTCAGGCCGTCGAGCAGGAAAGTGGGGTTGAAGGCGATCGAGATGTCGTCGCCCTCCAGCGTCGCGTCGACGCGCTCCACAGCCTGTGCGTCGTCGCTGGAGCCGGCCTCCAGGATGAGGACGCCCTGCTCGAAGCTGAGGCGGACGGGCGTGTTGCGCTCGGCGACCAGGGCCACGCGCTTGACGGCCTCGACGAACGGGGCGGTCTCGATCACGGCGACCGAGTTGAACTCCGTCGGGAAGAGCGTGCGGTACTTCGGCAGGTCGCCTTCGAGCAGGCGGGTGGTGGTGCGGCGGCCCGCGCCCTCGAAGCCGATGAGGCCCTCGCCCTGTCCGGAGCTGGAGAGCGCCAGGGTGACGGTGTCGCCGCTGGTCAGGGACTTGGCGGTGTCGAGGAGGGTCTTGGCGGGCACCAGGGCCACGGCCGAGGCGTCCGGGTTCTCCGGCTTCCACAGGAACTCGCGCACCGCGAAGCGGTAGCGGTCGGTGGAGGCCAGGGTGACGCGGTCGCCCTCGATCTCGATGCGGACACCGGTCAGGACGGGCAGCGTGTCGTCGCGGCCGGCGGCGATGGCCACCTGGGCGGCGGCGGAGGCGAAGACCTCGCCGGGGACGGTGCCGGTGGCGGTGGGCATCTGCGGGAGTGCCGGGTATTCCTCCACAGGCAGGGTGTGGAGTGTGAACCGCGAGGAGCCGCAGACCACGGTCGCCCGTACACCGTCTGTGGAAATCTCCACCGGGCGGTTGGGGAGGGCGCGGCAGATGTCGGCGAGGAGCCGGCCGGAGACGAGGACGGTGCCGTCCTCCTCCACGTCCGCCTCGACGGAGACGCGGGCCGAGACCTCGTAGTCGAAGCCGGAGAGGGACAGGGTCCCGTCCTCGGCCTTCAGCAGCAGGCCCGCGAGCACGGGCACCGGCGGCCGGGCCGGGAGGCTGCGTGCAGCCCAGGCCACCGCCTCCGCGAGTACGTCGCGCTCCACCCGGATCTTCACCGGAACCGCCTCCTGCTGTTGCTCGCTCGTCTGCCGGCCTTCGTCGTCGGTCGTCGATGCCTCGACCGATGCCGGTGACCAGTCTGACGTACGGCGCCGACAGTCGTTGCGGCTGGCGGTCAAGTCGGGACCGAGGCGGCGGGACGGCCGCTCGACGAGTTGTGCACAGGACCTGCTTGAAAACCGAATCCGCGCTAACTGTCTATGGGGGTAGTAGTAGGGCCTGTGGAAACGGTGGAAAAGCTCGTTCTCGCAGGTCAACCCCGGTTTTTTATCCCCACACCCTGTGGGTGACACCGGTGGACAACACGGTGTCTCTGTGGAGAAAGGAAAGTTCTGCACAGGTCGTCCCCAGGGGACCCTCACTACTCCACAGGTGTGTCCCCAGTTTTCCCCCGGAAGTCCACAGCCCAAACGTCGACATCCGTGTGACGGCTTTCACTCTTGACGGTGAGCGGAGGGGTCTGGTTGCCGAACAGTGGACAACGGTGTGGAGAACCGTCGGGAACCTGTGCACAGGATGCGGGAACCTGTGAGTCGGTGGTGGACAGAGGAGTGGATGAGCCTGTGGATGATTTTTCTGTCCACAGGTTGTGGATGGCGCTTGCGCACAATTCCACAGCCGTCTGACCTGGACTGATGACCCCTCAACCAGCGCTCCTGTGGACAGATTGTGGGTGAGGATCGCTGTCCTCAGGCTGTGGACGGAAGAAAGTTGGGGAATCTGTGGACAACTGCCGCCCCCGGGGGCGTATTCGAACAGAGCAGGGGCGCACGAACGACGAAGGGCGCCCCCGGTCGGATCCGGGAGCGCCCTGTGCGGGGTTCGTGAGGCCCCCTGACGCGCCGGCCGGGGGCCGCCGTCAGCCGTTCTTGATGCGGTTGGTGAGCTCCGTGACCTGGTTGTAGATGGAGCGCCGCTCCGCCATCAGGGCGCGGATCTTGCGGTCCGCGTGCATGACGGTGGTGTGGTCGCGGCCGCCGAACTGGGCCCCGATCTTCGGCAGCGACAGGTCCGTGAGCTCGCGGCACAGGTACATGGCGATCTGCCGCGCCGTCACCAGGACCCGGCTGCGGGAGGATCCGCACAGGTCGTCCACGGTCAGCCCGAAGTAGTCCGCGGTGGCCGCCATGATGTCGGCGGCCGTGATCTCCGGCGCGCTGTCCTCGCCGCCGGGGATCAGGTTCTTGAGGACGTCCTCGGTCAGCCCCAGGTCCACCGGCTGCCGGTTGAGGCTCGCGAACGCCGTCACCCGGATCAGCGCCCCCTCCAGCTCGCGGATGTTGCGCGAGATCCGCGAGGCGATGAACTCCAGCACCTCCGGCGGGGCGTTGAGCTGCTCCTGGACGGCCTTCTTGCGCAGGATCGCGATCCGGGTCTCCAGCTCGGGCGGCTGGACGTCGGTGATCAGGCCCCACTCGAAGCGGTTGCGCAGCCGGTCCTCCAGGGTGACGAGCTGCTTGGGCGGCCGGTCGGAGGACAGCACGATCTGCTTGTTGGCGTTGTGGAGCGTGTTGAAGGTGTGGAAGAACTCCTCCTGCGTCGACTCCTTGCTCGCGAGGAACTGGATGTCGTCGACGAGCAGGATGTCCATCTCGCGGTAGCGCTTGCGGAACGCGTCGCCCTTGCCGTCGCGGATGGAGTTGATGAACTCGTTGGTGAACTCCTCCGAGCTCACGTACCGCACCCGGGTGCCGGGATAGAGGCTGCGCGCGTAGTGGCCGATGGCGTGCAGCAGGTGCGTCTTCCCCAGACCCGACTCCCCGTAGATGAAGAGCGGGTTGTACGCCTTCGCGGGCGCTTCGGCGACGGCCACCGCGGCGGCGTGCGCGAAGCGGTTGGAGGCACCGATGACGAAGGTGTCGAAGAGGTACTTGGGGTTCAGCCGCGCGGTCGGCTCCAGGGGCCCCGAGGTGGAGCCGCCGGACGGGGCCGACGGCGGCGGCGCGGGCGTGGGCCGGCCGGGGGCGGGACGCGGGGCCGGCTGGTCGTACGACGGCTGGTCGTAGGACTGCTGCTCGTACTTCTGGGGCTCGTACTTGTTCCCCTCGTACTTCTGCTGCTCGTACTTCTGCTGCTCGTAGGAGGACGGCTCGTACTTCTGCTGCTCGTAGCCGCCCTGGTCGTAGCCGCCGGTCTCCGGCTGCTGGAGGTAGCCGGGCTGGGGGGAGGCGTACGGGTCCCGCTCGGGGAAGCGCTGCTGCTGCCAGCCGTAGTCGTCCTGGCCGCCGCGGGGCCAGGCGCCGGGCTCGGGGCGCGGCTGCTGGTAGTCCGGGTAGGCGGGGCGGGCGCTGGGCAGCTGCTCCTCGCCGGGGCCGGCGCCGGGGCGCGGGCCGCCGTACGGCTCGTAGGACTCGCGTGAGGAGGGGGCGGGCGCGGCAGGGGGCGCGGGCTCGCCGGCGGAGTCGTCCACGGTGATGGCGATCCGGATCGGGCGGCCGCACTCGCGGCTGAGGGCGTCGCTGATCAGCGGGGCGAGCCGGCCCTCCAGGACCCGCTTGCCCCATTCGTTGGGGACGGCGAGCAGGGCGGTGTCGGCCACGAGGGCCAGCGGCTGGCAGCGCTCCACCCACTGCTTGTCCTTCGGCTCGATCCCCTGCTGACCCTCGCCGAGCAGCTTTTCGAGCACGCGTGGCCACACTGCGGCAAGATCGGCAGGTACGTCAGCCACAGAGCACGCTCTCTCACAGGTCCCTCGTCCCACGAATGTGTGGTTCTTTGGGACGGTCGGGACAAAAAACAGGGATCAGGCAACGGTAGTCAGGCCGGTGGGTGCGGTTCAAGTCGTTGTCCACAGCCTGTGCACAGTCTGGGGCAGAGGGCACTCGGTTTGACCGGATGGCGTAGCCCCGCGTACCGTAGCGAGGTCGAGTTGTCGATGGCTGCTGCCGCCTGCCTACCGATGGGCGAAGATCACATCGTGATCATTTAGCGGTGTCCACTCGGGCGAACACGCGAGTTCCTCGTGGGCGCACGGTGACAGCCAGGCGATGTACCGCCACAACGATTCATTCTCTGGAGCCCCCGAGTGAGCAAGCGCACCTTCCAGCCGAACAACCGCCGTCGTGCCAAGACCCACGGCTTCCGTCTGCGTATGCGTACCCGCGCCGGTCGCGCCATCCTGGCGAACCGCCGCAGCAAGGGCCGCGCCGCCCTCTCCGCGTAACAACGCGCAGGTCGTGACGTCGTGCTGTCTCCCGAAAATCGGCTGAGGCGGCGCGAGGACTTCGCGAGCGCGGTACGCCGAGGACGCCGGGCCGGTCGCCCGCTCCTCGTCGTCCACCTACGTACCAGCGGTGCCACGGACCCGCACGAGCCGGGGGAGACTGTTCCCTCGCCGCGTGCGGGTTTCGTCGTCAGCAAGGCCGTCGGCGTCGCCGTCGTCCGTAACCGGGTGAAGCGCCGTCTGCGCCACCTCGTCCGCGACCGGCTGCCCCGGCTGCCCGCCGGTAGCCTGGTGGTGGTGCGGGCCCTGCCCGGAGCGGGTGACGCCGACGTCGACGAGCTGGCCCGCGACCTGGACGCCGCCCTCGGGCGGCTGCTGGGAGGCGTGGCTCGATGAAGTACCCGCTGCTCGCTTTGATCAAGCTGTACCAGTGGACGATCAGTCCGCTGCTCGGGCCGGTGTGCCGCTATTACCCGTCGTGCTCGCGCTACGGGTTCACGGCCATCGACCGGCATGGTGCGGTGAAGGGGACGGCCCTGACCGCCTGGCGGATCCTGCGGTGCAACCCGTGGTCCCCGGGCGGTGTGGACCACGTCCCACCCCGTAAACGCCCGCGTTGGCACGAGCAGCTGCGCAGTGCGTTGCGTAGATCTCGCAATGCTCAAGGAGCCTGATTAGTGGACACGATTGCCAGTCTGTTCAGCTTTATCACCACACCCGTGTCGTGGATCATCGTCCAGTTCCACAAGCTGTACGGGGCGATCTTCGGTGCGGACAGTGGATGGGCCTGGGGCCTGTCCATCGTGTCCCTGGTGGTCCTGATCCGTATCTGCCTGATCCCGCTCTTCGTCAAGCAGATCAAGGCCACGCGCGGCATGCAGGCGCTCCAGCCGAAGATGAAGGCGATCCAGGAGCGCTACAAGAACGACAAGCAGCGCCAGTCCGAAGAGATGATGAAGCTGTACAAGGAGACGGGTACCAACCCGCTCTCCTCGTGCCTCCCCATCCTGGCGCAGTCCCCGTTCTTCTTCGCGCTGTACCACGTGCTCGCGGCCATCGCCAACGGCAAGACCATCGGCGTGATCAACCAGTCGCTGCTGGAGAGCGCCCGCCAGGCGCACATCTTCGGCGCCCCGCTGGCCGCCAAGTTCACGGACGGCGCCGACAAGGTCGCGAGCCTGAACGCCTCGGTCACCGACGTGCGCATCGTGACCGCCGTCATGATCGTCATGATGTCGCTGTCGCAGTTCTACACCCAGCGCCAGCTGATGCAGAAGAACGTCGACCTCTCGGTCAAGACGCCGTTCATGCAGCAGCAGAAGATGCTGATGTACATCTTCCCGCTGATCTTCGCGGTGATGGGCATCAACTTCCCCGTCGGTGTCCTCGTCTACTGGCTGACCACCAACGTGTGGACCATGGGCCAGCAGATGTACGTGATCAACCAGAACCCGACCCCGGGCAGCAAGGCGCAGGACCAGTACCTGACCCGTCTGCTGAAGCACGTCTCCACCCACGGGAGCGTCAAGGGCCGCGGTAAGAAGAAGATCGTCGCTGCGATCGTGGCCAAGGGCCCGGACCGCAACGACAACGAGCGCAAGTTCATCACCGCGCTGTCGAAGCAGGGCATGGCCGCACAGGCGGACGGCTCCGTGGTCAGGAGCGCCGAGGCCACCGCGGACGCCGACGCGGCGAGCGGCGGTGTCGCGACGAAGCGGCAGCAGCCCAAGCGGCAGTCGAAGTCGAAGCGCCAGACGCCCCCCAGCAAGCCCTCCAAGAAGTAGAAGGAGTCCCTCCCGTGACGGAAGGCACCACCACCGCCGCCGCTGAGAGTGGCGACACCCTCACCCGCCTTGAGCAGGAGGGCGAGATCGCGGCCGACTACCTTGAGGGTCTGCTGGACATCGCCGATCTCGACGGCGACATCGACATGGACGTCGAGGCCGACCGCGCCTCGGTGTCGATCGTCAGCGACTCCTCCAGCCGCGAGCTGCAGAAGCTCGTGGGCCGCGACGGTGAGGTCCTGGAAGCCCTCCAGGAGCTGACCCGCCTCGCGGTGCACCGGGAGACCGGGGACCGCAGCCGGCTGATGCTGGACATCGCGGGCTTCCGGGCGAAGAAGCGCGCGGAGCTGGCCGCCGTGGGCGCCCAGGCCGCGGCGGACGTGAAGGCCTCGGGCGAGCCGCTGAAGCTCGCTCCGATGACCCCGTTCGAGCGCAAGGTCGTCCACGACGCCGTGGCCGCCGCCGGTCTCAAGAGCGAGTCCGAGGGCGAGGAGCCGCAGCGCTTCGTCGTTGTGCTTCCGGCCTGACCCGGAATGTTGTGAGTCGGCCCCGCCTGTGTCGCAGGCGGGGCCGATGTTTGTAAGCCTGGCAGTCGAGCGACCACGGATGTGGCGCGAGCGGTTCTGTACGGAAGGACGGTCCCCGTGACGGAGGCAGCGGAGCTTCCCCCGGCGCCTGAAGAGGCGCGCGCGGTGTTCGGTGAATTTTTCCCGGAAGCTGTGCGGTATGCGGAGCTGCTCGCGGACGCGGGCGTCAAACGGGGCCTCATCGGGCCCCGTGAGGTTCCCCGGCTGTGGGAGCGGCACCTGCTGAACTGCGCGGTGCTCTCCGAGGTGGTGCCCGCGGGCGTCACCGTGTGCGACGTGGGCTCGGGCGCCGGCCTGCCCGGCATCCCCCTCGCCCTGGTCCGGCGGGACCTGAAGATCACACTGCTGGAGCCGCTGCTGCGCCGCACGACCTTCCTCCAGGAGGCCGTGGAGCTGCTGGGGCTGGACCACGTCACGGTGGTGCGCGGCCGGGCCGAGGAAGTACTCGGCAAGGTCCAGCCGGTGCACGTGGTCACGGCGCGCGCGGTCGCCCCGCTGGACCGGCTGGCCGGCTGGGGGGTGCCGCTGCTGCGTCCCTACGGCGAGATGCTGGCGCTCAAGGGCGACACGGCCGAGGAGGAACTGGTCTCGGCGAAGGTGGCGCTCAGCAAGCTCGGTGTGGTGAAGACCTCAGTGCTCCACGTCGGCGAAGGCGTGGTCGACCCCTTGTCCACGGTGGTCCGGGTGGAGGTCGGAGAGAGCCCCGGCGGGGTGCGCTTCGCGGCCAAGCGGGCGAAGGCGGCGCGGGTCGGCCGGGTGCGCCGACGCCGCTGACGGCCCCTGGGGGCCGAGTGGAAGGGGCGATGTGGGGCGGGTTGATCCCTATCGGTATGGATTTCGGAGTGTCGTAGCGGGCTGAAGACTCCGTCCCGGCATCGTGTTTCACGTGAAACGTCGCTCTCTGCTGCACGGAATCATCAGCCGCGGCCGGGCTGCTGCGGCCCCCCGACCCCGCCGGGACACGGGGGTGACGGAGTTGTCCACAACGGTGGATTCATCCACAGGAGTACGGGCCCCGCTGGTTCGCGACCCGGGTGGCATGGCAGGCTCTGTTCATCGCGAGCCCGCTGCCGAGGAGAGTGACACCGTGCGGTCCGACGCCAACCTCGCGGGGCCGATGGCCGATCCGGTCCCCGGTCCCCGCTCTGAACCGCCAGGCGACGACGTTTCGCTGGGCGCACCCCCGGCCATGCCTGGCGGAGAAGCGCCCGCGCCCCTCGTGGACAACGACGAGGACACCCCGATCGGCCGGGCCGCACAGCTGGCGGTCGAGGCCATCGGCCGTACCGGTGTCCCCCTGCCCCGGCCGGCGGAGACCCGGATCATGGTGGTCGCCAACCAGAAGGGCGGCGTCGGCAAGACGACGACGACCGTGAACCTGGCGGCCTCCCTGGCACAGCACGGAGCGCGCGTCCTCGTGATCGACCTCGATCCGCAGGGCAACGCCTCCACGGCGCTGGGGATCGACCACCACGCGGACGTGCCCTCCATCTACGACGTGCTCGTCGACAGCCGGCCGCTGCTGGAGGTCGTCCAGCCGGTGGTGGACGTGGAGGGCCTCTTCTGCGCTCCGGCCACCATCGACCTCGCGGGCGCCGAGATCGAGCTGGTCTCCCTGGTGGCCCGCGAGAGCCGGCTCCAGCGGGCGATCCAGGCGTACGAGCAGCCGCTCGACTACATCCTGATCGACTGCCCTCCCTCCCTGGGCCTGCTGACCGTGAACGCCCTCGTGGCGGGCGCGGAGGTACTGATCCCGATCCAGTGCGAGTACTACGCGCTGGAGGGGCTGGGCCAGCTCCTGCGCAACGTCGACCTGGTGCGGGCCCACCTGAACCCGACCCTGCACGTGTCCACGATCCTGCTGACCATGTACGACGGCAGGACGCGGCTGGCCTCGCAGGTGGCGGAGGAGGTGCGCACGCACTTCGGCAAGGAGGTGCTGCGCACGAGCATCCCGCGGTCGGTGCGCATCTCCGAGGCCCCGAGCTACGGGCAGACGGTCCTCACTTACGACCCGGGTTCCAGCGGGGCCCTCTCCTACATGGAGGCGGCGCGGGAGATCGCGCTCCGGGGAGCCGGAATCCATTACGACGCCCAGCACGCCCATCTGGGCGCGGGCACGAACAGCACGCAGAGCATGGCGGAGGGGATCCAGTGAGTGAGCGACGTAGGGGTCTAGGGCGGGGGCTCGGCGCGCTGATCCCGGCCGCTCCCCAGGAGAAGACGCCGGCGATGGGCGCGGGGTCCACGTCTCCGTCGGCGGTACCGGTACTGACGTCGGAGCGGGGCATCGCCGCGGCGAAGCTCGCCGCGCTGTCGCAAGCCGAGGTTTCACGTGAAACCACGCCACCGGAGGTGGACGTGGTGGCCGGTGCGACGTTCGCGGAACTTCCGCTGGACGCCATCACGCCGAACCCGAAGCAGCCGCGCGAGGTGTTCGACGAGGACGCGCTGGCGGAACTGGTGACCTCGATCCAGACGGTGGGCCTGCTCCAGCCGGTGGTGGTTCGGCAGGCGGCGTCCGCCGGACGCTACGAGCTGGTCATGGGTGAGCGGCGCTGGCGTGCCTGCCGCGAGGCGGGGCTGGAGACCATCCCCGCGATCATCCGGGCGACGGACGACGAGAAGCTCCTTCTCGACGCCCTCCTGGAGAACCTGCACCGGGCGCAGCTGAACCCGCTGGAGGAGGCGGCCGCCTACGACCAGCTCCTGCGGGAGTTCAACTGCACCCACGACCAGCTGGCCGACCGGATCGGGCGCTCGCGTCCGCAGGTCTCGAACACCCTGCGCCTGCTGAAGCTCTCGCCCCGGGTACAGCGCCGGGTGGCAGCCGGGGTGCTGTCGGCGGGGCACGCCCGGGCCCTGCTGTCGGTGGAGGACACCGAGGAGCAGGACCGTCTGGCGCACCGGATCGTGGCCGAGGGGCTCTCGGTGCGCGCGGTCGAGGAGATCGTCGCCCTGCTGGGCTCGGAGGCTTCGAGCACCGTGAAGCCCAAGGGTCCGCGGGCCGGCGGCCGGGTGTCGCCGGCGCTCAGCGAGCTCGCGACGCGCCTGTCGGACCGGTTCGAGACCCGGGTGAAGGTGGACCTGGGACAGAAGAAGGGCAAGATCACCGTCGAGTTCGCGTCGATGGAGGACCTGGAGCGGATCCTGGGGACCCTGGCTCCGGGCGAGGGCCGGGTGCTGGAGCAAGGCCTCTCCGGGGAGTAGTCCCGCCCGTCGTGTTTCCCACTGCCCCCTGCTTCTCCGAGATGTCCACCCTCGAAGAAGCAGGGGGCAGTGGTTACGATGCGGTCATGGGTCGTCGGCTCGTACCGCTCACGCTGGACAACCTCCAGGACCTGCCGAGGCGTTGCCGTAGCTGTGTGTTCTGGGAGCTCGATCCCGTCACCGGCGAGGCCGCCGTGAAGGCGGGGACCGCGGAGCCGGAGAAGGAGGCCTGGATCTCCTCCGTCCTCCTGGACTGGGGATCCTGCGGGCGGGTGGTCTACGTGGACGAGGTCCCCGTGGGCTTCGTCCTCTACGCTCCCCCCGCCTACGTACCGCGCGCCGCCTCCTTCCCGACGAGTCCCGTCTCTCCGGACGCGGTGCAGCTGATCACCGCCTGGATCATGCCGGGCTATCAGGGGCAGGGCCTGGGACGGGTGATGGTCCAGACGGTCGCCAAGGACCTGCTGCGGCGGGGCTTCAAGGCCATCGAGGCCTTCGGCGACGCCCGCTGGGAGAGGCCCGCCTGCCTGCTGCCGGCCGACCACCTGCTGTCGGTGGGCTTCAAGACCGTACGCCCCCATCCGGCCCATCCGCGGCTGCGGCTGGAGCTGCGTACGACGCTTTCCTGGAAGGAAGACGTGGAACTGGCCCTGGACCGGCTGCTGGGCGGGGCGAGGGCACGCAAGGAACCGGTGCTTCGGCCCCTGTGACAGACGTCGGGCATGCGAAACGGGGCCGCCCCCTCAGGGGGCGGCCCCGTTTCACGTGAAACATCGACCGCGTCAGGCGGTCTTGACCTCGATGAAACCGTCCAGGTCGCGCAGGATGGCGGCCTTCGGCTTGGCGCCGACGATGGTCTTGGCGACCTCGCCGCCCGTGTAGACGTTCAGCGTCGGGATGGACATGACGCCGTACTTGGCGGCCGTGGCGGGGTTCTGGTCGATGTTGAGCTTGACGATCTCGATCTGGTCGCCGTACTCGGCCGCGATCGCCTCCAGCGAGGGGGCGATCTGGCGGCACGGACCGCACCACTCGGCCCAGAAGTCCACGAGCACGGGCTTGTCGCTGCGAAGGACCTCGGCGTCGAAGTCGGCGTCGGTCACGTTCTTGAGGGTGCCGGCCACAGCGGCCTCCTTTTTCCTGCGGGGTGGGGTGTAGGGGGGTGGAGCGGGATCAGACGGTCGCGGCGGCGGGCTCGGCGTCCGAGAGGGCCGCGAGGAAGCGCTCCGCGTCCAGGGCGGCGGAGCAGCCGGTGCCGGCGGCGGTGATCGCCTGACGGTAGGTGTGGTCCACGACGTCGCCGGCGCCGAAGACACCGGAGAGGTTGGTGCGCGTCGAGGGCGCGTCGACCTTGAGGTAACCCTCGTCGTCCAGGTCGAGCTGGCCGGTGAAGAGCTCGGTGCGCGGGTCGTGGCCGACGGCGATGAACAGGCCGGTCACGGGCAGCTCGGAGGTCTCACCGGTCTTGGTGTTGCGCAGCGTCAGGCCGGAGAGCTTCTGCTCGCCGTGGATCTCGGCGACCTCGCTGTCCCAGGCGAAGCTGATCTTCGGGTCGGCGAAGGCGCGGTCCTGCATGGCCTTGGAGGCGCGCAGCGTGTCACGGCGGTGGACGATCGTGACGGACTTGGCGAACCGGGAGAGGAAGGTCGCCTCCTCCATCGCGGTGTCGCCGCCGCCGACCACGGCGATGTCCTGGTCCTTGAAGAAGAACCCGTCACAGGTCGCGCACCAGGAGACGCCGCGACCGGAGAGTGCGTCCTCGTTGGGCAGGCCCAGCTTGCGGTGCTGGGAGCCGGTGGCGACGATCACGGCCTTGGCGCGGTGCACCGTGCCGGCGGTGTCGGTGACGGTCTTGATCTCACCGGTGAGGTCCACGGAGATGACGTCGTCGGGGACGAGCTCGGCGCCGAAGCGCTCGGCCTGCGCGCGCATGTTGTCCATGAGGTCCGGACCCATGATGCCCTCCCGGAAGCCCGGGAAGTTCTCGACCTCGGTGGTGTTCATCAGCGCGCCGCCGGCGGTGACGGCACCCTCGAAGACCAGCGGGTTGAGCGAAGCGCGTGCGGTGTACAGGGCGGCCGTGTAGCCGGCCGGCCCGGAGCCGATGATGATCACGTTTCGTACGTCGCTCACGGGTTCTTTCCTCGTCTCTGCGGACTTCGTGGTGCCTACCGGGGGCCGGTGCGGACTCTCACCCCACCCAACGGATCCTACGGCGCGCGCATTCCCCGCCCGGCCTCCTCCGCCTCCGAATGCGCCGGGCGCCGCCCGCGGAACCCTTCAGCTCCGGGGATAGGTCCGGGTGATGAGCGGCTTTTCGGGGGTCGCGGCGGGGGCGTCGGCGCAGCCGGCCGGTACGAGGTAGGCGTCCACGAGGGCGGGGTCCTGCGGATGGGGGAGGACGACGAGGTAGACCTCGGTGCCCTGGTAGCGGCCCGGCTCGGCGGCGAGCGGCGTCTCGGTGCGGCCGGTGGCCCGCTGCACACAGGGGGGCACCGCGGCGGGGGCCGGCTCCGGTGTGCCCGGCCGCTCGGCGGGGGCCAGACCGGGGGAGGGCTCGCCCAGCTCCATGGTCCGGTTCGACTCCCCGGAAGAGGACTGGGGAGCGGCCTTGGGCCCGTCCGTGGCGGGCGCGGCGGCCAGGAGCCGGTGGACGTTCTGCTGGAGCCCCTGGGCGGTGTACTCCCCGGGGGCGGCCGAGCCGGCGGCCCGCACGGTGTTGTTGCTCGTGGCGGTGTCGTGGGCGCCGGTGCCGGTCAGCCCGTTGAAGAGGACCACGCCGAGGACGCAGGCGGCCGCTCCGGCCAGGCCGGCGAGGACGGCGATCCGGCGGCGGGCGCGTCGACGGCCGGGCCCCGTTGCGCCGGACGGGTGACCGGCGGGCCGGGTGGCCCCGGTCCGGCCGGGACCGGGGTCCGGTACCGCTCCCCCGGCCACCGCTGCGGGTGACACCGGCGGAACGTCGTCCGGGGCGGGCTCCCGGGGAGGGGACAGGGCCTCGGCCCGGGAGGCGGTGGAGTCGAGGAGGGCCTCCGCGGCGAGGGCCGCGTCGATGCGCCCGGCGATGTCGGAGGGCATCCGGGGCGGCCCGGGCAGGGTGCCCAGCAGGGAGCGGATCTCCTCCAGGGAGGCCAGGACGTCGGCGCACAGGGCGCACTCCGCGAGGTGGCGGCGGACCTCGGTGGTGCGGACGGGGGAGAGGAGCCCTTCGGTGAGGTCGGAGATCTCCGAGACCTCCGGGTGCCGGATCGTGCCGGCAGCGCCGGTCGTGGGGGTCACGGTCGTCCACCTCCGCCCTTCACAGGGTCTGGGTCTGGTTCGGGATGCCTGGGTTCTGCCGCAGATGGGACGGGTGTCCCCGGCGTCCGGTTCCTTCCCCGCCCGGTGGCGGTGTTATCCCCGGCATTCGTGCGCAGATGAGTGAGGAGGGGGAGGAGTTTCGCCCGGCCGCGCGCGCACCGGCTCTTCACGGTTCCGACGGGGACGTCGAGGACGGCGGCGGCCTCGGCGACCGGGTAGCCCTGCATGTCGACGAGGACGAGGGCGGCCCGCTGGTCGGCGGGCAGGGTGGCCAGCGCGGCCAGCAGCTGGCGGTGGAGGTCCTGCCGTTCCGCGGGGGCTTCGGCGGATTCGTGGGGCTCCAGGAGCCGCTCCAGGCGGTCCGTGTCGTCGAGGGGTGCGGTCCGGCGCGAGGCGGCCTTGCGGGCGCGGTCCAGGCAGGCGTTGACGGTGATCCGGTGCAGCCAGGTGGTCACCGCGGAGTCCCCGCGGAAGGTGTGGGCGGCCCGGTAGGCGGAGACCAGGGCGTCCTGGACGGCGTCGGCCGCCTCCTCCCGGTCCCCCAGGGTCCGCACCGCGACGGCCCACAGCCGGTCCCGGTGCCGCCGCACCAGCTCCCCGAACGCATCGGGGTCCCCGGCGACGTGCAGGGAAAGGAGATCCTGGTCGCTGCTCTCGCCGGTCGCGGCTCCGTCCAACGGTGGGCCCCCTCCCCTGCCGTACCTCAGCCCTTGAACTTCACGTCCGTGATGCCCTGCTTGTAGCCGGGCTTGCTGAAGTCGTCGTAGCCCGCGTGCGGCATCGCGGTCATCCACAGCAGCACGTAACGCGTCTTCACCGGCGTCTCGGCCGTCAGGCTCACCTTGGTGTCCTTGGACGTCGTACCGGCGATCTTCTTCATGGAGTCGACCTTGCCCGACGGGGTGGTGGAATCGACCGCGTACAGCGCCAGGGTGGTGTGGTCCCCGCCGTACTTCAGTGCTATCGACGCCATGCCGACCTCGTGTTCGGCGCCGAGGTCGTAGACGATCCCGACGCCGTCCTTGATCTGGAACTCGGGGCCCTCGTCGTAGCTCTTGGTACGCCAGTAGCTCGACGCGCTCCCGTCGTACGTCTTGCCGACGTCACCGGCGTTCTGCGGGTTGCCGTCGGGGGCGTACTCCTTCGCACCCTTGATGGCGAGCGGCGCGAGCTCCTTCTTCTCCGGGGCCGGGCCCTGCTGCTGGGTCTGGGTGGTTTCGCTGTTGTTCTGCTTGCCGTGGTCCAGCAGGGCGTCCGCGAGCTGCCAGCTGCCCAGGCCCAGGGCGGCGATCAGAAGGGCGGCGACGCCCCACTTCAGGGCGCGGCCCGTACGGCTCTGCAGCGGCGGCGGAGGGGGCACCGGTACGGCGACCGGGGTCGTGGGCATGCCGACGGGAGCCGGGCGGCCGTAGCTGCCCTGCTGGTACGTGGTGTGCTGGTACTCCGGCGGCGCCGTGAAGGCGGGCTCCGGCGGCCGGATGCGGGGCATCGCGGCGACGGCCTTGGCCAGTTCCTCCGGGGTGGTGCAGGCGGGCTCCTGGCGGGAGGCGGTGGCCCCGTCGTTGGCGAGGGCGCGCATGGCGAGTTCGCCGAGGCCGCGGTGGACGCCGGCGCGGACCTGGTCGGGGGCGAGCAGTCCGACGCCCTTGGGCAGGCCGCGCAGGCCGTAGGCGTCGTTCTCGTACGGCCAGCGCTGGGTGAGGGCCGCGTACAGCAGCGCCCCGATGGCCTCGGTGTCGGCCCGCTGCGGGGTGTCGCTGGTGATGCCGCGCAGGGCGGCGTTCACGGCGAGGCCGCGGATGCGGTACTGGCCCGTGGAGGTCCGCAGTATCGCGCTGGGCGTCAGGCGCAGGTGGGCCAGGCCCTCGCGGTGGGCGGCGGCCATGGCCTGGGAGACCTGGCTGACCAGCTGGTAGGCCTCGTGGGGCTCCAGCGTGCCGGCGGCGAGGACGGCGGTGAGCTCGGTGGCGTCGGGCAGCCACTCGTGGACGACGTAGACGAGGTCGTTCTCCTCCACGGCGTCGAGGACCTGGACGAACCGGGGATCGCCGAGCAGGGCGGAGGAGCGGGCCGCGGCCAGGACCGTGCGGGCGCGGGGGTGGTCGGCGGGCAGCAGGTGCACGCCGACGGCGCGGCGCAGCTTCTCGTCCATCGCGCGCCAGCTGCTGAATCCGTCCAGACGGGTGACGCACTCCTCCAGGCGGTAGCGCCGGGCGAGCTTGTGGCCGCTGTGGAGTTCCGGTGCGGCCGCGGGTGCCGCGCTCCTGCGTTCGCCGTCCTTTTCGGGCATGGGCTCGTTCGCGGCTCGTCCCTCCTGGGTGTCCACCCCGTCGGCCGTGGCCTTGGCCGCATCTGCGGCCAGCGGCTGGTCGCCGCTGTTGTCGGCCACGTCGACGGCAGCTGTGCTACGTTCCGCCACCGTCGTCCCTGCCTCCCCATCCGTTGCGCGCTGTCGGCCAGTCTGCGAAGCCATGCCAATTGTGCCCACAGTCCGGCGCTATGCACGACACACGATGGGGCCCGACGGTTGTGCGCATCAGCGTCCCAGTCGGCCGCGGACCATTCCGACCATGGAGTTGAGCTCTTCGATGCGCATGCGCTTGGCGGCGAGGAGGAACACGGCCCCCAGCGCGATCCCGCCGGCGACCAGGGCGGCGAGGGAGCCGAGGGCCCCGCTGCCCAGGACCCGCGTGACCCCGTAAGCGGCGGCGCCCGCCACCGCGGCGGCCGGGACGCACGCGCCGATCAGGCGGGTGTAGGTGCGCATGACGTGGGCGCCGTCGAGGTCCCCGCCGAGACGGGTCTTGAGGCGGCGCCATGCCACGCCGACGCCCGCCAGGTAGCCCAGACCGTACGCGGCGGCCATGCCGACGACGGCCCAGCGCGCGGGCAGGACGAAGTAGGCCAGGGCGGAGACGCCGGCGTTGACGGCCGCGACGATGACGGTGTTGTAGAAGGGGGTCCGGGTGTCCTCGTAGGCGTAGAAGCCGCGCAGGACCACGTACTGGACGGAGTAGGGGATCAGGCCGAGACCGAAGGCCATCAGGATGTAGCCGATGTTCACGGCGTCCTTGCCGGCGCTGGCGTAGAGCAGGGTGGACATCGGGACGCCGAGCGCGAGGAACGCGAAGGCGCAGGGCACGATGGCGACGGCCGAGGTGCGCAGGCCGTAGGAGATGTCGTCGCGGACCGCGGCGGCGTCGCCGTCGTGGGCGGAGCGGGAAATGCGGGGCAGGACGGCCGTCATGACGGAGACGGTGATGATGGCCTGCGGCATCTGCCACAGCAGCAGCGCGTAGTTGTAGGCGGTGATACCGGTACCGCCGTGGCCCAGCTTGTCGGCGGCCGTCCCGGCCGCGGTGGCGAGCTGGGTGACGACGACGAGGCCGACCTGGTTGGCGAGGACGAAGAAGAACGTCCACTTGGCCAGTCCCACCGCCTTGCCGAGGCCGTGGCCCTTCCAGTCGAAGCGCAGGCGCGGCTTGAAACCGGCGTCGCGCAGGTAGGGCAGCATCGCCAGGGACTGGACGGCGAGGCCGAGCAGGGTGCCGATGCCCAGGAGGCGAACGCCCTCGGGAGTGATGGTCGCCTCCGAGACCCCGGAGGTGGTGAACCCGCCGAAGGCCCAGATGAAGGCGCCGAAGGTGGCGATGACGACGATGTTGTTGAGGACCGGGGTCCACATCATCGCGCCGAAGCGGCCCCGGGCGTTGAGGATCTGACCGAGCACCACGTGGACGCCCATGAAGAACATCGTGGGCAGGCAGTAGTGGGCGAAGGCCACGGCGACGTCGAGGCGCTTCGGATCGCCCGCGATCGTCGGCGACATCAGGCTGATGAAGAGCGGGGCCGCGAGCACGCAGACGGTGGTGACCGCGCCGAGCAGGGTGACGACGAGGGTGAGCAGGCGGTTGGCGTAGGCCTCGCCGCCGTCCTCGTCGGTCTTCATGGACCGGACGAGCTGCGGGATGAAGACCGCGTTGAGGGCGCCGCCGCCGACCAGGATGTAGATGATCGTCGGCAGGGTGTTGGCGACCTGGTAGGAGTCGTTGAGGGTGGTGACGCCGATCGCGCCGGCGATCACCAGGGTGCGGGCGAAGCCGGTGAGGCGGGAGACGATCGTGCCGGCCGCCATCAGAGCGCTGGACTTGAGCAGGCTGGCGGCCTTGCCGGCGGGCTTGCTCGGCGCCGGGGTCGCGACGGGGGCCTCTTCGGCGGGCGCGCCGGGCGCCGCCTGCTGGTCCCGGTAGAGGTGGGTGAAGGCGTCCGGCTCGGGCTGCTCGTCCGAGGCGCTGGTCACGAGCGAGTCCACCCCGACGAACTGCGTGGTCGCCGCGTGGTCGCCGTAGGGCAGGTGGCGGGACGGGCCGTCCGGCTCCGGTGGCGGGGTCTGGGCCCAAACGCGGGGGTCGGGTCCGTGCGAGGGCGCCTGCGGGGCCGCGTAGAGCGGACCGGGCTCCTGGTAGGTGCCGGGCGGCGGCGGGGGGTGCGAGGCACGGTCGTAGAGGGCCTCGGTCACCGGGTCCTGGGCCGACAGGTCCTGCGACCGGTAGGGGTCGTGGTCGTAGGCGTCCTGGACGTACGGGTCGTGGTCCGGCGCGGGCGCGGGCGGCGGAACCTGCCCGGGCACCGGAGTGCCGGCGGCAGTGCCCCGGGAGGGCCCAGGCCCGCCGGCGCCCTGCGCGCGGTCACCGTCGTACGGCGCGTTCATCGCAACCCCACCTCATCGTCCCCAGGCCGACCGGCCACGGCATCGCTCAACGGTCCACTGTCTCACCCGTTCCGGACCCCTCTGTGCTTTGCGGTCCGGTGTCCGTGGTCTCGTCACTCGGCTGCGTGCTCTCCTCGGCGGCCGCCCGGGCGGCGACGCGCTTGCGGCTGGCGTACATCTTGATGCCCGCAAGGACGAGGAGGAGCACGCCGCCGGCGATGACGAGCATGACGGTGGGGGTGATCTCGGTGGCCTCGACGGTGAACCTGCGTTCCTTGCCGTACGGCACGCCGTCCTTGGTGAACAGGCGTGCGGTGACCTCGACCGGACCACTCGCGGTGGCGTTGGCGGTGAACTTTACCGTCTGGCTGTGGCCGCCCTGAACGGTGACTTCCTGTTCCGTTTCGCTGAACATCAGGCGGGTGGGGTTGGCGGACTTCACCCGCAGCACGAGGTTGTGCACGTCCTGGACCAGGCTGTTCTGGACGCTGACCGGGATCGTCGCGCTATGTCCGGACAAGGTCGCGTCCGACTTGGGGACGACCTTGACCTTGTCGGTCAGCCCGACCAGGTACGCCTGGACCTCGTCGCGGTAGCGGTCGCCCTCCTCGGGGCGGCCGCGCCAGGAGGTGGACATCTCCCGGTTGGTGGTGTTGCCGAAGGGGATCTCCACCCGGTCCGGTGCCGTGAGGATGACCTTGAAGTGGTCGAGGGTGCTCTGGGTGGTCCGGATCTTCTCGAAGGCCGATACGGGCAGCTCCTGCCTGCTCAGGGCCTCCGGGTACTGGCCGGCGCCGGGGACCTGGGTCGCGGCGCCGGGGTCGGGCTTGGCGGCGGCCGCCGCCTCCAGGTCGGAGGGCTGGCTCCAGCGCGCGGCCTGGAGCCCCCGCAGCGCGATGGCCATCGAGTCCGCCTGGCTGGCGGAGGGGCGGCGCTGGGGCGCGACCACGTAGCTCCGCGGCTCGTCGCCGCCCTGGAGGTTGAGCGCCAGGCTGTGGGCGAGGAACTTCTGCACGGCGAGCGTGGAGGTTCCGGCGCTGGCCATGTCGCCCTCGAAGGCGGTGGACAGCTCGGCGTCGGCGACCACGGCGGTGGTGCCCGCGCCGATGGGACGGGCGGCGCTCGGGGTGTGGCCGAGGGCGCCGGTCTCCTGGAGGCTGTCGCTGCGGGTGAGGACGTTGTGGGCGCCGGCCGAGGTGGCGACGTTCACGATCGACGGGTCGATCGCGCCGTCCACGGGCCAGGAGAAATCGGTGGAGGCGGCGACGTGCAGCACCGTCTCGACGGCCTGTTTGGCCTTGTCGGTGGCGGGCCGCAGCTGGCCCAGGGTGCCGGAGACGTCCTTGCCGTGGTGGGCGAGGGAGGCGATGTCGGGGTCGGCGAACGGCAGGGCGACCACCTTCTTGCCCTGTACGGCGTTCTCCAGAGAGCTCAGCCACTGCTCGGCGACGGCCCTGCTCCGGCCCTGGACGGGCTTCCCGCCGTCCGCGCCGCGCACCCGGTAGCCCTTGGTCATGGCGTCGACGGTGGCGAGCAGGTCGGGGTCGACGACCCAGGTGACGGGCAGGTCCTTGCCGAGCGAGACCATCCGCTCCAGGCGGCCGCCCGGCCGCAGCTCGTCGGCGAGGGAGTCGTCCATGAAGACCGGGGTCTGCACCTCGTCCGAGCCGGTCTCCGCGGTGACGCGGGTCGTGGAGATCAGCGGCCACACATAGGTGAGGGAGGACCGCTTGGCGGCCGGGTCCGGCTGCCAGGGCAGGAAGGTCCGCTGGATGCCGAGCACCTGCTCGGACGGGCGGCTGTCGGTCGACCCGGAGAGGGAGACGCCCAGCTGGTAGACGCCGTCGGCGCCCAGGTCCAGTTTGTTGACCGGCACCTTGATCGTGAAGGGCTGGCCGACCTTCGACGGGAGGGAGTCGATCTTCACGGCGAAGGCCGGGTCGATCTCCGCGGGGTCCGTTCCGGGCCGGAAGCCCTTGCGGTCCGCGATCTCGTCGATGGCCGACCGGTCACCGACCAGGGGCCCGACCCGCAGCCCGACGTGGGCTCCCTTGATCGTCTCGCGGCCGTTGTTGACCACGGTCCCCTGGATGGTCAGGGTGTCGGTCTTCACGGGAGCGCTGGGCGCCACCTCGGTCAGCTGGACGTCGACGGAGGGGGGCTCGGCGGCCTGGGCCGCGGGGGCGGGGGTGTAGATCAGGGCGGCCAGCACCGGCGTCCCGCTCAGCAGGACGACCGCCCGCCGCAGCCATCGGCGCCGGGCAGGGGCGGAGGACGCCCCCTGGATTTCTGCCGCCTCGGCCACGCGCTCACCAGTCCCTCGAAGTGTCAGTGGTCGTCGGTTCTGCGTCCACGCATGGTAACGAGACGCGCTGTGCGCGAGTGCCGCGCCTTGCTCCACAAGATCCGTTCCGGATCCGTTCCGGTTCCCGGACCGCCGGCCCCGTGTGCGCGGTGTCCCGCCGGGCGAAACCGGGCGGCCTTCGCCGGGCGGGCCACGTACCCTTTTCTGTTGTGCCGAACGCCAATGAAGACAACCCCAGTGCCCTGAGTCAGGTGCAGCGCCGCGCGGTCAGTGAACTGCTGCGGGTCGCACCCGTCGCCGACGAGCTCGGCCGCCGGTTCCAGGAGGCGGGCTTCCGCCTCGCCCTGGTCGGTGGGTCCGTACGCGACGCGCTGCTCGGGCGTCTCGGCAACGACCTCGACTTCACCACCGACGCGCGTCCCCAGGACGTGCTGAAGATCATGCGGCCGTGGGCCGACTCGGTCTGGGACGTCGGCATCGCCTTCGGCACCGTCGGAGCCCAGCGGGGAGGCTTCCAGATCGAGGTGACGACGTACCGCTCCGAGGCGTACGACCGCACCTCCCGCAAGCCCGAGGTCTCCTACGGCGACTCGATCGAGGAGGACCTGGTCCGCCGGGACTTCACGGTCAACGCCATGGCCCTGGCTCTGCCGGAGCAGGAGTTCGTCGACCCGCACGGAGGCCTGGAGGACCTGGCGGCCGGCGTGCTCCGGACGCCCGGCACTCCCGAGGACTCCTTCTCCGACGACCCGCTGCGCATGCTGCGCGCGGCCCGGTTCGCCGCGCAGCTGGACTTCGAGGTCGACCCCGGCGTGGTGGCGGCCATGAAGGCGATGGCCGACCGGATCGAGATCGTCTCGGCGGAGCGGGTGCAGGCCGAGCTGAACAAGCTGCTGCTCTCCGCCCACCCGCGCAAGGGTCTGGCGCTCCTGGTGGACACCGGTCTGGCCGACCGGGTCCTGCCCGAGCTGCCCGCGCTGCGGCTGGAGAGCGACGAGCACCACCGGCACAAGGACGTCTACGACCACTCGCTGATCGTCCTGGAGCAGGCGATGGCCCTGGAGGAGGACGGCCCGGACCTGGTGCTGCGGCTCGCGGCCCTGCTGCACGACATCGGCAAGCCCCGCACACGCCGCTTCGAGAGCGACGGCCGGGTCTCCTTCCACCACCACGAGGTGGTGGGCGCGAAGATGACCAAGAAGCGCATGACGGCCCTGAAGTACTCGAACGACATGGTCAAGGACGTGTCCCGGCTGGTGGAGCTGCACCTGCGCTTCCACGGGTACGGGGACGGCGAGTGGACCGACTCGGCGGTGCGTCGCTACGTCCGCGACGCGGGCCCGCTGCTGGACCGGCTGCACAAGCTGACCCGGTCCGACTGCACCACCCGCAACAAGCGCAAGGCCAACGCGCTGTCCCGTACCTATGACGGGCTGGAGGAGCGGATCGCGCAGCTCCAGGAGCAGGAGGAGCTGGACGCGATCCGCCCCGACCTCGACGGCAACGAGATCCAGCAGATCCTGGAGATCGGCCCGGGGCCGGCGGTGGGCAAGGCCTACGCCTTCCTGCTGGACCAGAGGCTGGAGCACGGCCCGATGGGGCACGACGCGGCCGTGGCCGCCCTCAAGCAGTGGTGGGCCGAGCAGGCTCCCCGGGGCTGACGGGGGCGGGCGCGCCGAGGAAAGGCCGATGTTTCACGTGAAACGGTCCTACGTTTCACGTGAAACATCGATGCGGTCGCGTCCGCGGCGCAGGAACACCGCCGTCACGGCGTAGATCAGTGCCGTGGTCAGCAGCAGGGCCACGGACCGGCCGTCGGCCGGGAGCATCAGCGAGGACACCGCGGCCGCCCCGACGAAGGCGACGTTGAACAGCACGTCGTAGACGGAGAAGACCCGGCCCCGGTAGTCGTCGTCCACCCGGGACTGCACCACCGTGTCGGTGGAGATCTTGGCTCCCTGTGTGGCGATGCCCAGGGCGAAGGCGGCGACGAGCATCGGCCCGGTGGCGAAGAAGAGGCCGAGGGCCGGTACGAGGAGGGCCGCTCCGGCCGCGCAGGCGGCGATCCAGCCCAGCGGTCCGAGCCGGCCCACGAGCCAGGGGGTCACCACCGCGGCCGCGAAGAACCCCGCGCCGGAGACCCCGACGGCGACGGCCAGCAGGGCCAGGCCGTCGGCCTCGTTGTCCGTCCACGCGTAGCGGCAGAGCATCAGCAGCATCACGGTCAGGGCGCCGTACGCGAAGCGCATCAGCGTCATCGCGGTGAGGGCCCGGGCTGCCTCCCGCCGCCCGGCCAGGTGCCGCAGCCCCTCGGCCATGCCCCTGACGGTGAGCGCGACCCCTTCGGCGACCGAAGGGCGGGTCCGGCCGGGAGGGTGGTCGGGTCCCAGGAGGCCGACGGCCAGTCGCAGGGCCACCAGCCCGGCACACAGGTACAGCGCGGCGCCGACCAGGACCACGAGGGTGTTGGACCCCGAGGCGAGCAGCCGGACCAGGAAGGCCAGGCCGCCGCCGGCGACGGCCGCGAGCGTTCCGGCGGTCGGCGAGAGGGCGTTGGCGGTGACGAGTTCGTCGGCTTCGACGACATGGGGCAGGGCGGCCGCGAGTCCGGCGAGGACGAAGCGGTTCACGGCCGTCACGGACAGGGCCGAGGCGTAGAAGAGCCAGTCGGGGACGTGCGCGAGGATCAGCGCCGCCGTGACGCAGGCGAGGAGGGCCCTGAGCAGGTTGCCGTAGAGGAAGACCTGGCGGCGGCGCCACCGGTCGAGGAGTACTCCGGCGAAGGGGCCGATGGCGGAGTAGGGCAGCAGGAGTACGGCCATCGCCGAGGCGATGGCCGCGGGTGAGGCCTGCTTCTCCGGCGAGAAGACCACATAGGTGGCGAGCGCGACCTGGTACGTCCCGTCGGCCGCCTGGCACAGCAGCCGCACGGCGAGCAGGTTGCGGAAGTCCCTCCGGCGCAGGAGTACGCGCAGATCACGTACGACGGGCATGGGAGCAAGCGTCACATACACCGAGGGTCTCCGGACACACAGTCCGGAGACCCTCGGTGGAAGAACCGTCGAAGAGCAGGCGTCCCGGGGGAGCCTGGACCCGACCGGGCGCGAAGACTAGCGCTCGACCTCGCCCTTGATGAACTTCTCGACGTTGGCCAGGGCCTCGTCGTCGAAGTACTGGACCGGCGGGGACTTCATGAAGTAGCTGGACGCCGACAGGATCGGGCCGCCGATGCCGCGGTCCTTGGCGATCTTCGCGGCGCGCAGGGCGTCGATGATGACACCGGCGGAGTTCGGGGAGTCCCACACCTCGAGCTTGTACTCAAGGTTCAGCGGGACGTCGCCGAAGGCGCGGCCCTCAAGGCGGACGTAGGCCCACTTGCGGTCGTCGAGCCACGCGACGTAGTCGGACGGACCGATGTGGACGTTCTTCTCGCCGAGCTCGCGGTCGGGGATCTGCGAGGTGACGGCCTGCGTCTTGGAGATCTTCTTCGACTCCAGGCGGTCGCGCTCCAGCATGTTCTTGAAGTCCATGTTGCCGCCGACGTTGAGCTGCATGGTGCGCTCAAGGCGGACGCCGCGGTCTTCGAAGAGCTTCGCCATCACGCGGTGCGTGATGGTCGCGCCCACCTGGGACTTGATGTCGTCGCCGACGATCGGGACACCGGCCTCGGTGAACTTGTCGGCCCACTCCTTGGTGCCGGCGATGAAGACCGGGAGGGCGTTGACGAACGCGACCTTGGCGTCGATGGCGCACTGGGCGTAGAACTTCGCCGCTTCCTCGGAACCGACCGGGAGGTAGCAGACCAGGACGTCGACCTGACGGTCCTTGAGGATCTGGACCACGTCGACCGGGGCCTCGGAGGACTCCTCGATCGTCATGCGGTAGTACTTGCCGAGACCGTCGAGGGTGTGGCCGCGCTGGACCGTGACGCCCGCGTGCGGGACGTCGCAGATCTTGATGGTGTTGTTCTCGCTGGCGCCGATGGCGTCCGAGAGGTCCAGGCCGACCTTCTTGGCGTCGACGTCGAACGCGGCGACGAACTCGACGTCACCGACGTGGTAGTCGCCGAACTGGACGTGCATCAGACCCGGGACCTTGGTGGCCGGGTCGGCGTCCTTGTAGTACTCGACGCCCTGCACCAGCGAGGCGGCGCAGTTGCCCACGCCGACGATGGCTACGCGAACCGAACCCATTCCGGTTGCTCCCTGTCTGTTCTCGGAACGAGGCCTGCGAGATGCAGGTCTCACTTTGCTGTTTCGTCGGGCGGACCGGGTCGTCTCTTGTCCCGTCCCGCCCTCTCGCTCTCGATGAGCTCGTTCAGCCAGCGCACCTCACGCTCGACGGATTCCATTCCGTGCCGCTGCAGTTCGAGCGTGTAGTCGTCCAGGCGCTCCCGTGTGCGGGCGATCGAGGCGCGCATCTTCTCCAGGCGCTCCTCCAGCCGGCTGCGGCGGCCCTCCAGCACGCGCATCCGCACTTCCCGTTCGGTCTGGCCGAAGAAGGCGAAGCGGGCGGCGAAGGACTCGTCCTCCCAGGTGTCGGGGCCGGTGTGGGAGAGGAGCTCTTCGAAGTGCTCCTTCCCCGCGGCCGTCAACCGGTAGACGATCTTGGCGCGGCGCCCTGCGAGTGAAGCGGCGAGAGCGTCCTCCGGGGCGTTTCCCGGTTCTTCGATCAACCAGCCGTTGGCGACCAGCGTCTTGAGGCAGGGATAGAGAGTCCCGTAGCTGAACGCCCTGAATACCCCCAGCGAGGTGTTGAGCCGCTTGCGGAGCTCGTAGCCGTGCATGGGGGATTCGCGAAGCAGGCCGAGGACGGCGAACTCAAGGATGCCTGAGCGCCTGCTCATCCGCCTGCCCCCTCTCTGCCTCTGAGTTTATGCCGAGCTGATGTATCGGCTCGATACATCCAGACCATAGATCGGGGCGCTTCCGGCTACAAGCCGAGACATGGTGACCGGCGTCACATCACCAATTCGTACGACGCAAGTTGCCTGATTTGGGGTGAACTTCGGCACTGGTTGGGTTTTGACCGTGCGTAGGCTGTGCGGCAGGACCACCGGGGGGAACCGGAATCACCTGCCGCTTCCAGGCCACTCGCCTGCCCGAGGAGTAGTCGTTCGATGAGCGAGCACCGCCGCAAACCGCCGCAGCCCCAGGGCGGCGGCCGCGCCGCGTCCCGCCGGGCTGCCCAGCAGCGCCCCGGACGGGGCGCCGGTCCCGGACGGGAGGCGCCCGGCGCACCGCCCGGCGGCCCCTACGGGGACCCGGGCGCCCACGGCAACCGCGCCGACGCCCGCCGGGGCGCCCAGCGCCCGCCCGCCGGCCGAGGACGCCCAGGTGGGAAGGGGGGCGACGGCCGCAAGCGGTTCATCGACTACCCCCGGGCCGGGAAGGCCGGCTGGAAGCGGTTCGTGCCCTCCTGGAAGCTGGTCTGCGGCAGCGTCCTGGGGTTCTTCGCCTTCATCGTCGCCGGGGCCGGGGTCGGCATCGCCATGGTCGGCACCCCGGACATGAACAAGGCGGCCAAGGCGCAGAACAACGTCTTCCAGTGGGCCGACGGCACCCAGATGGTCGCCACCGGCGGGTCCACGAACCGCCAGATCATCCCGATCGACAAGATTCCGGTCTCCATGCGGAACGCCGTGATCGCCGCGGAGAACGAGTCCTTCGAAACGGACAAAGGCGTCGACCCGATGGGTATCGCCCGTGCCGTGGTGAACATGGCCACGGGCGGGTCGACCCAGGGTGGCTCCACCATCACCCAGCAGTACGTCAAGAACTCCTACCTCGACTCCGAGCAGACGCTCAAGCGCAAGGTCACCGAGCTCTTCATCGCGATCAAACTCGGTGCCACCGAGTCGAAGGACACGGTCCTCGCCGGCTACCTGAACACCGCCTACTACGGCCGCGACGCCTACGGCATCCAGGCCGCCGCCCGCGCCTACTTCGGCAAGGACGCCAAGGACCTCAACCCGTCCGAGAGCGCCTTCCTCGCCTCCCTGCTCAAGGGCCCCAACCTCTACAACCCGGACGGCGGCATCGGCTCGGCGGCCACCCCCGAGGCCAACGAGAAGCGGGCCCGGGCCCGCTGGGCGTGGGTGCTCGACCGCGAGGTCGCCGTCCACCGCATGGAGCAGTCCGAGCGGGACAAGTACAAGGAGTTCCCCGCCCGGGTCGACCTCGCCCAGGCCAGCGGCATGTCCGGCCAGACCGGCTACCTGGTCGAGGTGGCCAAGTCGTACGTCATGAAGGCGGCCGACATCAGCGCCGAGAAGATGGCCCTCGGCGGCTACACCATCCGCACCACCTTCCAGAAGCCCAAGGTGGACGCCCTGTCCAAGGCGGTCGAGGACACCCGCAACGACTTCCTCGACGAGAAGAAGCGGCCCGAGTACGACACCTTCGTGCAGTTCGGCGCCGCGTCCGTCGACGTGAAGACCGGGGCGATCGTGGCCCTGTACGGCGGCCCCGGCTGGGACCACAAGTACTTCGCCAACAACGCCAACACCTCCGGCGTCCCCGTCGGCTCCACCTGGAAGCCGTACGTGCTGGCCGCGGCCATGGAGTACGGCACGCAGAACTCCAAGGGCACGGGCATCTCGGCCAACAGCAAGTACAACGCCAACGACCTCACGGTGATCAACGACCGCTCGGGCAAGCCGCTGCTCGGCTCCGACGGACAGCCGTTCAAGCAGAAGAACGAGAGCGAGTACCCGTACGGCTACGTGACGCTGAACGAGGCGATGGAGAAGTCCATCAACGTCCCGTTCGCCCAGCTCGTCTTCGACGTCGGCCACAGCAAGGTCCGCCAGGTCGCGAAGGCCACCGGCATCCTCGAAGAGTCGATGGACGAGAACAACAACGCCTCGTTCGCCCTGGGCACCTCGACGCCCAGCGCGATCCGCATGGCCGACTCCTACGCCACCTTCGCCGCCTCCGGGACGCACCACGAGCCCTTCTCCGTCCTGACGGTCACCAAGGACGGCAAGGACGTCCCCGGGTTCCAGGCCCCGAAGGAGTCCCGGGCCATGGACAACTCCGTCGCGGACAACATCACCAAGGTCCTGCGGAACGTGGTGGAGAACGGCACCGGCACCAAGGCCAAGAAGCTGGGCCGGCCCGCCGCGGGCAAGACCGGTACCACCGACCAGAACAAGTCGGCCTGGTTCGTCGGCTACACCCCGGAGCTCTCCACCTCGGTCACGCTCTTCCGCAACGACCCGAACTCCAAGGACAAGAAGCTCATGTCCATGAACCACGTGGGCGGTGTCGACTCCATCCACGGTGGTGACATCCCCGCGGTGATCTGGACCGAGTACATGCGCGAGGCCCTCAAGGGCACCCCCGTCAAGGACTTCCCCGAGGCCGAGGACATCGGCGTGGTCGCCGACGCCGCCGGCGCCCCCTCGCCCAGCCCGTCGGTGTCGGTGTCCCCCTCCGCCTCGCCGTCCACGTCCGTGTCCCCCTCCCCGTCCACGTCCGTGTCGCCCTCCCCCTCCCAGGGGGGCAAGCCGTGCAAGCCCAAGCCCTGGAACCTGTGCGACCCGCAGACCGCGGCCGGCACGAGCACCGGAGCCGGCGGCGACACCAACGGCGGCAGCACCGACGTGCCGACCGCGCCCGCCACGGGCCGTCCGGGCCGCCCGGGCGGCGGGAGCAACTGGGGCAGCATCATGGGCACCCAGGGCTGACCGCCCCGCCCGCACCACCGAGGGCCGTCGCACACCGTGCGGCGGCCCTCCCCCGTGTCCGGGCCGGTACGGCAGGATGAGCCCATGACCAAGGTGCACGAGGACCGGCCGCCCGTCCTGCCCACGCAGCAGGACGAGGTCGCCGCCGCCGGCAGCGAGCTCATCGGCGGCCCGGCCGGCCGCCACCTCCGCCTGGGCGGCCACTGGCTCACCCCCGTCCGCGTCGTGGTCCTCGTGGCCCTCGGCATGTTCGCGCTCGGCATGGTGCAGAAGCTGCCCTGCTACGACTGGGCCTGGTTCCAGGGAGCCGGCTCCCAGTACACCCACGCCTGCTACTCCGACATCCCGCACCTGTACTCCGCCCGCGGCTTCGCCGACGGCCTCGTGCCCTACCGCGACCGGTTCCCCGACCTGGCGGTCGACCCCAAGTACGGCGGCATGCAGTACCTGGAGTACCCGGTGCTCACCGGGGCGTTCATGCAGGTGGCCTCCTGGCTGACCCCCTCGTCCGGGGCCATCCAGCACCGCGAGCAGATGTACTGGATGGTCAACGCCGGCATGCTGATGGCCTGCGCCGCGGTCATCGCCGTCTGCGTCGCCCGGACCCACCGCCGCCGCCCCTGGGATGCCCTGCTGCTGGCCCTGGCGCCCGCCTTCGCGCTCAACGCGACCATCAACTGGGACCTGCCGGCCGTCGCCCTCGCCGCCGCCGCGATGCTGATGTGGTCGCGCCGCCGCCCGCTGCTCGCCGGCGTCCTCATCGGCCTGGCCACCGCGGCCAAGCTCTACCCCGTGCTGCTGCTCGGCGTGCTGTTCGTCCTGTGCTGGCGGGCCGGGAAGTGGCGGGCGTTCGGCGCCGCCGCGGCGGGCGCGGTCGTCTCGTGGCTCGTGGTCGACCTGCCCGTCATGCTCTACGCCTGGGACGGGTGGAAGCGGTTCTACGTGTTCAGCCAGGACCGGCCGATCGACTTCGGCTCCGTCTGGCTGCTGATCTCGCAGCGCACCGGCAACCCGCTGGACGACGCCAACACCTACGCGACCGGGCTGACCCTCCTGCTGTGCCTGGGCATCGGCCTGCTCACGCTGACGGCCCCCCGGCGGCCCCGCTTCGCCCAGCTGGCCTTCCTGGTCGTCGCCGCCTTCATCCTGGCCAACAAGGTCTACTCGCCCCAGTACGTGCTGTGGCTCGTCCCGCTCGCCGCGCTGGCCCGGCCGCGCTGGCGCGACTTCCTGATCTGGCAGGCCGGCGAGGTCGTGTACTTCCTGGGGATCTGGTTCTACCTCGCCTACACGACCAGCGGGGACAAGCACCAGGGGCTGCCGCTGGAGGGGTACCAGCTGGCCATCGCCGTCCACCTGGCGGCCACGCTCTACCTGTGCGCGGTCGTCGTGCGGGACATCCTGCTGCCCGAGCGCGACGTCGTACGGCGCGACGGCTCGGACGACCCGTCCGGCGGAGTCCTGGACGGGGCCGAGGACGTCTTCGTCCTCGGGGACAGGACGAAGGCGCCGCGGGACGCGGCGCCTTCGGAGGGACAGCGGGTCGCCTGGGGCATGGACCCCCGGGACTGACCGGTCAGGCGTCGAGCACCCGGTCGAACTGCGTCGTGGTGTGGCGCAGGTGGGCCACCAGCTCGTCGCCCACCTTCGGCTCGGTCGAGTCCGAGGGCACGAACAGGATCGACACCTGCATGTGCGGGGGCTCGGCGAACCAGCGCTGCTTGCCCGCCCAGACGAAGGGCGAGAGGTTGCGGTTGACGGTGGCCAGGCCGGCCCGGGCGACGCCCTTGGCGCGCGGCATCATGCCGTGGAGGGCCTTGGGGGCCTCCAGGCCCACCCCGTGCGAGGTGCCGCCGGCGACCACGACCAGCCAGCCGTCGGAGGCGGCCTTCTGCTGGCGGTAGCCGAACCGGTCGCCCTTGGCCACGCGCGTGACGTCCAGGACCGCCCCCCGGTACTGGGTGGCGTCGTGGTCGCCCAGCCACAGCCGGGTGCCGATACGGGCGCGGAAGCGGGTCTGCGGGAACTGCTGCTGGAGCCGGGCCAGCTCCTCGGCCCGCAGGTGGCTGACGAACATGGTGTGCAGCGGCAGCCGGGCCGCGCGCAGCCGGTCCATCCAGCCGATGACCTCCTCGACGGCGTCGGAGCCGTCGGGGCGGTCGAGCGGCAGGTGCAGGGCGAAGCCCTCCAGCCGGACGTCCTCGATCGCCGACTGGAGCAGGCCCAGGTCCTGCTCGGAGACGCCGTGGCGGCGCATCGAGCTCATGCACTCGATGACCACGCGGGCGCCGACCAGGCCGCGGACCCCGTCCACCGACGCCACCGAGCGGATGACCCGGTCCGGCAGCGGCACCGGCTCCTCACCCCGCCGGAACGGGGTGAGGACGAGCAGGTCGCCGCCGAACCGGTCCTTGATGCTCGCGGCCTCGTACGTCGTCCCGACGGCCAGGATGTCGGCGCCCATCCGGGTCGCCTCCTCGCACAGCCGCTCGTGGCCGAAGCCGTAGCCGTTGCCCTTGCAGACCGGGATCAGACCGGGGAACTGGTCGATGATCGTCTTCTGGTGCGCACGCCAGCGCGCGGTGTCGACGTAGAGCGTGAGCGCCATGCCCGTCCGGAGCCTCTCTCGGAAAGCTGCGTGGTGCAGCGGTGCGGTGTGTGTGGAAGGGGCGGGGTGGGTCAGCGGCGCGACATGTAGATGTCGAGCGCCTTGTGCAGCACCTTGTTGAGCGGGAAGTCCCACTCGCCGACGTACTCGACGGCCTCGCCGCCCGTACCGACCTTGAACTGGATCAGGCCGAACAGGTGGTCGTTCTCGTCCAGGGTGTCACTGATGCCGCGCAGGTCGTAGACGCTGGCGCCGAGCGCGTACGAGTCGCGCAGCATGCGCCACTGCATCGCGTTCGAGGGCCGGACCTCGCGCTTGTGGTTGGCGGAGGCGCCGTAGGAGTACCAGACGTGCTGGCCGACCGTCAGCATCGTGGCGGCCGCGAGCGGTTCGCCCTCGTGCTTGGCGATGTACAGCCGCATGCGGTTGGGGTCCTCGGAGTTGAGGGCCGTCCACTGGCGCTGGAAGTAACTGAGCGGGCGCGGACGGAACTTGTCGCGCTCGGCCGTGATCTCGTAGAGGTACTGCCAGGTCGGCAGGTCCTCGTAGCCGCCCTGGACGACCTCGACGCCGGCCTTCTCGGCCTTCTTGATGTTGCGGCGCCACAGCTGGTTGAAGCCCTTGAGGACGTCGTCCAGCGAACGGTTCGCCAGCGGCACCTGGAAGACGTAGCGGGGCTGGACGTCGCCGAAGCCGGCGCCGCCGTCCTCGCCCTGCTGCCAGCCCATGCGGCGCAGCTTGTCGGACACCTCGAAGGCGCGGGGCTCGATGTACGAAGCCTCCACGTCGCGCAGGCGCTTGACCTCGGGGTCCTGGATACCGGCCTTGATGGCGGCGGAGTTCCAGCGGCGGATGACGACGGGCGGGCCCATCTTCACGGTGAAGGCGCCCTGCTGCTTGAGGTGCGCCAGCATCGGCTGGAGCCATTCCTCCAGGTTGGGCGCGTACCAGTTGATGACCGGGCCCTCGGGGAGGTAGGCGAGGTACCGCTTCACCTTGGGCAGCTGGCGGTACAGGACGAGCGCGGCACCGACGAGCTGGCCGGACTTGTCGAACCATCCGAGGTTCTCCGAGCGCCACTCGTTCTTGACGTCGGCCCATGCCGGGACCTGGCAGTGGCTAGCCGAGGGCAGGCTCTGGAGGTACGCCAGATGCTGCTCTCGGCTGATGGTGCTCAGGGACAGGCTCATGCGGGGTGTCTCCTCGGGCGGCTTCGCTGCTATGGCGCGAAGCCTACTGCGACGGGGGCGCCACCCATCTGGGGGACGGGCCGTAGCCCGGGCCGGAGTCCGGCCGGCGCCCCTCCGGGGAGATCCCCCGGTCAGCCCACCCAGCCGCCGAAGAGGCCGCCGTGCGCCATTCCGAGGAAGAAGCCGATGCCAGACGCGCCAAGGCCGATGATCAGTGCGAAGCGCTCGCGTGTCGTCGCGGAGATGAACTGCCCGTAGGCGCCGGTCGCGATCCCGATCAGCCCCGTCCAGGAGCTGAGCAGGTGCAGATTGTGGAAGAACGCAGTGACGAACGCCACGACGCCGAGGACGAGGGTGACGGCCACCAGGGTGTCCTGGAGGGGATGGGGCTTGCCGTCGGTCGAGAGCAGGGAGATGGGCGGACGATCCATTGCCTGTGCCATCGGAAGGCACCTCCTGGCTGACGCAGAGCGGTGTGACGGCGCGGCCTCCGGCCTGGGCCGGGGGGCATAGCACCGAGCACACCCGTTGCCTACAGATTGTGGCCCCCTCCCGCCGGATTTCAACCGGAAGGAGTCGAGCAGGTAGTCTGTACGGTCTGCGCGGTGTCTGCTCTCGGACACCGTGCGGCACGCATCACGACCCTCCTGCCACGGAACGACCGTGGCCGCTGAGTCCAAAGGAGGTGGGTTCCACATGCGTCACTACGAAGTGATGGTCATCCTCGACCCCGATCTGGAGGAGCGCGCTGTCGCCCCCCTGATCGAGAACTTCCTTTCCGTCGTCCGTGAGGGCAACGGAAAGGTCGAGAAGGTCGACACCTGGGGCCGTCGTCGTCTCGCTTACGAGATCAAGAAGAAGCCCGAGGGCATCTACTCGGTCCTCGACCTGCAGGCCGAGCCTGCGGTCGTCAAGGAGCTCGACCGCCAGATGAACCTGAACGAGTCGGTTCTCCGGACCAAGGTCCTTCGCCCCGAGACCCACTGAACTCCGGTTCAGCGGTAATCGGGACCGAGTAGCACAGCAGCCCAGCAGCAATCCCCGCCGAGAGGTTCATCCATGGCAGGCGAGACCGTCATCACGGTCGTCGGCAATCTCGTCGACGACCCCGAGCTGCGCTTCACCCCCTCGGGTGCGGCGGTCGCGAAGTTCCGTGTCGCGTCCACCCCCCGCACCTTCGACCGTCAGACCAATGAGTGGAAGGACGGCGAGAGCCTGTTCCTGACCTGCTCGGTGTGGCGGCAGGCGGCCGAGAACGTCGCCGAGTCCCTCCAGCGGGGCATGCGCGTCATCGTGCAGGGCCGGCTGAGGCAGCGGTCGTACGAGGACCGTGAGGGTGTCAAGCGCACGGTCTACGAGCTGGACGTCGAGGAAGTCGGCCCCAGCCTGAAGAACGCCACGGCCAAGGTCGCCAAGACCACCGGTCGCGGCGGCCAGGGTGGATACGGCGGCGGCGGTCAGCAGCAGCAGGGCGGCGGCGGCTGGGGAGCCCCCAGCGGCGGTCCCCAGGGCGGCGGTCCCCAGGGCGGCGGAGCTCCCTCCGACGACCCGTGGGCGTCCAGCGCGCCGGCCGGTGGCCAGCAGCAGGGCGGCGGCGGGGGCGGCTGGGGCGGAAGCTCCGGCGGCTCCGGCGGCGGCTACTCGGACGAGCCGCCCTTCTAAGGGCAGCTCAATCCCCACTTCTTGATCACACAGGAGAGACACAATGGCGAAGCCGCCTGTGCGCAAGCCTAAGAAGAAGGTCTGCGCGTTCTGCAAGGACAAGACCGCGTACGTGGACTACAAGGACACGAACATGCTGCGGAAGTTCATTTCCGACCGCGGCAAGATCCGTGCCCGCCGCGTTACCGGCAACTGCACGCAGCACCAGCGTGACGTCGCCACGGCCGTCAAGAACAGCCGTGAGATGGCGCTGCTGCCCTACACGTCCACCGCGCGCTAAGGAAAGGGTGACCGACCAATGAAGATCATCCTGACCCACGAGGTCTCTGGCCTCGGTACCGCCGGCGATGTCGTCGACGTCAAGGACGGTTACGCTCGTAACTACCTGGTCCCGCGTGGTTTCGCGATCCGCTGGACCAAGGGTGGCGAGAAGGACGTGGCGCAGATCCGCCGCGCCCGCAAGATCCACGAGATCGCGACCATCGAGCAGGCCAACGAGGTCAAGGCCAAGCTCGAGGGCGTGAAGGTCCGTCTGGCCACCCGCGCGGGTGACGCCGGTCGTCTCTTCGGTTCCGTCACCCCGGCCGACATCGCCACGGCGATCGAGTCTTCCGGTGGCCCGAAGGTCGACAAGCGCCGCGTGGAGCTGGGCTCCCCGATCAAGACCCTCGGTTCGTACCAGGTCTCCGTGCGTCTGCACGCCGAGGTCGCCGCGAACGTGGGCATCGAGGTCGTCGCCGCCTAAGGGCAGCGCATGAAGGGCCGCACACCTCCGGGGGTGCGGCCCTTCGTCGTGTCCGCGATGTTTCACGTGAAACATCGGGGGCCCGGTGCGGTCCGGTCAGCGGGTGGCGCCCGCAACGAGCCACCGGCCCGAGCGGGCGCGCAGCTGGAGGGTGGCCATCCGGACCAGCATCATCAGCGTCATGGCCCACCACAGCGCCGTCAGGCCGCCGCCCAGCACGGGGACGAGCAGTGCGGCCGGAGCGAACACCGCGAGGGTCAGGAGCATGGCCCGGGCGAGGTAGGGCCCGTCCCCGGCGCCCATCAGCACCCCGTCCAGGACGAAAACGACCCCGCAGACCGGCTGGGCGAGGGCCACGACCAGCAGGGCGGGGAGCAGGGCGTCCTCCACCACAGGGTCGCCGGTGAAGAGCGGGATGAACACCGGGCGGGCCAGGACGACCAGCAGGCCCAGCACGACTCCCGATCCGATGCCCCACCGCACCATGCGCCGGCAGACGGCCCGGGCGCCCTCGGTGTCTCCGGCGCCCAGGTAACGGCCGATGATGGCCTGGCCGGCGATGGCGATGGCGTCCAGGGCGAAGGCGAGCAGACTCCACAGGGACAGCACGATCTGGTGGGCGGCGATGTCGGCGTCCCCCAGCCGGGCCGCCACCGCGGTCGCGATCATCAGGATGGCGCGCAGGGACAGGGTACGGACCAGCAGCGGCACGCCCGCCTGGGCGCAGGCGCGGATGCCGGCCGCGTCGGGCCGCAGGGAGGCGCCGTGCCGGCGGGCTCCCCGGACCACGACGCAGAGGTAGGCGGCGGCCATCGCGCACTGGGCGATGACGGTGCCCCAGGCCGATCCCGCGATGCCGAGGCCGGCCCCGTAGACGAGGGCCACGTTCAGGCCGCCGTTGAGGGCGAAGCCGCCGACGGCCACGTAGAGCGGCGTCCGGGTGTCCTGGAGCCCGCGTATGACCCCGGTGGCCGCCAGCACCACGAGCATGGCCGGGATGCCCAGCGCGGAGACGCGCAGGTAGGTGACCGCGTACGGGGCGACCGTGTCCGAGGCCCCGAAGAGGGCGATCAGCGAAGGGGCGGTGGGCAGGACGGCGGCGACGACCGCCGCGCCGAGCAGCAGGGCGAGCCAGATGCCGTCCATGCCCTGGCGTATGGCCGCCCGCAGGTCCCCGGCTCCCACCCGGCGGGCCACGGCGGCGGTGGTCGCGTAGGCGAGGAAGACGAAGACGCTCACGGCCGTGGTGAGCAGGGCGGCGGCGACGCCGAGGCCGGCCAGCTGAGGGGTGCCGAGGTGTCCCACGATGGCGCTGTCGGCCATCACGAAGAGTGGCTCGGCGACGAGGGCGCCGAAGGCGGGGAGGGCGAGGGCGAGTATCTCGCGGTCGTGCCGTCTCGGGGCGGCCTTCTCAGCTGTGGGGGCCTGTGTCATGTGCTCAATCTAATCTTCCACAGGTAATAGATGCAATCCCCTGGAGATCCTTACCAAGGCGCTGACTTGGGAGTTCGTCGCGGACCGTTGCGGGCGATCTTGGGAGTGGGGCGAAGAATTTTCTCCAGCGCTGCCCGTGGATGAGGAAACTGCAGGTCAACCTGGGTGTTGGGGTGGGTCGGGTGATTTTGTCCACAGCGCCGTCCCCCGGTCTGTGCACAGCTTCGGGCGACTTACCCACAGCATTGGGTCCGTCGTCCACAACTCATCCACACAGCCTGTGGATAACAAGATTGGCTGACGTCGCCCGCGGCCCTACCGTTGGGCGTTGCCCGACGCGCCGAGAGCCGATCCGGGTGTCCCAAATGTCAGAGCCGTGTCGTAGAAAGAGTGACACGGCGAGGTCCGCGTTGCGGACGGGAGGAGGCGGCCCGGTGACCATGCCCGAGCCCATGGACGACCCCTGGGCCGACAGCGGCCCCAGCGACCGTCTGCCCGCCCGTCCGCGCCGGGGCGGCGACGGCCGTGGCCGTGGCGACGAGGAGCGCGACCGGGGCCGCGAGGGCGGCTCCTGGGACGGCGGGGGCGGCGGCTTCGAGCGCGTCCCGCCCCAGGACCTCGACGCCGAGCAGTCCGTGCTGGGCGGCATGCTGCTGTCCAAGGACGCCATCGCCGACGTGGTCGAGGTCCTCAAGGGCCACGACTTCTACCGCCCGTCGCACGAGACGATCTACCAGGCCATTCTCGACCTGTACGCCAAGGGCGAGCCGGCCGACCCCATCACCGTCGGCGCGGAGCTGACCCGGCGCGGGGAGATCGGCAAGGTCGGCGGGGCCTCGTACCTGCACACCCTGGTGCAGTCCGTGCCGACCGCCGCGAACGCCGAGTACTACGCGGAGATCGTCCACGAGCGGGCCGTCCTGCGCCGCCTCGTCGCGGCCGGTACGAAGATCACGCAGATGGGCTACGCGGCGGACGGGGACGTCGACGAGATCGTCAACAGCGCCCAGGCCGAGATCTACGCCGTCACCGAGCAGCGGACCTCCGAGGACTACCTCCCCCTCGGCGACATCATGGAGGGCGCCCTCGACGAGATCGAGGCCATCGGATCGCGCTCCGGCCAGATGTCGGGCGTCCCGACCGGGTTCACCGACCTGGACTCCCTGACCAACGGCCTGCACCCCGGCCAGATGATCGTCATCGCCGCCCGACCCGCCATGGGCAAGTCGACCCTGGCGCTGGACTTCGCCCGCGCCTGCTCCATCAAGAGCAACCTGCCGAGCGTCATCTTCTCCCTGGAAATGGGCCGCAACGAGATCGCGATGCGCCTGCTCTCGGCGGAGGCCCGGGTGGCGCTGCACCACATGCGCTCCGGCACCATGACGGACGACGACTGGACCAGGCTCGCCCGCCGGATGCCCGACGTCTCGGCCGCCCCGCTCTACATCGACGACTCCCCGAACCTGTCGATGATGGAGATCCGGGCCAAGTGCCGCCGGCTCAAGCAGCGCAACGACCTCTCGCTCGTGGTCATCGACTACCTCCAGCTGATGCAGTCGGGCGGCTCGCGCCGTCCCGAGAGCCGCCAGCAGGAGGTCTCGGACATGTCCCGAAACCTCAAGCTGCTGGCCAAGGAGCTCGAAGTGCCGGTGATCGCGCTCTCCCAGCTGAACCGTGGTCCCGAGCAGCGCACCGACAAGAAGCCGATGGTCTCCGACCTGCGTGAGTCCGGCTCCATCGAGCAGGACGCCGACATGGTGATCCTGCTGCACCGCGAGGACGCGTACGAGAAGGAGTCCCCCCGCGCGGGCGAGGCGGACCTGATCGTCGCCAAGCACCGAAACGGTCCGACGGCCACCATCACCGTGGCCTTCCAGGGTCATTATTCGCGGTTCGTGGACATGGCCAACACGTAGCATCCGATCATGGACGCGCTCTCTGAAGACCTGGAACTCCTGCCCTCCACCCGGCGTGCGCTGAGCCACCGGATCGCCGTGGCGCAGAGCGAGGGCCGGGCCCCCTCCGTGGTGGCGGCCGTCGTACGGGGCGGAGAGGTGGTCTGGGAGGGATCGCGGACCAGCGTCGAGGGCCACGGCCCCGACGGGGACGTGCAGTACCGCATCGGGTCGATCACCAAGACGTTCACGGCGGTCCTGGTGATGCGGCTGCGGGACGAGGGACTGCTGGCGCTCTCGGACCCGCTGGGCAAGCACCTGCCCGGGACCGGTGCCGACGAGGTGACCATCGCCCAGCTGCTCGCGCACAGCGCCGGACTGGCGGCCGAGACTCCCGGCGAGTGGTGGGAGCGCACCCCCGGCGCGCAGCGGCCCGAGCTCGCCGACGTGCTGGGCGAGGAGCCGTTCAAGCACGCCCCCGGTACCCGGCACCACTACTCCAACACGGGCTACACCCTGCTGGGTTCGCTCGTCGAGGCGCTGCGCGGGAAGCCCTGGGAGGAGGTGCTGCGGGCCGAGGTGCTGGAGCCGCTGGGGCTGCACCGTACGAGCGCGCGGCCGCAGGCACCGCACGCGGGCGGCTGGGCGGTCCATCCGTGGGCGGACCTGATGATGCCCGAGCCGGCGGAGGACCTGGGGCTCATGGCCCCCGCCGGCCAGCTCTGGTCGACGACCCGTGATCTGGCCCGGTTCGCGGTCCTGCTGGCACGCGGCGACGAGCGGGTGCTGAGCGCGGAGAGCGCACGGGAGATGCGCACCTCCGCGGCGCCCCCGGAGCCCGGGTTCGCGGACCTCGGATACGGACTGGGCCTGCAGCTGGCGGACCAGCGGGGACGGCGGCTCGTCGGGCACGGCGGTTCGCTCCCCGGGTTCGTCGCGGGGCTCTGGCTGAGCGAGGCGGACGACGTGGCGGCGGTGGTGCTGGCCAACTGCACCTCGGGACTGCCGCCTTCGACGGTGGCCGCCGACCTCCTCGGCATCGTGGCGGACGCGGAGCCCCGCTTCCCCACGCCGTGGCGGCCGTTCGCGGAAGCGGACCGGGTGCCGCTGGAGCTGGCCGGTGTCTGGTACTGGGGCACCGCGCCGCACGCCCTGCGGCTGAAGGCGGACGGGTCGCTGGAGCTGGGCCCGGTCGGCGTGACGGGGCGCGCTGCCCGGTTCCGCGCGGAGCCGGACGGCACGTGGACGGGCCTGACGGGCTACTACGCGGGCGAGACCCTGCGGGCCGTACGGCGCGAGGACGGCTCCCTGAGCCACCTCGACCTGGCCTCGTTCGTCTTCACGCGTGAGCCCTACGACCCGCAGGCCCCGGTGCCGGGCGGGGTGGACCCGAAGGGCTGGCGGGGCATCGGCTGACGCTGCCCGGCCCGGTCAGGCCACGAGTTCGCGCTCCAGCGGGGTGCGGAAGCGGGGGGTGATCCGGGCGTCCCCCACCCAGGCGGCCAGCCGCTCGGCCTCCGCCGCGATCATCTCCTCGGCGTCGCGGCCGGGGTCGGCCAGCAGCCGCCAGACGATCTCGCCGTCGGGGCGCTGGGCCCAGCCGCCGACGACCTCGCCGTTCCACCACACGGTCGGGCCGATGTTGCCCGCGTAGTCGAAGAGGGCGGGACGGTGGGCCGGGTCGAGGTGGAAGCTCCGGTCGGCCCAGCCCATGCCGCTGGGGTCCAGGCCCGGCAGCAGTGCGGCCCAGGGCTCGGGGGCGGGTTCGGGCGCGGTGTCGCCGGGGCAGACGAGCGCGGTGGCACCGTCGTCCAGGCGGACCTGTTCGGGCCCGACGGCGGCCAGGGCCCTGCGTACGTCGGTGAGCGTCCAGCCGGTCCACCACTTGAGGTCGGCCTCGGTGGCCGGTCCGTAGGCGCGCAGCCAGCGGCCGGCGATCTCGGCGCGGGCCTCGGCCGCCGGAACGGCGGGCCAGGGCTGCGTGTGGACCCACCGGAACTGGCTGGAGGTCCAGGAGCCGCGCGGCCGGTCCCGGCGGATGCGGCCGTCCGCGGCGAGCAGGCGGATGACGCGGGTGGCAACGCCCGTCTCGGCCTCGTACTTCTTGCCCCGGCCGACGGTGATCTTCTGCTGGAGGGCGGGCACCGCCGCCGACAGCTGGGACCCCGTCGAGGGGCCCCGGGCGTCGAGGGCTTCGAGTGCGGCGGCCTCTGCCTGCGCCAGCCAGTCGGCGTCGAGGCCCCGGCCGTCCTCGTCGAGGCGCTTGAGGAGGGTCCGGCGCTCCTTCGCGGCGATCGCGCGGGCGGTGGAGGAGTCCACGAGGGGCGCGAGTCCGGCGGACACGGCGAAGAGCGTGTTGCGCATGCTGAGCAGCCGGACGACGCTCATGTCCTCGTAGAGCGCGCGTTCGACCGCCGCCGGGCCGCCTTCCGCCAGGCGGGCGCGTGCGGAGAGGTAGAGGGTCGCCGCGTCCGTGGCGTGCAGGGCGACGACCGCGTCCGCGGCCGCGGCGGTGTCGGCGGCGCGGGCCGAGGGGGCCAGACAGTGCCGGCGGCCGAGCCGGTGGCGGCGGTCGGCGGTGGTGACGAGGGGGAGGCCGGTGCTCATCCTCCCGATCGTAGGCCGGGCCGCCGGCTGCGGCCCGGCCTTCCGCGGGTCCGGTCAGAGCGTGAGCTTGAACCCCACGTGGGAGGGGGTGAAGCCGAGCCGCTCGTAGAAGCGGTGGGCATCGGTGCGGGTCACGTCCGAGGTGAGCTGCACCAGTTGGCAGCCCTCCGCGCGGGACCGGTCGACGGCCCACTCGATGAAGCGGGTGCCCAGGCCGCTGCCGCGTTCGTCGGCGTGGACGCGGACCCCTTCGATGATCGAACGGGTGGCGCCCCTGCGGGACAGGCCCGGCACGATCGTCAGCTGGAGGGTGCCCACGACGCGCTCGCCGCGCACCGCCACCACGACGTGCTGGTGGGGGTCGTCCGTCAGCCGCGCGAGGGCCGCCGCATAGGGGGCCAGGTCGTCCGGGGACTCGCGGGTGGCGCCGAGCGGGTCGTCGGCGAGCATGGCGACGATGGCGGGCAGGTCGGCCTCGGTGGCGGGGCGGATGGACAGCCCGGGGATCTCGGTCATCGTCGGACGCCCCCTCAGCCGGCGGCGACGGTGAGCGGGGCCCAGCGGCGGGTCCAGTCACCCGGCAGGCCCGGGAGGTCCCGGGTCATCACCGCGTTGAAGGCGATGGACTCCAGCCCGCGCTCCTTGAGCCAGGAGACGAGTTCCTCGTGGCGTACGTCGACGTCGGTGCGCAGGGGCCGCCCGGTGCTCGCGGCCAGGGCCGTCACCAGGGCCTGGGCGGTGGCGGTGTCGCGGGCGATGAGCGGGCCGACGACGTGGGTCTCCATGTTGGGCCAGATGGCCGCGTAGCCGATGAGGGTGCCGGAGCGGTCCTCGGCGACGAGGAGCCTGTCCGTGAAGGCCGGCAGTCGCGTGATCATGTGCGTCCTGTCGGTGCCGAACACCTCCGTGTCCAGCCGGATGATCCCGGGGAGGTCCTCGGCGGTGGCCGGCCGGACCGGGACGACGGAACCGCTGGGCCCGGGGTCGGCAACGAAGGTGCCACGGAGCATTTCCGCACGGCCGGTGGTGTCGAACCCCATCTCTTCGTAGAGCGGGCGGCCGTAGGGGGTGGCGTGCAGGGTGAGCGGTACGCCGGTGAGGAGTTCGTCGCACACGTACCGCATGAGGCGGCGGCCCAGGCCCTGGCGGGCGAAGCGGTCGGCGACGAGGACCATTCCGATGGCGGCGAGCTCCGGTTCGGCCCGGCTGTCCCCGTAGGCGGTCACGACACAGGCCGCGGCGAGGCCCTGTCCGTCGGGCGCGTCGATCCCGTACCCGGTCCCGGCGGTGAGGAGCAGCCCCCATTTGTGGTCCTCGCGCGGCCATCCGCGGTCCTGGGACAGGTCGGCGCAGTGGCGGAGGTCGTCCGGGGTCAGTGCGCGGATCGGCAGATCGGTGAGCAGTGGTGGTGTCACCGGCCCAGAGTGGATCATCGGCTCGCGGGGCGTCCAGGGGATTCCGGGATCCGGCCGGTCGATGTTTCACGTGAAACCATCGATGTTTCACGCGACCCGGCCGATGTTTCACGTGAAACGAGCCGGAGCCGGCGTCAAACCAGGTCACTCACGCGGGATGCGCGGGCTAGCCTCGACGACCATGACGATGCTGCATTTGTTCGATCTCGACGGGACCCTGATGTACGGCTCGGCGGCTCCGGTCGAGATCTCCCGGCAGCTCGGCCTGGAGGTCGAGATCGCGGAGCTGGAGCGGGCCTTCGGAGCCCGGGAGATCGGCCCGCAGGACTTCTCGCGGGCGGCGCGCGACATGTGGGCCGACCTGACGCCCGCGCACGTCCGGGCGGCGTTCGACGGAGCTCCGTGGCTGGCCGGAATCCGGGATGTCTGGCAGGAGATCCGCGAGCGCGGTGACTACTGCGCGGTGATCTCCCTGTCCCCGTCGTTCTTCGTCGAGCTGCTGCTGGAGTGGGGCGCGCACGCCGCTCACGGTTCGGTCTTCCCCGAGGTGCCCTTCACCCGGCCCGTCGACGTGGCGGGCATCCTCACGCCGGAGGGCAAGCTGACGGTCGCGGACCGGCTGTGCGAGCGGTTCGGGGTGACCCGGGCCGACTGCGTCGCCTACGGGGACTCGATGACCGACTCGGTGCTCTTCGGGGCTCTCCCGCGGTCGGTGGCGGTGAACGCGCGCCCGTATCTGGCGGAGCGCGCCACCCACGTCTACGAGGGCCGTGACCTGCGGGAGGCATACCAGCTCCTGCGGTAGACGCGCCCGGGAGTCGCAGCATCTTAAGGGGATCGTGGGTTCGAAACCCGGTTTTTCCCCATTCCCCCACAGCGCTCTCGGACGGCTGGCACGCTGTGGAATCCGGAACCACGGATACGAGGCCGTGGCGTGTGAGACCCGACCGAGATGCTCGAAGCGAGGCACCGCATGGACCTTCCGCCCACCAGATCGGCGAGACCGACGGGCTGGATACCTTCCGGGGACGGTGTGACCGACCCCTCCCCGGACGCCGTTCTCATCCGCCGGACCCTTGCCGAGATCGCGCCCGTCGCGGACAAGGTGACCTCGTACTTCTACGCACTGGTCTTCATGGGGCATCCCGAGGTGCGGGAACTGTTCCCCGCGGCCATGGACGTCCAGCGCGACCGGCTGCTGAAGGCGCTGCTGACCGCCGCGGAGCACATCGACGACCCCGCGGTGCTCACCCCCTACCTGCGCCGGCTGGGCACGGGTCACCGCAAGTACGGCACCGTGGCCGCGCACTATCCGGCGGTCGGGGAGGCACTGCTCGGGGCGCTGGCCCGGTACGCGGAGCTCACCTGGGGCCCGGAGGCCGAGGCCGCCTGGGTGCGGGCGTACACCGCGATCTCACAGACGATGATCGACGCGGCGGCGGAGGACGAGGTGCGGTCCCCCGCGTGGTGGCACGCCGAGGTGGTCTCCCACGACCTGCGGACCTCGGACATCGCCGTTCTGACCCTCCGCCCCGACCAGCCGTACCCGTTCCTCGCGGGCCAGTACACGAGCCTGGAGACACCGTGGTGGCCGCGCGTCTGGCGGCACTACTCCTTCGCCTCGGCGCCGCGCGCCGACGGGCTGCTGTCCTTCCACGTGAAGGCCGTACCGGCCGGCTGGGTCTCCAACGCCCTGGTGCGGCACGCCCGCCCCGGCGACGTCCTGCGGCTGGGCCCGCCGGCCGGGTCGATGGTGGTGGACCACAGCACCGACAACGGGATGCTGTGCCTGGGCGGGGGGACCGGCATCGCCCCGATCAAGGCACTGATCGAGGACGTGGCCGAGCACGGCGAGCGCCGTCCGGTGGAGGTGTTCTTCGGGGCGCGCAGCGACGGCGACCTCTACGACAAGGACACCCTGCTGGGCCTCCAGCGCTCGCACCCCTGGCTGTCGGTCCGCCCGGTGATCGGGGAGGGGATGGCGGGCCAGCTGCCGCACGCGGTCGGTGAGCACGGGCCCTGGAGCTCGTACGACGCGTTCATCTCCGGGCCGCCCGCGATGATCCGCAGCGGTGTGGACGAGCTCAAGCGGATCGGGATCCCGGGGGAGCGCATCCGCTTCGACGCCCTGGAGGAGCTGGCGGGCGTGGCCGGCTGAGACCGGCGAGGGCCCGCCCGCTTCCCCGCGTGCTCAGCCCAGGTCGGGAGCGTGCATGGCGCGCACCCCCTCGATGTTGCCGTCGAGGTAGTGGCGCAGCGAGAGCGGGACGAGGTGGACGGCGGCGATGCCGACGCGGCTGAAGGGCACGCGGACGATCTCGTACTCCCCCTGCGGATCGTCGACTTCGGGCCCGTGCCGCCGGTCGGGGTCCATCGACTCCAGGTGACAGACGAAGAAGTGCTGCACCTTCACCCCGGTCACTCCGCCCGAGGCGATGTGTTCGACGGTGTCGACGAAACAGGGCACCACATCGGTGATCTTGGCGCCGAGTTCCTCGTCGAGTTCTCTGTGGAGGGCGTCCACGACGGTGGCGTCGGAGGGTTCCACACCGCCGCCCGGGGTGAGCCAGTACGGGTCGACGCCGGGCTTGGTGCGCTTGATGAGGATCAGGTCGTCACCGTCGAGCAGGATCGCTCGGGCGGTGCGTTTGACCACGGGACGTTCGGTCATGGGAGAAGAGTGGCCCACGCCCGCGCTTCTGAAACGCGCCGTCGTCCGAAACCCGAGGGGCTCACCAGTGCGCGGCGGCGCGCAGCAGGCGGTCGTGGGCGCGGGCCAGGTGGGCGAGGGCCAGGCTGCCGGTCCGTACCACGAGGAACCAGGTGCGCAGCGGGGGTACGGCGGGCTCCAGCAGGGCGACGACCTGGCCGCGGTCGAGGGCGTCCTGGCACAGGTAGCGGGGGAGGACGGCGAGTCCTGCGCCGGCCCGGACGCACTCCAGGACGGCCCGCAGGTCGGGGGCGACGACGGTGGCGGCGGTGTCGGAAGCGGGGCCGGGAACGGAGTCGAACACGGCGGCCCAGTAGCGGGTCACGAGCGGGAGACTCTCGTGGACCTCGACGACCGGGATCCCGTCGAGGGCACCGGGTCCCTTCGCGAGCAGCTCGTCCGGGCCGGCGAGAGCGGCCCAGTAGGGCGCGGCGACCAGCACCTGCTCCTCGTCGCACAGGACACCGGCCGTGAAGGGGCCGCCGCGCGGCCGGGCGGTGGTGACGACCAGGTCGTGCTGGCCCGCGGCGAGCCCGGCGAGGTTCTCCTCCGCGTCGGCCGCGAAGGCCGTGCGCAGGGTCTGGCCGTGGCCGACGAGGGGTGCGAGGGCGGGGAGCACCCGCAGGCTCAGGAACTCGGGTGGCCCGGCGAGGTGCAGGGTGCGCAGGGCCCCGGTGGTCTGCCGCTCGGTTTCGGCGATCCGCAGCAGGGCGTCGAGGTGCGGGGCCGCCTTGTGGGCCAGTTCGTCGCCGACGGCGGTGGGGGTGACGCCGCGGGCGCGGCGGTGGAACAGGGGGCGCCCGAGCTGGCGCTCCAGGGTGCGGATCTGGGAGGTGACCGCGGGCTGGGACAGCCCGAGGAGCGTCGCGGCCCGGGTGAACGAGCCGGCCCGGTGCACGGCGACGAAGGTGCGCAGCAGGGCCAGGTCCATGGCGGCCCCTCTCGGTGGGGGCCTTCAACTATAAATATGCCGATAGGTTCCTGTCGTTACCGTGATTGGACTCTGACGCAGAGTCAACTAGCCTTGTCGACGTGGTTCTTGCGGGCAGGGAACCCGGTGCGGTCCGAGCCACCAGGGGGGAGGCTCGGACCGCTTTCCCGGGGTGTTCAGGCCTGATAACCCGCATGATCCAAGGCCCGGAGCACGTCCGCGACCAGGTCCCGGGTGTCCTCGGCGCCGGCGGAGAAGCGGATGAAGCCCTCCGGCACGGCATCGCCGCCCCAGCGTCCGCGCCGCTCCGCGGTGGAGCGCACCCCGCCGAAGCTCGTGGCGTCCTCGACCAGGAGCAGGGCGGACATGAAGCGTTCCGCGTGCGCGCGGTCGGGCAGGGTGAAGGAGACCACCGACCCGAAGCCGCTCATCTGCCGTGACGCCGTCGTGTGGGAGGGGTCCGAGGGGAGGCCCGGGTAACGCAGCCCGCTCACCTCGGTGCGGCCGGCCAGCGCCTCGGCGACCGCCCGTGCGTTGGCCCACTGGCGGTCGGCGCGCAGCTGGATGGTGGACAGCGAGCGGTGGGCCAGCCAGGCTTCCATGGGCCCCGGAATCGCACCGACGACCTTGCGCCAGCGCCGGACGGCGGCGGCGAGTTCCGGGTCGCGGCAGGCCACGTACCCGAGCAGCAGGTCGCCGTGGCCGGTGAGTCCCTTGGTGCCGCTGGCCACGGAGAAGTCGGCGCCCAGCTCCAGCGGCCGCTGGCCGAGGGGGGTGGCGAGGGTGTTGTCGACGGCGACCAGGGCGCCCGCCGTGTGGGCGGCGTCCGCGAGGCGGCGTACGTCGCAGACGTCGAGCCCGGGGTTGGACGGGGTCTCGATCCACAGCAGCCGGGCCCCGTCGAGGGCCGCGAGCTGCGCGTCCCCGCCGGTCGCGGCGGTGCGCACGCGGACCCCGTACGCCTCCAGCTGTTCCCGGACCAGGGGCAGCGCCTGGTAGCCGTCGTCGGGCAGGACGACGGTGTCCCCGGCGCGGGCCTGGGAGAGGAGGACGGCGGAGACCGCGGCCATGCCGGACGCGAAGACGACCGTGTCCACGTCCTGTCGGCCGGGTGCCTCCAGTTCGCCGATCGCGCGTTCCAGCAGGGTCCAGGTGGGGTTGGTGTCGCGGCCGTACGTGTACGGGCCGGCCACCTCGCCCGGCAGGTGGAAGTGGGCGGCGAACACGGGGCCGGGCAGCGGCGGTTGGTTCTTGACGGGTTCGGGCAGTCCGGCTCGCACGGCCCGGGTCCCGTCGCCGTACGGGGCGGGCGCGGCCGCCCCGTCGGCGGGCCGGCCGGTCACGGGGTCTGCGTTCATGGCGCTCGTTCAGTCCTTGTCGGGCAGGGCGAGGTTCAGGGCCCAGGAGACGATGGAGATGATCAGTCCGCCGAGGACGGCGGTCCAGAAGCCGTGCACGCGGAAGCTGAGGTCGACCTGCTCGGCCACCCAGGAGGTCAGCAGCAGCATCAGGGCGTTCACGACGAGGGTGAACAGGCCCAGGGTGAGGATGAAGAGGGGGATCGAGAGCAGCTTCACCACGGGCTTGACGATCAGGTTCACCAGGCCGAAGACGAGCGCGACCAGGATCAGCGACACCGTACGGCGGCCCAGGCTGCTGCCGTCGTCGAGGGTGATGTTCTTGAGCAGCGCGATGGCGACGGCCAGGGCCCCCGCGTTGGCGAGCGTCTTGACTACGAAATTCCTCATGTGTCTGATCGTGGCAGAGAAGATACGGGTCGGGCATCGGCAGATCAGCGGATCTCCGGCACCCACGGGCAAGGGCAAGGGGCACAGCGAACATGAAGGCCTTCCGGCTGGACGAGCTCGAAGCGGAACGAGCCGCCAACGACGGCGCCTACCTGCAGTTCCTGCGTGAGCGGAACATGTCGGTCGGGCTCTACTCACTCGACGCGGGACAGAGCGATCCGCAGCAGCCGCACCGTCAGGACGAGGTGTACTTCGTGGTGAGCGGCCGTGCCTCGATCACGGTCGGGGAGGAGACGACGACGGTGGCCAACGGCAGCATCGTCTACGTCCCGGCGGGGGTGCCGCACAAGTTCCACCACATCACCGAGCCGTTGAAGGTGATGGTGGTCTTCTCCCCGCCGGAGGCCTGAGCACCCCGCCGGACCCAGGGTCGTCCCCCTGGTCCCCCTAGGGGGCGGGTCAGGGGGTTCCGGGGGCTCGCGGGCCCCCGGTCCGTGCTTCCGGCTCCTAAGCTCGTGACCAAGGAAGAAGCCAGGGACACCGGCGAGGACGAGGAAGAGGTAAGGACATGGACGGGATCCGAGCGATGTTCGCGGGCACGCCGTGGTGGGTCAAGTGGGTCGCCGTTCCGCTGCTGGCGCTCTTCGTCTTCGGCGGCATCATCACCTCGATCATCGGCACACTGATCGGCTTCGCCTTCAAGGTGCTGCTGTTCGCGGCCCTGGTCGGCGGCCTGATCTTCGTGGTCAAGAAGTTCACGGGCAGCGGAGCGAAGAGCTCCTCCGACGGCTGGTAGGCCGTCGTGCCGAGGGGGACGGGCATTGCGCCAGGCGGGCGAACGTGACCTGCCAAACCCCGCATCCTGTGGCAATCGGTGGATAGGCTGGCAATCCGTGCCGTTACCTGGGCGCCGGCGGGCCCCCGGGCCCGCCGCCACGCCTGGGGGTGAGCTTTGTCTCCCGTTGACAATGCCGGTCTGCCGACGCTGATCGGCTCGGTGCAAAGGGCGCTCCGGCTGCTGGAAGCGGCGGCCTCCCACGGCGGAGGAGCCCCGGCGAAACAGCTGGCGCGCGAGGCCGGGCTCCCGCTCCCGACCGCGTACCACCTGCTGCGCACCCTGACGCACGAGGGCTATCTGCGCCGGGAGGGCGGGGTGTTCGTCCTCGGCGACGCGGCCGCCCGGCTGGGGCACGGCGGACTTCAGCAGAAACGTCGCAGCATGATCCTCGATTCGCTCGCGCACTTCCGCGACGTGGTCGGGGCCCCCGTCTACTTCGCGGTCTACCGCGAGGGTGAGATCGAAGTCGTGGGCGTCTCGGACACCCCGGCGAATCCGGCCTGCGAGGAGTGGGCCGACTTCCGCGCCACCGGGCACGCGCACGCCATCGGCCAGTGCCTGCTCGGGCAGTTGGACGAGAAGGCGCGCAGGGACTACTACGACCGTCATCCGGTCGAGGGCATCACGCCGTACACCGTGCGGGACATGCGCACGCTGGAGGAGCGGATCGGCTCCCTGGAGCGGATGCAGCCGGTGACCGAACGTCAGGAGTACGCCCTGGGCACGGTGTGCGCGGCCATCCCGATCACTGCCGGCGACGCCGCTGCGACGATGGCCATTTCTCTACCCGTGCACCAGGAATCCCGCTTGCTCTGTGTAGTCGATCGACTACGGAGTGAAGTAGGCGCGCTGTTGAGCACCCTCTCGTTCTCTATCAGTATCTGAAAACTCACTCCTTGTGATCTGCTTGCGCTTCCACCACCCTTGTCAAGACGGCCCTGGGGGATCATTCCTGGCCACTTCCACTACAGCGGGGTAGGCAATGCGCGAGTCCGTACAGGCAGAGGTCATGATGAGCTTCCTCGTTTCCGAGGAGCTCGCGTTCCGGATCCCGGTGGAACTCCGGTACGACGCCCGGGACCCCTACGCCGTACGCATGACCTTCCACCTTCCCGGAGACGCCCCCGTGACCTGGGCGTTCGGCCGGGAGCTGCTCCTCGACGGCATCAACGGGCCGTGCGGTGACGGTGATGTGCACATCACCCCCAGCGAACCGGGTGAGCTCTCCGACGTCCACATCCGCCTGCAGGTGGGCGGCGACCGGGCCCTGTTCCGGGCCGGCGCGGCGCCGCTCGTCGCCTTCCTCGACCGCACCGACCGGATCGTTCCGCTCGGTCAGGAGCGCAGCCTCGGCGCCTTCGAGGAGACCCTCGACGAGGAGCTCGGCAGGATCCTGGCCGAGGCGCAGCGGCAGAACGAGCAGAGCGCGGGCTGAAGGCCCCTCCGGCCGGCGGCCGTGCCCGCGTCCCTCAGCGCTTGCGCCGCCGGCCCCGGCCGCCGCGGGCCGGCGGCGCACCCGGGGCGGTGGCGGCCGCGCCGGGGCCGGGCCGGTCCGCGGACACCACCAGCGCGGCCAGCGCCGTGGTCACGGGGACCGAGGCCACGAGCCCGATGGAGCCGACGAGCGTCCGTACGATCTCCTCCGCCACCAGCTCGCTGTTGGCCACGGTGCCCATGCTGCTGTTCGCGATGGAGAACAGCAGCAGCAGGGGAAGCGCCGCGCCCGCGTAGGCCAGTACGAGGGTGTTGACCACGGAGGCGATGTGGTCACGGCCGATCCGGATGGCCGCCCGGTACAGGGCGCGCGAGCCCATCTGAGGGTCCGCCTGGTGGAGTTCCCAGACGGCCGAGGTCTGGGTGACGGTCACGTCGTCGAGGACGCCGAGCGATCCGATGATCACGCCCGCGAGCAGCAGACCGCTCATGTCGATGTCCGGGTAGAGACCGTGGATCAGCCCGGTGTTGTCGTCCGTGTTCCCGCTCAGGAACGCCCAGTCGATGAACAGCGAGCCCAGCAGCCCGATCAGCAGCAGCGAGACCAGGGTGCCGAGGACGGCGACCGATGTGCGGGCGGTCAGCCCATGGCACATGTAGAGCGCGATCAGCATGATCGCGCTGGCCCCGACCACCGCGACGACCAGGGGGTTGGAGCCCTGCAGGATCGCCGGGAGGATGAAGAGGGTCAGCACGCCGAAGCTGACCACCAGCGCGATGAGCGCGAACAGCCCGCGCATCCGGCCGACGACCACCACCGCGACCGCGAAGATGCCCGCGAGCAGGGCCATCGGGAACTTCCGGTTGAGGTCGATCACGGAGTACTGGAGGTCACGCGGCGCGTCCGGCGCGTAGGCGACCACCACCTCCTGGCCCTTCTCCAGCTGCCTCGGTGCCCCCGGCTGGACGATCTCGAAGAAGACGCGGCCCTTGTCCGGCCCGGTGCCGACCTCGACGGTGGCCCGCTTGCACGCGCCGGCCCCGGCGGTCCGCGCCTCGGGGGTGGGGGTGCCGCCGGCGGCCGGCACCTGCGAGGCGTTGACCGACTTGCAGTCGACTTCGGCCACGGCGACCACCTTGCCCTGCTGCGTCTGGCGGTCGAAGCCCACTCCGGTGCGCTCGTGGGCCGGGGCGCCGCCGGGCCACAGCACCACCAGGCCGACGAAGACGGCGACGGCGAACGGGATCAGTACGGCGGAGATCACCTTGCGCAGGTGCTTGGACACCGGGGCCGCCGGGCCGTGGCCATGGGAGTGCCCGTGGGAGTGTCCGTGGCCGGGGGACTGCCCCGGCGGACTGCCGGCAGCATGCCCGTGGGACACGTGCTCGTGACCGGTGTGGCCCCGGGGATCCGTGGGCTCGTTGGGGGGCTGCGGCGAGGTCGTCACCGGCAGATCATCGCAAGAGATGAGGGGGCCCACTGTTCAGCACGCCACAGATGACGCTAGCGTGGGGGCTACTTTGCACAACGCGGGAGCTCGGAGCACCGGGCTGAGAGGGCGCTGATCACCGTACGCGCAGGAGATTGCGTACGGGAGGAGGCTGCGTCGACCGCCGAACCTGTTACCGGGTAATGCCGGCGTAGGGAGATCAGGTCTCATGACCATTCAGGACGCACGCACGCCTGCCGTCGACCAGGGCGCCGACGGCCAGACCGAGCGCCAGCCCGGCTGGCACAAGGGATACCTGGCGGGTTCCCGCCCGGACATCCGGGTGCCGGTCCGCCAGGTCCACCTCACCAACGGCAAGGACGTCACGCTCTACGACACGTCCGGTCCGTACACCGACCCGCAGATCGAGACCGACGTCCGGCGCGGCCTGCCGCCGCTGCGCGAGAACTGGATCATCGGCCGCGGTGACACCGAGGAGTACGCGGGCCGTCCCGTGCGCCCCGAGGACGACGGCATCAAGCACACCTCGCCCCGCGGCGGCCTCAAGAACCTCGACGCGGTCTTCCCGGGCCGCCCGCGCCAGCCGCGCCGGGGCCGTGGAGGCCAGGCCGTCACGCAGCTCGCGTACGCCCGCCGGGGCGAGATCACCCCGGAGATGGAGTACGTCGCGATCCGCGAGAACGTCTCCCCCGAGGTCGTCCGCGAGGAGATCGCCGCAGGCCGCGCGGTGCTCCCGGCCAATGTGAACCACCCCGAGATCGAGCCGATGATCATCGGCAAGCGGTTCCTGGTGAAGGTCAACGCCAACATCGGCAACTCCGCCGTCACCTCCTCCATCGAGGAGGAGGTCGACAAGATGACCTGGGCCACCCAGTGGGGCGCGGACACGGTCATGGACCTCTCGACCGGCCGCAACATCCACACCACGCGCGAGTGGGTCCTGCGCAACTCCCCCGTCCCGATCGGCACCGTGCCGCTCTACCAGGCGCTGGAGAAGGTCGACGGCCGTGCCGAGGACCTGACCTGGGAGATCTACAAGGACACGGTCATCGAGCAGGCCGAGCAGGGCGTCGACTACATGACGGTCCACGCCGGTGTGCTGCTCCCGTACGTGCCGCTGACGGCCCGTCGCAAGACCGGCATCGTCTCGCGCGGCGGCTCGATCATGGCCGCGTGGTGCCTGGCGCACCACAAGGAGAACTTCCTCTACACGAACTTCGAGGAGCTCTGCGAGATCCTCGCGGCCTACGACGTCACGTACTCGCTGGGCGACGGCCTGCGGCCCGGCTCCATCGCGGACGCCAACGACGCCGCGCAGTTCGCCGAGCTCAAGACGCTGGGCGAGCTCAACACGATCGCCAAGCGGCACAACGTGCAGACCATGATCGAGGGCCCGGGCCACGTCCCGATGCACAAGATCAAGGAGAACATCGACCTCCAGCAGGAGATCTGCGAGGAGGCGCCGTTCTACACGCTCGGCCCGCTGACCACGGACGTCGCGCCCGCGTACGACCACATCACCTCCGGCATCGGCGCCGCGATGATCGCCTGGTGGGGCACCGCGATGCTCTGCTACGTGACGCCCAAGGAGCACCTGGGCCTGCCCAACCGCGACGACGTGAAGACCGGCGTCATCACGTACAAGATCGCGGCCCACGCGGCGGACCTGGCCAAGGGCCACCCGGGCGCCCAGGAATGGGACGACGCCCTGTCGGACGCGCGCTTCGAGTTCCGCTGGGAGGACCAGTTCAACCTGGCCCTCGACCCGGACACGGCCCGCGAGTTCCACGACGAGACGCTCCCGGCCGAGCCGGCCAAGACCGCGCACTTCTGCTCCATGTGCGGTCCGAAGTTCTGCTCGATGAAGATCTCCCAGGACATCCGCCGTGAACACGGCGGCGACCTGAAGGCCGAGGAGATCGAGGCGGGCATGGCGGAGAAGTCCGCCGAGTTCGCCGCCTCGGGCAACCGCGTCTACCTGCCGCTGGCGGACTGAACCAGCCGGAGGGGCCGGGCCGCGACCTCATGGGGGGAGTCGCGGGCCGGTCCTGACGGACTCCTGGCAGGGTCTTGCGCTGGAGTGCGCTCCAGCTCCTAGAGTGCGGCCGCATGACCATGCGATACCGGAATCTGGGCGGGACCGGCATAGAGGTGAGTGCCCACTGCCTCGGCACGATGATGTTCGGGGCGGTGGGCAACGCCGACCACGCGGAGTGCGCGCGGATCATCCACGCGGCCCTCGATCAGGGCATCAATTTCGTGGACACCGCCGACATGTACTCGGCGGGCGAGTCCGAGGTGATCGTCGGCAAGGCGCTCAAGGGACGGCGTGACGACGTCGTGCTCGCCACGAAGGTCCACTTCCAGATGGGGGAGGGACGCAACCGCAGCGGCAACTCGCGTCGCTGGATCGTGCGCGCCGTCGAGGACAGCCTGCGCCGGCTGGACACCGACTGGATCGACCTCTACCAGGTGCACCGGCCCGACCACTCGACCGATGTCGAGGAGACGCTGTCCGTCCTCGGCGACCTCGTCAGGGCCGGGAAGATCCGCTCCTTCGGGTGCTCGACCTTTCCCGCCGAGGAACTGGTCGAGGCCCACCACGTCGCCGAGCGCCGGGCGCTCCCCCGGTTCCGGACCGAGCAGCCGCCCTACTCGATCCTCGCACGCGGCATCGAGGCCGATGTGCTGCCGGTCGCCCGGCGCTACGGGATGGGCGTGCTGACCTGGAGCCCCCTCGCCTCGGGCTTCCTGAGCGGGAAGCACCGGCTCGGGGGCCCCATCGACCTGACCACGGGGCGGGCGAAGCTGCACCCGGCCCGCTTCGACCCGGCCATCCCGGGCAACGTGGCCAAGCTGGAGGCGGTGGAGAAGCTCATCGGGATCGCCGACGACCTGGGCTGCACCCTGCCGGAGCTCGCCGTGGCCTTCCCGCTCGCGCACCCGGCGGTCACCTCGGTGATCATCGGGCCGCGCACGATGGAGCAGTTCGAGTCCCTGTCGAAGGGGGCCGGTCTGGTCCTCGACGACGAGGCGCTCGACCGGATCGACGAGATCGTACCGCCGGGCGCGAACCTCTACCACCCGGACGGTGTCTGGCTCCCGCCGGCGCTCACGGACGCCGCGCAGCGGCGGCGCCCGCTGAGCGAGCGGGCTGCGGGCTAGACCGCAGCCGGGCGGGATGTTTCACGTGAAACGGCGGGGCGTTTCACGTGAAACATCCCGGTGCCCAGCTTGCTCCGCGCGAAGTCCAGGTTCTTGGAGACGCGTTCGCGGTGCTCGTCGGGCATCTTGCCCTCGCCCAGCAGTCGCTCGCAGCACTCCAGTGACTCGCGGTACTCGCCCACCCAGTACGCCGCGATGGAGAGTTCGTCGAGTGCGCGCCACTCGTGCCAGGCGTACTCCACGAACAGGATGTCCTTCGGGTAGGGGATGCGGACGGCCTCCTTGGCGAACATGTAGGCCAGCGGCCAGCGCTCCTCCACGCGGCAGAGGCCTGCGAGGTCACCGATCGCCTCGGCGCGGGAGGGCCGGCTCTCGAAGGCGCGGAGGTAGCGGTCCATCACCTCGGCCGTCGGCCGCCCAAGGCTCGCGGCCGCCCGTGCGGCGTAGACCCGGGCGAGATAGGTCTCCTCGTAGAACCCGACCATGGCCGCCCGGCGGTCGTAGGCGGCGAGGGACTTCTCCTGCTCTCCCGCGTCACGCCAGCTCTGCCCGAGGTAGAACATGTAGCGGGCGTTCTCGGGTTCCTTGGCCAGGCCCTCTTCGAGGATCGCCGCGTCACGCAGGTATTTCTGCCGCTGGCCGCCCTCCCGCAGGCGCGCGCCCCCGCCGATGCTGAGGATGTGGGCGCCGTCGAGCGTCCCGAGGCTGTAGTCGCCTCCGCAGTCGATGTACTCGTGGAGCACGCCGACGTACCGCCAGGGCAGCCGGGTGGAGACGAGAGCCGCCCGGTAGTGGACGATCGGTCCGTCATGCAGGGCGATCCGGTACGCGTCGAGGGTGAGCTCCGGCATCCGGAAACCGGGCTCCACCTCCATCGCGTCGTCGGCGTCGATGAACAGCAGGTAGTCGGCGTCGGCGCGGGCGAGTTCGATGGCCTCCGTCCGGCTGCCGTCGAACCCCTTCCAGGGCCGTTCGTGGAGGGTGCCGGGGATGTCCCCGAAGCAGTCCCGGATCACGTCCTGGGTGCCGTCCGTCGAGCCGGTGTCCACGATCACCCACGTGTCGATCAGGGGGCGCACCGAGTCGAGGCATTTCCGGATGGTGGGGGCCTCGTCCTTGACGATCATGTTCAGACAGACTTTTGGTCTCACGGGTCCCGTCCGCTGGTGTGGGCCGTGCGTTCCGGTAGCCGGCCGGGTCGGATGGATCGTCGGGGACTCTAGGGAGCGGGCCGGGGATGCCGACAGGTGGCGCGCCGGGAACGCGGTAGTTGGCCCGATTGGCGGCATATAGTCAGCCGAGGTGCTGATAGGAGGAGTGGTTTCAGGGGCGTCGCACGGAGATCCGCACGTCGGGGGGAGACGCTCGACTCGCGACCGGAGGCCGCTGCCTCCGGTTCGAGTCACTTCGCTGAAGGAGCGCTCTATGAGTCGTGAGCACCGGGCCAAGGCCGCCCTCCTCGGTCCTCTTCCGCGGGGCAGGGTCTGGCTGGTGGGAAGCAGCCTGGCCTCGCTCTCCCTCGTGCTGGCGGGTGTCGTCAGCCCCGTCGCGGTGGCGCAGCAGGCCGCGCCGGCGGTGCCGGCCGCGTTCGGCCCGGCCGGCGGGGACCACTGCAAGCAGAAACCGCATCACCACGGGGACGACGACGACCGGCCGGAGGCGCGGGCGTCCGGCCGGACGCTCGGCGGCGGTGACCGGGACGACGATGACGAGTGCCGCGGCCCGCGGGGCCCCCGGGGCCCGAAGGGCCCGAAGGGCGACACCGGCCCCACGGGCCCGACGGGCCCGACCGGCGCCACGGGCGCCACCGGTGCCACCGGTGCCACCGGCGCGACGGGTGCCACCGGTGCCACCGGCGCGACGGGTGCGACGGGTGCGACGGGCGCCACCGGTCCGTGCACCGACGTCGCTCAGTACAAGCCCAGCTCGGCCGACGAGGTCAAGGCAGTCCTGCTCAGCGGCACTCCCTGGGTCGGTATCCGAAGGCTCACCGGCATGACGAACCGGGACTTCGAATGGAACAACCTGGGTGACAACGGAGGTATCCCGGCCGGAGTGAGCCTGTGCGGCATCGCCGTCAGCGACCACGCCGGACTGGTGCACGTCGAGTCCGTCGGTTCCGACGGACAGATCTACGAGACCGACTGCACCGTGAACCCGGCCAGCAATTTCGGTCTCACGTGCAACCAGGCGTGGGCTCCCGTTCCCGCTCCCGTGGACCACCCGCCCCTGCGGCACGGCACCGCCCCGATGGGCGGCCCCAACCACCGCCTCAAGGACATGAAGTAGCGCATCAGTCCGGCCTGTGTTCCGGGCCGCCGAAGTCCGGGCTCGTGAAGTCCGGGCTGGAGTAGCCGGGCCGCGGGCCGGGCGTTCCCTCGGACGGGCTGCTGAAGTCGGGCCGGGTGTATCCCAGACTGGGGATGCGCCCGGCCCCCGGCGTTCGGGGCACCGGGTAGCCCGTCCCGGCGGCCGGATCGGCCAGCGCGTCGCGCAGGAACGGCATGATGCCCCGCTCCAGCAGGGCGTTGCGCCAGGCCTCCCGGGCCCGCGCGAGCTCGTCGGGGACCGGCACGCTCTCCTCGGCGGCCACCTCGGTGGAGCTGTTGCGGAGCGCCGCCACCAGCAGCGAGACCACCGCGAAGACCAGCGCCACCACGGTGAGCCCGCCGAAGAGCCAACCGGCCGTCAGCATCGTGCGTGCGAAGGCGGGTTCGGGGTCGATGGCCTTCAGGCAGTAACCCACCAGCAGGAAGATCAGCATGGCGGTGCCCGCCAGGACCGGTGCGAGGACGGCCACCACGGCGCTCACGCCCGCGCCGCCGCCGTCGTCGTCGTCCCGGCCGTCCCCGCCGCCCTCGGCGGCGTCCGCGTCGGCGTTCCTGCGGCCCGACAGGGCCTCGTCGCGCAGTTCCTCCCGGACCTTCACGAAGTGGGCGTACTCCGCGGAGGCCGCGGCGGTCAGCAGCGCGGCGGCGCCCAGGGCCATGGTGCGCAGCTGTTCGGCGTTCAGCCGTTCGCCGAGGGCGGCGAGCTCGGGCCTTTCGTCCGCCGTGCGCAGCGCCTCGTCCAGGAGGCGGTCGAACTCGGGTCGGTCTTCGGTGAGCAGGTGCGGACCGCTGGTCATGTGCATCCCCCGATGCTCCGTACGAGCCGGTTTGCCCGCGTAGAACCGGGCGCCGGCCCAAAACGGAGGAGAGCCTGCTACGGACAGGGCGATGGTAGAGCGCCCCGGCCATGGGGTGACAGGGACTTTCGGGAAATACCCCGCTCGGTGAACGCTCAGTCGCTCAGCGGCAGTTGTTGGACCAGGAGTTTGCCCGCCATCGTCACGCCGCCGTCCATCGCGATGGCCAGCCCGTCCGCGTACACGTGCGGTCCGTCGACGGCCTCCGGCCCGTGCGCTTCGTCGCCGTCCTCGGTGCCCACCTCGCCGAGCAGGTACGGGATGGGGCTGTGACCGTGGACGATGCGGCTGCCGCCGTACGTGGTCAGCAGCTGCCGTACCGCCTGCGGGCCCGTCTCGTCGTCGCGGAAGGCGAAGCGCTTGGTGAACTTGCGGAACAGGTCCCAGGTGATGTCCGCGTCGTGGCGGTTGAGCAGCTCGTGGATCGTGTCGTTGACGTCCTCGATGGAGTCGCCGTAGTCCAGGTACGCCGTGGTGTCGGAGTGCAGCAGCAGGTGCCCGTCGGCCAGCGTGGCCGCGTCCAGCCGGGACATCCACTGGAGGTGGACGTCTTCGAGGCGCTCCATGTCGGTGCGCTGGCCGCCGTTGAGCAGCCAGGCGGCCTGGAAGGTGGCCGTGCCGGCGCCGGAGTTGACAGGGGTGTCCCCGAATCGCTTCGCGCCGATGAGCAGCAGCTCGTGATTGCCCATCAGGGCCTTGCAGTAGCCCCCGGCGGCGGCGGCCTCGGCGGACAGGCGCATGACGAGGTCGATGACGCCGATGCCGTCGGGGCCGCGGTCGGTGAAGTCCCCGAGGAACCAGATGCGGGCGTTGCCGGCGGACCAGTGGCAGTCGGCGTCGATCAGGTTCTGCGCCTGGAGCTCGTGGATGAGCTCGTCGAGGTAGCCGTGCACGTCGCCCACCACGTAGAGCGGGCCGGGGCCGGCTGCCGGGGCCTCCTGGGGGACGTAGTGGACCTGGACGGTGTCCCCGGGACCGCCCACCGCGCCGCGCCCGATGACGGGGAGGTCGCGCTGGGTGGGGGTGTAGCCGTCGAGGTCGTCCGCGGGGCCGGCGGCGGGGAAGTCCGCGGCGGCGGGGAACTCCGCCTGGTCGCCCGCCGTGCGCTGCTGCGGGACCGCCTCCGGTGCGTAGTACGCGGGGTACTCGCCGTAGACGGGCGCCTCGCCGGGCACACCGGCGGACGCGGCGTACGGCGCGGCTTCATCGGCCGGGACCCGGAAGTCCCGCAGCGTGTCCGTCCGCATCGCGGGTCCCTGACCGGCCCCCTGAGTCATCGACCCCTCCACCACCGTCGCGCTGCCGTACACCTGCGGACCCTGCTCACCTCCGGGGCGGAGGGTCCGTGATGTCGTGCGCCCATCATAGGAATGCGGCTCGCGCTCTGTGACGCACCAGGGGTGGTGAATCCGGGGCGGAACCAAACCTTCCTGCCGTTTTGCCCTGATATAGGGGATGTTGAAATCCTCGGCGGGGCCGTCGGCCCCGCCGATAGGGCGTTCCGGAGGTCAGTCCTGGGACGGTGAGCGCGGTGGGCTGACGGTGGTCCGGGGGGTTCGGCGCTGCGAGGAGGTGCGGATGATCAGCTCCGTCGGGACGACCTGTTCGACCGGACGGCCCGTGTCCACCCCCTCGATCGCGTCGATCAGCAGCTGTACGACGGCCGTTCCGATGCGGCGCGGCTTGAGGGAGAGCGTGGTGATCGGCGGTTCGGTGTTCGCGTAGACGGTGGATTCGCTGCAGCAGACGAGGAGCAGGTCCTCGGGGACCCGCAGCCCGTAGCGCCGGGCGGCGGCGAGGAGGTCGGTGCCGTTCGGGTCGAAGAGCCCGTAGACGGCGTCGGGCCGGTCGGGCCTGGCGAGGAGGCGGTCGGCGGCCACGGCGCCCGCGCAGGGGTCGTGGGCGGGGTAGGACTCGTAGACGGGGTCCTGGCCGACGCGCTCGCACCAGCGGAGGTAGGCGGTCGTGGAGAGCCGGGTGTAGGTGTCGGTGGTGGTGCCGGTCAGCAGCCCGATACGGCGGGCCCCGGCGGCGGCGAGGTGGTCGAGCAGGCCCAGGACGGCGGCTTCGTGGTCGTTGTCGACCCAGGCGGTGACGGGCAGGGTGCCCGCGGGACGGCCGTCGGAGACGACGGGCAGGCCCTGGCGGACGAGCTCGCTGACGACGGGGTCGTGGTCGGAGGGGTCGATGACGACGGTGCCGTCGAGGGCCACGTTGGACCAGACGTCGTGCCGTGAGGTGGCCGGGAGGATGACCAGGGCGTAGCCGCGGGCGAGCGCGGCGGAGGTGGCGGCCCGTGCCATCTCGGCGAAGTAGGCGAATTCGGTGAAGGTGAAAGGTTCATCCCCGTACGTCGTCACGGTCAGGCCGATGAGGCCCGACTTGCCCGTACGGAGGGTGCGGGCGGCGGCGGAGGGGCGGTAGCCCAGCCGATCGGCCACCTCGCGGACGTGGCGGCGGGTGGCGTCCGGCAGCCGTCCCTTGCCATTGAGCGCGTCGGAGACGGTGGTGATGGACACGCCCGCCGCGGCGGCCACGTCCCTGATGCCGGCGCGCCCCTGTCGGCCGCCGACCCGCCGGGTGGTCTCGGCCCGGCTCACGTGATGCTTCCCTGCTGCTGTCATGGCGAGCCGATAGTAGGGCTCGGAGGGGCGGGTGGTTCAGGTGCATATGCACGGGTTGACAGGCACGATTCTGCTTGGTTCGCCACCCCCAATGACCTTGGAATTGAAGGTAGTTAGCGGCCTGGGCTAAAGGTGTGGCCTGTCGACGGGTCGGGGCATGCCAAAACGCTGCCACTCCGGGCCGGTCGCAACTCACCTGCACGAGGGACGCGCGCCACGGCGCGGGCCACCGGCGCGCGCATATATGCGCGCGCTCCCCCTGTGTTCCTGGCGCCCGCCATTCTCGGATCGGCGGAATCCTCATAAGGTGAGCAGTATTGGGTCGACGGGGACGTCGACGGGACGGTCGAGGAGGACCTGCGGTGAGCGAGAAGAGCCCGAAGCTGCGCGCCGAGCTGGACGGCATCCCCACCTACAAGCCCGGCAAGCCCGCCGCCGAGGGCGGGGCCGTCGCTTTCAAGCTGTCCTCGAACGAGAACCCGTACCCGCCGCTGCCGGGGGTCCTGGAGACGGCGGTCGCCGCTGCGGGCCGGTTCAACCGCTACCCGGACATGGCCTGCACCGGCCTGGTGAACGAGCTGGCGGAACGCTTCGGCGTCCCGGCCGAGCACATCGCCACCGGCACCGGTTCGGTGGGCGTGGCCCAGTCGCTGATCCAGTCGACGGCCGGCCCGGGCGACGAGGTCATCTACGCCTGGCGTTCCTTCGAGGCCTACCCGATCATCACGCAGATCTCGGGTGCGACGTCGGTGCGGGTCCCGCTGACCGACGGCGACGTCCACGACCTGGACGCGATGGCCGCCGCGATCACCGACCGGACGCGGCTGATCTTCGTGTGCAACCCGAACAACCCGACCGGTACCGCGGTGCGCCGCGAGGAGCTGGTCCGGTTCCTGGACCGGGTCCCCTCGGACGTCCTGGTGGTGCTGGACGAGGCCTACCGCGAGTTCGTCCGCGACACCGATGTGCCGGACGGCATCGAGCTCTACCGCGACCGTCCCAACGTCGCCGTGCTGCGCACCTTCTCCAAGGCCTACGGCCTGGCCGGCCTGCGCGTCGGCTTCGCGGTGGCGCACGAGCCGGTCGCGGCGGCGCTGCGCAAGACGGCGGTGCCCTTCGGTGTCAGCCAGCTGGCGCAGGACGCGGCGGTCGCCTCGCTGCGCGCCGAGGACGAGCTGATGGGCCGCGTCGGGGCGCTGGTGTGCGAGCGCAACCGGGTGCACGAGACGCTGCTGGCCCAGGGCTGGACGGTCCCGGACACGCAGGCCAACTTCGTGTGGATGCGGCTGGGGGAGCGGACCGCCGAGTTCGCGGCGACCTGCGAGAAGGCCGGTGTGGTGGTCCGGCCCTTCGCGGGCGAGGGCCTGCGGGTCACGATCGGTGAGACCGAGGCGAACGACCTCTTCCTGCACACGGCGGAGGCCTTCTTCAAGGAGCTGTAGAGCCGTAGGGAGCGGTGGTCGTCAGACCAGTTCCACGCGGATGGGGTCGCCGTCGCGGACGGTGGCCAGGAGGCGGGGGTCGCCGTCGAACGAGCCGAGCACGTTGCAGGGGCTCGCCAGGCGGCTCTCGCCTCCGCGTGAGATGGGCGTGGGGCCGTAGGGCAGCGCGAGGGCGTCGCCCTCGGTCCAGAAGGCGACCGTGCCGGGCTCCACGACCTGCCGGGCGTCGTGCTCCAGGTCCACGGAGACGCCCGTGTCGAAGTAGACCTCCTCGCCCCAGGTGTGCGCGGAGGCGGAGATCGGGAGGGCCGCGGCCAGCGCCTTGCTGGTCGGGGTCTCGTCGAGGGTCGCGGTGAGCAGGCCCGCAGGCCATGAGATTCGAATCTGCATGGCCACATTCAACAATCTGTTGAATTTCTTGGCTAGGGGTCCCCTCCGGGAACGGCGCGCTCAGGGGTACCCCCCCTTGTTTCCGGCCAAAGGGTGTAGGACATAATGCTTGTGAATGTGAACGCGTTCACAAGCGTGTCCTGCTTCCTCCCTATATGGGGGGAACCCGCCAGGCAGACTGCCCGCTGTGACCACGGCGACGACAAGGAGCAGACGACGTGGACCTAGCTTTGGCGCCTGAGACATTGGCGCGCTGGCAGTTCGGCATCACCACCGTCTACCACTTCCTCTTCGTGCCGCTCACGATCTCGCTCGCCGCGCTGACCGCCGGCCTGCAGACCGCCTGGGTGCGTACCGAGAAGGAGAAATACCTCAGGGCCACGAAGTTCTGGGGCAAGCTTTTCTTGATCAATATCGCGATGGGCGTCGTCACCGGCATCGTCCAGGAGTTCCAGTTCGGCATGAACTGGTCCGACTACTCGCGGTTCGTGGGTGACATCTTCGGGGCGCCGCTGGCCTTCGAGGCGCTGATCGCCTTCTTCTTCGAGTCCACCTTCATCGGCCTGTGGATCTTCGGCTGGGACAAGCTGCCGAAGAAGATCCACCTGGCCTGCATCTGGATGGTCTCGCTCGGCACCGTCCTGTCCGCGTACTTCATCCTCGCGGCGAACTCCTGGATGCAGCACCCGGTCGGCTACCGCATGAACGAGGAGCGGGGCCGGGCCGAGCTCACCGACTTCTGGCGCGTCCTCACCCAGGACACCGCGCTGACCCAGTTCTTCCACACCATCACCGCGGCCTTCCTGGTCGGCGGCGCCTTCATGGTCGGCATCTCCGCCTTCCACCTCGCCCGCAAGAAGCACATCCCCGTGATGCGCAGCTCGCTGCGGCTCGGCCTGGTCGTCATGATCATCGCCGGTATGGGCACCGCCCTCAGCGGCGACATGCTCGGCAAGGTGATGTTCAAGCAGCAGCCGATGAAGATGGCCGCGGCCGAGGCCCTGTGGGACGGCGAGGCCCCCGCGCCCTTCTCCGTCTTCGCCTACGGCGACGTCGACAAGGGCCACAACAAGGTGGCCATAGAGATCCCGGGCGTGCTGTCGTTCCTCGCGAACAGCGACTTCGACTCCTTCGTCCCGGGCATCAACGACGTCAACAAGGCCGAGCAGGAGAAGTTCGGCCCGGGCGACTACCGGCCCAACATCCCCGTTGCCTACTGGGGCTTCCGCTGGATGATCGGCTTCGGCATGGCCTCCCTCGGCATCGGCGTGCTGGGGTTGTGGCTGACCCGCAAGCGCTTCCTGCTGCCGCCCGGGCTGCGCACCGGGGAGGACGAGGTCCCCCATCTCGTCCTCTTCAAGAAGGCGCTCAGCCCGCGGTACGCGCAGCTCTACTGGCTCGTCGCGCTCTGGACCATGTGCTTCCCCCTGCTCGCCAACTCCTGGGGCTGGATCTTCACCGAGATGGGCCGCCAGCCCTGGGTGGTCTACGGAGTGCTGCGCACCCGGGACGCCGTCTCGCCGAACGTCTCACAGGGCGACGTGCTCACCTCGATGATCGGCTTCACGCTGCTCTACGCCGTCCTCGCCGTGATCGAGGTCAGGCTCCTCGTGAAGTACGTCAAGGCCGGCCCGCCCGAGCTGACGGAGGCCGACCTGAACCCGCCCGCCAAGGTCGGCGGGGACGACAGGAACGCCGACCGCCCGATGGCCTTCTCGTACTGAGGCAGGAAGGAGCACACCATGCAGCTTCACGACGTCTGGTTCGTACTCATCGCCGTCCTGTGGATCGGCTACTTCTTCCTGGAGGGCTTCGACTTCGGCATCGGCGTACTCACCAAGCTCCTCGCGCGCGACCGCACCGAGAAGCGGGTGCTGATCAACACGATCGGCCCCGTCTGGGACGGCAACGAGGTCTGGCTGCTCACGGCCGGCGGTGCCACCTTCGCCGCCTTCCCGGAGTGGTACGCCACCCTCTTCTCCGGCTTCTACCTGCCGCTGCTGCTCATCCTGGTCTGCCTGATCGTCCGCGGCGTCGCCTTCGAGTACCGCCACAAGCGGTCCGAGGACAGATGGCAGACCAACTGGGAACACGCCATCTTCTGGACCTCGCTGATCCCCGCCTTCCTGTGGGGCGTGGCCTTCGCCAACATCGTGCGCGGAGTGAAGATCGACCAGCACATGGAGTACGTCGGAAGCCTCTTCGACCTGCTCAACGTGTACGCGGTCCTGGGTGGGCTGGTCACCCTCACCCTGTTCACCTTCCACGGCGCGGTATTCGCCTCGCTCAAGACCGTCGGCGACATCCGGGAGCGCTCGCGGGCGCTGGCGACCCGGCTGGGCGTGGTGACGGCCGTGCTGGCCCTGGCCTTCCTGATCTGGACCCAGGCCTCGCGTGGTGACGGCCGGAGCCTGATCGCCATGGCCGTCGCCGTGGTCGCGCTGGTCGCCGCCATCGGATGCAACCTGGTGGGCCGTGAGGGCTGGTCGTTCGCCCTGTCCGGGATCACCATCGCGGCGGCCGTCGCGATGCTCTTCCTGACGCTGTTCCCGAACGTCATGCCGTCCTCGCTGAACGAGGCGTGGAGCCTCACGGTCACCAACGCCTCGTCCACCCCGTACACCCTGAAGATCATGACCTGGTGCGCCGGTGTGGCCGCTCCGCTCGTGATGCTCTACCAGGGCTGGACGTACTGGGTGTTCCGCAAGCGGATCGGTACGCAGCACATCGCCGACGCGCACTGATCCGCGCACGTCACCCCGCCCGACCCTGCCGAGGGGATGTTTCACGTGAAACCGATCGACCCGCGCCTGCTCCGGTACGCCCGTTCCACCCGCCTCTTCCTGGGGGCGGTGGTGGTCCTCGGGCTGGCCGGGGCGGGGCTGGTCGTCGGCCAGGCGATGCTGATCGCCGAGATCGTGGTCGGCGCCTTCGAACGGGGACTCGGGGCGGGGGCGCTCCGGACGCCACTGCTGCTGCTCGCGGCGGTGGCGCTCGGGCGGGGGCTGGTCGCCTGGCTCACCGAGCTGGCCGCGCACCGCGCCGGAGCGGCGGTCAAGTCGGAGCTCCGCGGCCGGCTGCTGGACCGGGCCGCCGACCTGGGGCCCGGCTGGCTCGCCGGACAGCGGACCGGCTCGCTGGTCTCCCTGGCCACCCGGGGCGTGGACGCGCTCGACGACTACTTCTCCCGCTACCTGCCCCAGCTGGGGCTCGCGGTGGTGGTGCCGGTGGCGGTCCTCGCCCGGATCGTCACCGAGGACTGGGTGTCGGCGGCCATCATCGTCGCCACCCTGCCGCTGATCCCGCTGTTCATGATCCTCATCGGCATGGCCACCCAGAGCCGGATGGACCGCCAATGGAGGCTGCTGTCCCGGCTGTCGGGGCACTTCCTCGACGTGGTGGCCGGGCTCCCGACGCTGAAGGTCTTCGGGCGGGCCAAGGCGCAGGCCGAGTCGATCCGGAAGATCACCGACGACTACCGCCAGGCCACGATGCGCACGCTGCGCATCGCCTTCCTCTCCTCCTTCGCCCTCGAACTCCTGGCCACCCTGTCGGTGGCGCTCGTCGCGGTGACCATCGGCATGCGGCTCGTCCACGGCGAACTGGACCTGTACACGGGCCTCGTCATCCTGATCCTCGCGCCGGAGGCCTATCTGCCGCTGCGCCAGGTCGGTGCCCAGTACCACGCGGCCGCCGAGGGACTGGCCGCCGCGGAGGAGATCTTCGCGGTCCTGGAAACCCCGGCCCCCGCACCGGCGGCCGGGGCCCCCGTGCCCGCCGGCGGGCCGGTCATCGAGCTCGACGCGGTGGAGGTCCGCCACGAGGGGCGCGGCTCCGCCTCCCCGGGGGCGGTGTCCCTCAGCGTGGGTCCCGGCGAATGCGTGGCCCTCACCGGCCCGAGCGGGGCGGGCAAGTCGACCCTCCTGAACGTGCTGCTCGGGTTCGTCACGCCGACGTCCGGGCGGGTGCGGGTCGGCGGCACGGACCTGGCCGAACTCTCCCCCGAACAGTGGCGGGAGCGGATCGCCTGGGTGCCGCAGCGGCCCCACCTGTTCGCCGGGACCATCGCCGAGAACGTCCGGCTGGCACGCCCCGGTGCCGGGGACGAGGCGGTGAAGGCGGCACTGGTCGACGCCGGTGCCTGGGAGTTCGTCTCCGCCCTGCCGCACGGGACGCGGACCACGCTCGGCGAGGGCGGCACCGGCCTGTCCGCCGGCCAGCGCCAGCGGCTGGCCCTGGCCCGGGCCTTCCTCGCGGACCGCCCGGTGCTGCTGCTGGACGAGCCGACGGCGGCACTGGACGGGGAGACCGAGGCCGCGGTCGTGGAGGCCGTACGGCGCCTCGCGGCCGGGCGGACGGTGCTCCTCGTGGTGCACCGGCCGGCGCTGCTCGCGGTGGCCGACCGGGTGGTGGCGGTGGGCGAGGGTACCCAGGACGCCACGGCTGCGGCTGCGGGTGCGGCTGCGGCACCGGGTGTGCGGGCCGGCGCGGCAGCGCGTACCGCGGCTGGGATGTCCGACCCCGGGGAGTGGATCCTCGGGGCCGCGCGGGAACGGCCCGGCGACGGGGGTGCGGACTCGGGCGGCGGTGACCCGCTGCGGCGGGTGCGGGCCGTGGCCGCCGCCTGGCAGGGCCGGTTCCGCCTCGGTCTGCTGTTGGGGGCCCTGGCCGTGGGGTGCAGCGTGGGACTGATGGCCGTGTCCGGGTGGCTGATCTCCCGGGCCTCCCAGCAGCCGCCGGTGCTGTACCTGATGGTGGCCGTCACGGCGACCCGGGCCTTCGGCCTCGGGCGGGCCGTCTTCCGCTACGCCGAGCGCCTGGTGTCGCACGACGCCGTACTGCGGATGCTCGCCGACCTGCGGGTCGCCGTGTACCGGCGGCTGGAGCGGATCGCACCCGCCGGACTGCGCGCGCAGCGGCGCGGGGACCTGCTGTCCCGGCTGGTGGCCGACGCCGATGCCCTCCAGGACTACTGGCTGCGCTGGCTGCTGCCGGTGGGTACCGCGGTGCTCGTCGGTCTGGGCTCGGTGGCGTTCACGGCATGGCTGCTGCCCGCGGCGGGCGCGGCGCTCGCGGTGGGGCTGCTCGTGGCCGGTGTCGGGGTTCCCCTGGTCAGCGGGGCCTGCGCGCGGAGTGCGGAGCGGCGGCTCGCGCCCGCCCGGGGCGAGCTCGCCACCCGGGTGGCCGACCTGCTGACGGGTACCGCCGAGCTCACCGTCGCGGGCGCCCTCGCCGACCGGAAGGCCGGGGTGCGCGCCGCCGACAGGGTGCTCACCCGGATCGCCGCGCGCGGGGCCGCGGCCGCCGGACTGGGCGGGGGGCTGTCCGCCCTGGTGTGCGGGCTCACCGTGGTGTGCGCCGCGTTCGCCGCGGCGGGCGCCGTCGCGGACGGACGGCTGTACGGAGTCGCCGTGGCGGTCGTGGTGCTGACCCCGCTCGCCGCGTTCGAGGCGGTCACCGGCCTCCCCCTGGCGGTCCAGTACCGGCAGCGGGTGCGCCGCAGCGCCGAGCGGGTGTACGAGGTCATCGACGCACCCGCGCCCGTCGCCGAACCGGCCGAGCCGGCGGAGCCGCCGTCCTCGCCGTTCCCGCTGCGGCTCACGGCACTGTCCGCCCGCCACGGCGGCCAGGAGCGGGACGCGCTGGGCGGCCTGGACCTGACGCTGGAGGCGGGCCGGCGCATCGCGGTCATCGGGCCGTCCGGCTCGGGCAAGACCACCCTGGCCCAGGTCCTGCTGCGGTTCCTCGACCCGCGCACGGGCGGCTACACCCTGGGCGGCACGGACGCGCGCACCCTGGACGGCGACGACGTGCGCCGGTTCGTGGGCCTGTGCGCCCAGGACGCCCACCTCTTCGACAGCTCGGTGCGCGAGAACCTGCGGCTCGCCCGGACCGGTGCGAGCGAGGAGCAGCTGCGGGAGGCGCTCGCCTCGGCCCGGCTGCTGGAGTGGGCCGACGGGCTCCCGGACGGGCTCGACACCCTCGTCGGCGAGCACGGGCAGCGGCTCTCGGGCGGCCAGCGGCAGCGGCTGGCGCTGGCCCGGGCCCTGCTCGCGGACTTCCCCGTCCTCGTCCTGGACGAACCGGCCGAGCACCTGGACCTGGCGACCGCGGACGCCCTGACGGCGGACCTGCTGGCGGCGACCGAGGGCCGGGCCACCGTGCTGATCACGCACCGGCTCGCCGGACTGGAAGCGGTCGACGAGGTCCTCGTACTGGACCGGGGGACGGTGGTGCAGCGGGGCGCCTACGCGGAGCTGGCGGCCGTCGACGGCCCGCTGCGGAGCCTGCTGGAGCGGGAACGCCGGGCAGGTGCGGTTCCGGCCGACTCCACGGGCTGACTTTCCCTCCTAAACGGGACTAACTAGGCTCAGGGACATGTCAGTGCAGGAGTCCCAGGAATCGCCGGAGCCCGCCCGGGAAGCACAGGACCCGATGGAGGCCGCCACCCGGGCCACCCGCAGCCTGCAGGGCCTGTCCACCGAGCTGACCGCTCGGGTGCCGCAACTGCTGGAGGCCATGCGCTCGGTCGGGACCGGTCTCGAACTGCACTCCACGCTCGACCGCATCTGCGAGACGGCCGCCGAACTCGCGGACGCCCGCTACGCGGCGATCGGTGTCGTCGACACGGACGGCCCCGGGCTTTCGGACTTCGTGACCTTCGGGCTCGGCCCCGAAGAGGCGCGGCGCATCGGCCACCGTCCGGACGGCAAGAGGGGCCTCCTCGGCGCGCTGAACTCGCATTCCGACACGGTGCGGCTCGCCGATCTGACGAAGGATCCGCGCTCGGCCGGCTTCCCCCCGCACCACCCGCCCATGAAGACCTTCCTCGGTGTTCCCATCAGGGTGCAGGGCGAGATCTTCGGCAACCTCTACCTCGCCGAGAAGAACGGCGGCGGCGAGTTCAGCGACTACGACGTCCACATGGTCCGCGTACTGGCCACGGAGGCGGGCATCGCCATCGGCAACGCCCGGCTGTACGAGGCCGCCACCCAGCGGGAGCGCTGGATTGACGGTTCGGTGGCCGTCACCACGGCCCTCCTGTCGGGCGGGGACGCGGACGACGCCCTCGCGGTGGTCGCCGAACAGGCCCGCCACCTCGCCGACTCGGCGGCCGGGATCGTGATGCTGCCGGCGGAGGAGGGCGGGATGGAGATCGTCGCCGTCTCCGCAGACGATCCGGCCACCTCGCTGGGCCTGGTGATCCCCGCCGAGAGCCCGGTCGTGGTGAAACTCCTCCAGGGCGAACCGGTGTTCGTGGAGAACGCGTCCGCCGATCCCCGCATGATCAGCAGGCTCACGAGCCGGTACGGTCCCTGCATGATGCTGCCGCTGCACAGCGGCGGGCGGGTGCTGGGAGCGCTCGTCACCCCACGGGCCCTGGGCAAGAGGCCGTTCACCGAGGCCGAGCGGACCCTGGCCACCCAGTTCGCCTCGCAGGCCGCCCTCGCGCTGATGATGGCGGAGGCGCAGCGCGACCGGGAGCGGCTCGCGGTGTTCGAGGACCGCGACCGGATCGCGCGTGATCTGCACGACCTCGTCATCCAGCGGCTGTTCGCCACCGGGATGATGCTGGAGGGCGCGCAGCGCCGCTCCATCGTTCCGGAGGTCCGCGACGGGGTGGGAAAGGCCGTGGACGAGCTGGACGTGACGATCCAGGAGATCCGCACCGCCATCTTCGCGCTCCAGCAGGGCCCGGCGGAGGCTCCGTCCGGGCTGCGCACCCGGGTCCTGCGGGAGATCAACATGGCGGCCGTCCCGCTGGGCTTCAAACCCGCCCACCGTTTCGTCGGGCCGATCGACGCTGCCGTGGGCGAGCTGGTCGGCAAGAACCTGATCGCGGCCCTGCGCGAGGCCCTGTCGAACGCCTTCCGGCACGCGGACGCGTCACGGATCGAGGTGGTGGTCGACTCCACCGTCAGCCTCGCCGACGGCCGGCCGGGAGTGCGGCTGGAGGTCGCCGACGACGGAGTGGGCATCCCGGAGGGCGGGCGGCGCAGCGGTCTGCGGAACCTGCGGCGCCGGGCCGAGTCCCTGGGGGGCTCCAGCTGGTACGGCCCGGGGATCGGCGAGGACGGCGGCGGGACCGCCCTGGTGTGGGAGGCCCCGCTCTAGGGCCTGTCAGGTGCGCGCGGCGCGTTCGGCGAGGATGCGTTCGATGACGACCGCCACCCCGTCCTCGTTGTTGGCGACGGTGCGGCCCGAGGCGGCCGCGATCACGTCCGGGTGGGCGTTGCCCATCGCGTAGGAGGTTCCGGCCCAGCGGAGCATCTCGACGTCGTTCGGCATGTCGCCGAAGGCGACCACCTCGGCCGGGGAGATGCCGCGCTCGGCGCAGCACAGCTCCAGGGTGCTGGCCTTGGACACGCCGAGCTCGCTGATCTCCAGCAGGGCGGTCGGGCTGGAGCGGGTGATGGCGGCGTAGGCGCCGGCGGCCGAGCGGGCCAGGGCGAGGAACTCGTCCGGGCTCAGTTCGGCGTGGTGCGCGAGCAGCTTCAGGACGGGTGCCGCGCTGTCGTCCGACTCCTCGCGCAGCAGCTTCTCGGCGGTGGCGACGGTGGCCCCCGGGTCCTGGAAGAAGGGCGGGTAGGCCGGCTCGTAGTTGATGCCGGCGGTCGTCTCGACTGCGAAGGAGGTGCCCGGGACGGCTGCGCGCAGGGTCTGCACGACCGTGAGCGCGGTGGCCCGCGGGAGGGACCGCACCTGGACGAACTCCCGGCCGGCGTGCAGGTCGACGACGGCGGCGCCGTTCGCGCAGATCGCCAGGCCGTGCCCGTGGACATGATCGCTGACCACGTCCATCCAGCGGGCCGGGCGGCCGGTGACGAAGAAGACCTCGATGCCGGCCTCCTCGGCGGCGGCAAGGGCGGCGACCGTGCGCAGCGAGACGGATTTGTCGTCGCGCAGCAGGGTGCCGTCGAGGTCGGTGGCGATGAGCCGGGGTGCGGGGAAAGGCCCTTCGGGGCGCTGGGGAGCCGAGGTCACCGCTCCATCTTCGCCCATGGGTTCCCACCCGTTCACCAAGATCGTACAGAGATGTTTCACGTGAAACCTGGCTCACAGCGGTATATCGGTGCGCACCGTAGGCTCGGTGACATGAGTCTTCGCCTGAGCACCGTGATCCTGCCGGTCCGACCGTGGCACGATGGCGGCCGCGACCAGTGGGAGCGGGCCGAGCGCCTCGGGTTCCACACCGCCTATACCTACGACCACCTGACCTGGCGGACCTTCCGTGACGGCCCCTGGTTCGGTGCGGTCCCCACGCTGACCGCCGCGGCGGCCGTCACCAGCCGGCTGCGCCTGGGCACACTGGTCACCTCGCCGAACTTCCGGCACCCGGTGACCCTGGCCAAGGAACTGATGTCCCTGGACGACATCTCGCGGGGGCGGATCACCCTGGGCATCGGCGCGGGCGGCAACGGCTTCGACGCGACCGCGCTGGGGCAGGAGGAGTGGAGCCCGCGGGAGCGCGCGGACCGCTTCGCGGAGTTCGTCCCGCTGCTGGACCGGCTGCTCACCGAGAGCGCGGTGACCCACCAGGGCACCTTCTACTCCGCGGGGGAGGCGCGCACCATTCCCGGGTGCGTCCAGCGCCCGCGCCTGCCGTTCGCGGTGGCCGCGACCGGCCCGCGGGGCGTGAAGCTCGCGGCGAAGTACGGCCAGGCCTGGGTGACCGCGGGTGACCCCAAGGTGTTCGAGGGCACGCCCGAGCAGTCGCTGGAGGCCCTGCGCGGGCAGGTCGGCAAGCTGGAGAAGGCTCTGGCGGAGACCGGACGGGAGTCCGGCTCCATCGAGCGGATCCTGCTGACCGGGTTCACCCCGGAGCGCGCCACGATGCTGGAGTCCGTGGACGCGTTCGTCGACTTCGCCGGCCGCCACCGGGAGCTGGGTTTCACCGAGCTGGTCGTCCACGCCCCCGTCCCGGACTCCGATTTCGCGGCCGACGAGGCCGTCTTCGAACAGATCGCCACCGAGGCGCTCGCCCAGCTGGACGCCTGAGGAACGGCCTCCCGCCGGTCCGCGGTTCCCGGGCGGCTACCGGAAGCGCAGGAACTCCGGCGGAACGGCGTCCGTCAGCCACACCCCGTTGGCGCTGAGCAGGAAGACGTGCCCGGCCGCGCGCATCGCCCCGGCGTCCACCGCCAGGACCACCGGGCGGCCCCGGCGCGCCCCGACCCGGGTCGCCGTCTCCCGGTCGGGCGACAGGTGCACGTGGTGGCGGGCCATCGGGCGCAGGCCCTCGGCGCGGATCGAGTCGAGGGCCGTGGCGACGGTGCCGTGGTAGAGGTACGCGGGCGGTTCGGCCTCCGGTAGGCCGAGGTCGACGGGCACGGTGTGGCCCTGGCTGGCCCTGATGCGGGTGCCGTCGACGGCGAACCGCTGCTTGTCGTTGGCGGCGATCATGTGGTCGAGCTCGGCGCGGCTGAAGGGGAACCCGTGCGCCGCCGCGGCGCGCAGCAGGTCCTCGATCTCCACCCAGCCCTGCGGGTCGAGCACCAGTCCGATGCGTTCCGGCTGGTGCCGCAGGTGTTTCGAGACGTATTTGGACACCTTCACGGTGCGTTTTTCGTCCATGTGCCCAGCGTGGCGCCTTGATCGGTGTTCAGACAGCCATTTTCTCCCTCTGGCAGCGGAATGCTCCCTCTATCGCCATTCCAAGATACGAAATACATTTTCCGCTGTACGGCCACTCCAAGGGAGAAACTATGACAAATAAGGCTTCACTGCTGCGGCGCACGGCTGCCGAGCTCATCGGCACCGCGAGCCTTCTCGTGGTGGTGATCGGGTCCGGCATCCAAGCCGCGTCCCTCAGCCGCGACACCGGTGTCGCCCTCGTCGCCAACTCGCTCGCGTCCGCGATCGGCCTCGGGCTGATCATCACCCTCTTCGGGCCCCTGTCCGGCGCCCACCTCAACCCCGTCGTCACCCTCACCGCCTGGTGGGCCCGCCGCTCGGGCGGCGAGGGGCTCGACGCCCGGGAGGCCTTCGCCTACGCCGCCGCCCAGACCACCGGGGCCATCGGCGGCGCCGTGCTGGCCGAGACGATGTTCGGCCGCGTCCCCGGGACCTTCTCCACCCAGGTCCGCGACGGCGGCCACCTCCTGATCGGTGAGATCGTCGCCACCGCCGGACTGGTCCTGGTCATCCAGGGGCTCGGCCGCATCGGCCGTACGAGGCTCATCCCGGCCGCGGTCGCCGCGTACATCGCCGCAGCGATCTGGTTCACCTCGTCGGGTTCCTTCGCCAACCCGGCCGGCACGATCGGCCGGGCCTTCAGCGACTCCTTCACCGGCATCGCCCCGCAGTCGCTTCCCGGCTTCGTCGCGGCGCAACTGGTCGGCGGCGCCGTCGGCCTCGCCCTGGCCACCCTCCTCTACGGGCGCGAGCGCGGCCGGACCCAGCCCGAGCGGCCCTTCGCCGGACAGCCGGACGCGCAGACCCCGCTGGCCGATATGCCCCGTCCCGGCAGCGGGTTCGAGGCGATCGTCTGACGCCTCACCCCTGTTGCCCACAGGGAGGGGGCAGTTGTCCACAGCCGTTTCGAACGGTTTCGGAGCCATCTGAGGGATTCGCCCCGGCGGTCACCTGTGGACTACCGATCGAGCATTACCGGCCGCCCCTGCTGGCCAAGTCGTTCATCGTCCGGGCCTGGAGCTCGCGCTCCGTGGCGGCCCGGACGAACTCCGCCACGTGCTCGGCGCCCACCAGTTCCTGCACCGCCCGTACCGTCCCCGCGGGCAGCGCCACCGGCGCGGGCCCCGTCGTCTGGACCGCGCCGGGGGCGCCCAGGTGGCGCTGGAGGTGCCGGGTCGCGAACAGCCGCATCGCCCGCGCCAGCTCGGCGTCGACGGTCTGCTGCGCCAGCGGCCGCAGTCGGCGCACCATCGTCGCCGCCTCCGCCGCGTCCGAGTCCGTCGGCGGCACCTGCCCCAGGTAGCGGGCGAAGACGTGCTCGGTGGTGAACTCCAGGAAGCGCGAGGCGATGTGCTCCACCTGGCCGCGCAGCTCCCGCAGATGACCGGTGATCGCCGCGAGGGGCACCCCGGCCGCGTACAGCTCGGCCGCGACCGCCAGCTCCTGCGGCGAGGGCACCAGGAACTCGTCCGGGCGGCCCGGGATGCGCTCCAGCACCCCGAGCTCGCAGGCCTCGTCCACCGCGCCGTCGTCGGGCAGGCCGCCGAACCGCGCGTTGAGGTCCTCCCGGCTGATCCGGTCGGCCTCCTCGTCGGTCCACGGCCCGTGCACCTCCGCGACCAGGCCGAGCACCCCGCCGAGCCCGCGCCCCGCGTCCCAGGCCTCCAGCAGTTCCTTGATGGAGGCCAGGGTGTAGCCGCGGTCCAGCAGGTCCGCGATCTGGCGCAGCCGCGCCAGGTGCGTGTCCCGGTACACGTTGGACCGGCCCCGCCGCTCCGGCTTCGGCAGCAGGCCGCGGTCCTGGTACGCGCGGATCGTGCGGACGGTCGCCCCGCTGTGGTGGGCCAGATCCTCGATCCGGTACTCGGCTGGCGCCTGATCGGACAATCCCGGCTCCCTACGACATGGCGGCTCGGCCGACCGCGCCCGCCGCGGTCCGGGCGGCAGGAGGCGCCGCCAGGTACTCGACCGCCGTGAGCAGCGAGCCCTCCTGCGAGGGATGGTACGACCGCCGGAAGGAGCGGGGTATGTCCGTGCCGGGCCCTGTGCGCCGCGGAACCGGACCGCCCCCGGCCGCCCCCGCCCGGCCGGCACCGACGCGGCGGTTCACAGCCGGGGCTCCAGCCTCGCGATCCGCCGCAGCGTGTTCGGCATGAACCGGGACATCCACAGGGCGCCCTTGGACTCGGGGGTCACGGGCACCACCGCCCGGTTCTTCACCACCGCGAGCAGGATCGCGTCGGCGACCTTCTCCGGCGGGAAGTTCCGCAGTCCGTACAGCCGCGAGGACCGCTCCTGACGGCGCTTCTCCTCGGCCGCGTCCACCCCCGCGAACCGCGAGGTGGCGGTGATGTTGGTGTTCACGATGCCCGGGCAGATCGCCGAGACCCCGATCGACCGGGAGGCGAGTTCCGCGCGCAGGCACTCGCTCAGCATCAGCACCGCGGCCTTGGAGGTGCTGTACGCGGGCAGGGTCCGGGAGGGGAGGTAGGCGGCGGCGGAGGCGGTGTTGACGATGTGTCCGCCCTGACCCCGCTCGGCCATCTGCCTGCCGAAGATCCGGCAGCCGTGGATGACCCCCCACAGGTTCACGTCGAGGACTTTCTTCCAGTCCTCGGAGGCCGTGTCCAGGAAGGACCCCGACAGCCCGATGCCGGCGTTGTTGACCAGCACGTCGACGATGCCGTACTCGGCGGCGACCTTCGCCGCGAGCTTCTCCATCGCCTGCTCGTCGCTGACGTCGACGCACTCCCCCCAGGCATCGGCGGCGCCGACGAGCCGGGCCATCTCGGCGGTACGGGCCGCCCCCTCCCCGTCCCGGTCCACGGCCACGACCCGGGCCCCGGCCTCGGCGAACGCGAAGGCGGTGGCCCGCCCGATGCCGCTGGCGGCGCCGGTGACCAGCACCAGCCGGCCGGCGAACCGGTCGGCGTGCTTCCCCGGGGCCCTCCGCTCGGGCGCCTTCGCCGTGGGCTCCTCCCGGGCGGTGACGAACTCGCCGATCCAGGCTGCCACCTGGTCGGGCCGGGTCCGCGGGATCCAGTGCTTCGCGGGCAGGGTGCGCCGCACCAGGTCCGGGGCCCACCGCTCCAGGTCGTCGTAGAGCCGCTCGGAGAGGAAGGCGTCCCCGGTCGGGGTGATCAGCTGCACCGGTACGTGCGCGTACGCGTCGGCGCGCGGCCGGCGCAGGCGGGGCCGGACGTTGTCGCGGTAGAGCCAGGCGCCGTGCGCCGCGTCGGAGGGCAGCGAGGACGTCGGGTAGGAGGAGCCGGCCGGGACCTCCTCCAGCCGTGCGAGGATCCTCGGCCAGCGCTTGCCCAGCGGACCGCGCCAGGCGAGCTCCGGCAGCACCGGCGTGTGCAGCATCCCCACGTACCAGGACTTCGCGCCCTGGTTCAGCAGCTGGGCGGCCCGCCGCGGGGTCGGCCGCGTCATCCGCTTCTTGATCCAGTGCCCGAAGTGGTCGAGGGAGGGGCCGGACATGGAGGTGAAGGAGGCGATCCGGCCCTCGGTACGGGCGACCGTCGCGAACTCCCAGCCCTGGACCGAACCCCAGTCGTGCCCCACCAGGTGCACGGGCCGGTCCGGGGAGACGGCGTCCGCCACGGCCAGGAAGTCGTCCGTCAGCTTCTCCAGGGTGAAGCCCCCGCGCAGCGGCACCGGAGCCGAGGACCGGCCGTGCCCGCGCACGTCGTACAGCACCACGTGGAACCGGGCCGCGAGCCGCTCGGCAACCTCGGACCAGACCTCCTTGCTGTCCGGGTAGCCGTGCACCAGCAGCACGGTGGGCCGGTCCGGCTCACCGAGCTCGACGACGCACAGCTCGATCCCGCCCGTGCTCACCCGGCGCTCGCGCGCGCCCGCCAGTGCCGTGCCGCTCATCCCGCTCATGCCGCCTTCTCCTCGGTCCAGCGCCGCACGTGCGGCAGGTCGTCGTCCAGCCAGAACGCGCTCTCCTCGGGATCCCGGGAGTCGGTGACGACCAGGATCTCCTCGAACTTCGCACCCGTGCCCCGGAAGCCCAGATGCGGCTCCACCGCCCACAGGCCGGGCTGCGGCGGGTGGTCGGAGAAGTGGTACGGGCTCCACAGCGGGGACCAGCCCTCGCGGTGGCCGTGCAGGGCGTCGGAGGCCAGCCCCTTGAGGGACTGGGTGCCGAACCCGAACGCGGTCGGGGACCAGCGGCGCTCCTTGACCCGGTCTATCTTGTGCGCGATGACCCCGAACGGGTAGGCCCGGTGCCGGTTGGCATACCCCTGGCGGGTCATCAGCCGCTCGACGTTCTCGTAGATCTCGCGCAGCGGGCGGCGCTCGCGCACCTGCTCCAGGATCAGCGCCCGGTGCGGGCGCAGGTCGGACATCAGCCGGTCCTGCACCGGGTTGAGGCCGAGGCTGCCCGAATAGCCGATGTCGGCGGCGTAGCCCCGGTACACCGGCGCCATGTCGAGGATGAACGGCATCCCCGGCTCCAGCTTCCGGTTGGTCGGGAAGAACTGGAGCGGGATCCTGAAGTTCGTGAAGGCGGTGCGGTCCCCGAACCAGGCGAAGGGCAGGTGGAACCAGTCCCGCACCCCGCGCTCGCGCAGCCACTCGCGCTGCATCCGGGCCGCCTCGCGCTCGGTCACCCCGGCGCGCAGCTGCGCCGCCACCGTCTCCGCGCACTCGTAGGCGAGGCGCTGGACCTCCCTGAAGCCGCGCAGCTCGGCGCTCAGCCGTGCCGAGCCGTGCGCGGTGCGTTCCCTGGTGCCCGTGTCCCCAGCCATGCCAGCCGTCCGTCCCTGTCAGCCGTGCCGCCGTCAAGTTGACACTGATGAATGTGACAATGACCGGAGATCACGTCAAGAGCCGTGCACGGACCTGTGGACAACCCGGTCCCGGCCCGGCCGGTGTCAGCCTCGCGTCAGGGTCCGTAGTCCTCAAGGCGGATACGCGGTCCCGCTCCAGGTCTGACGATCCGCCCCGGCCCCGGCACTAACGTCGGAGCCGTGACTGTCATCGCGACCGAAAGCCTGAGCAAGCGGTATCCCCGAGTGACCGCCCTCGACCGGCTCTCCCTGGACATCGGGCCCGGAGTGACCGGGCTCGTGGGCGCCAACGGAGCCGGCAAGTCCACGCTGATCAAGATCCTGCTCGGGCTGTCCCCGGCCACCGAGGGGCGTGCCGCCGTCCTCGGACTGGACGTCGCCACGCACGGCAGTGCCATCCGTGAGCGCGTCGGCTACATGCCCGAGCACGACGCCCTGCCGCCCGACGTCTCGGCCACCGAGTTCGTCGTCCACATGGCGCGCATGTCCGGGCTCCCGCCGACGGCCGCCCGCGAGCGGACCGCCGACACCCTGCGCCACGTCGGGCTGTACGAGGAGCGCTACCGCCCCATCGGCGGCTACTCCACCGGCATGAAGCAGCGCGTCAAGCTGGCCCAGGCGCTGGTCCACGACCCGCAGCTGGTCCTGCTCGACGAGCCGACCAACGGCCTCGACCCGGTGGGCCGCGACGAGATGCTCGGCCTGATCCGCCGCGTCCACACCGACTTCGGCATCTCCGTCCTGGTCACCTCCCACCTCCTCGGCGAGCTGGAGCGGACCTGCGACCACGTCGTGGTCATCGACGGCGGCAAGCTGCTGCGCTCCAGCTCGACCAGCGACTTCACGCAGACCACGACCACCCTGGCGGTGGAGGTCACCGACTCCGACGCGCACCCGGACGGAACGGCCGCCCTGCGCAAGGCCCTCACGGCGGCGGGCATCACCCTCCACGCGGCCGAGGAACAGGGCCTGCCCGGAGCCGGCCACATCCTCCTCGTCGAGGCGACGGGCGAGGACACGTACGACACCATCCGCGACACCGTCGCCGACCTCGGCGTCGGCCTGGTCCGCATGGAACAGCGCCGCCACCACATCGCGGAGGTCTTCCGCGAGAGCGACCAGTCCGCGCAGCGGATCCAGATCCAGCAGACGGGAGCCGGTACCGATGGCGCCTGAGACCTCGACCCAGATCCACAACATCGGCTACCGGTCCTACGACGGCCCCCGGCTCGGCCGCGCCTACGCCCGCACCTCGCTGTTCTCGCAGTCGCTGCGCGGCGCCTACGGGCTCGGCCGCTCGGCCAAGTCCAAGGTCCTGCCGATGATCCTCTTCGCGGTGATGTGCGTCCCCGCGCTGATCATCGTCGCCGTGGCCATCGCGGTGCCCGGCTCCACCGACCTGCCGATCAAGTACACGACGTACGCCGTGACCACCCAGGTGGTCATCGGGCTCTACCTCGCGTCCCAGGCGCCCCAGTCGGTCTCGCGGGACCTGCGGTTCAAGACGGTGCCGCTGTACTTCTCCCGGCCCATCGAGCGGGTCGACTACGTCCTGGCCAAGTACGCGGCGATGGCCTCGGCCCTGTTCATCCTCACCGCCACCCCGCTGCTGATCATGTGGATCGGCTCGCTGCTGGCGAAGTTCGACTTCGGTCACCAGACCAAGGGATTCGGGCAGGCACTGGTGTCGGTACTCCTGCTGTCGCTCCTCTTCGCGGGCCTCGGGCTGGTCATGGCCGCGCTCACCCCGCGCCGCGGGTTCGGCGTCGCCGCGGTCATCGCCATGCTGCTCATCCCCTACGGCGCCGTCTCCACCGTGCAGGCGGTCGCCTACGGGACCGGCAACACCGGCCCCATCGAGTGGCTGGGCCTCTTCTCCCCGATCACCCTGATCGACGGCGTGCAGACCGCCTTCCTCGGTGCGACCTCCGCCTTCCCCGGCGGTGAGGGCCCCTCGGCCGGCACCGGTGTCGTCTACCTGCTCGTCATCCTCGGCCTCATCGCCGGCTCCTACGCCGCCCTGATGGCCCGCTACCGGAAGGCCGGGCTGTGACCACCATCGACATCGACCACGCCTCTCGCTGGTTCGGGAACGTCGTCGCCGTCAACGACGTGACCATGCGCATCGGCCCCGGCGTCACCGGCCTCCTCGGCCCCAACGGCGCGGGCAAGTCCACCCTCATCAACATGATGGGCGGCTTCCTCGCCCCCTCCACGGGCACCGTGACCCTCGACGGCGCGCCGATCTGGCGCAACGAGCAGGTCTACCGGCAGATCGGCGTCGTCCCCGAACGCGAGGCCATGTACGACTTCCTCACCGGCCGGGAGTTCGTCGTCGCCAACGCCGAGCTGCACGGGCTCGACGACGCGGCGGCCCAGCGGGCGCTCGCCACCGTCGAGATGGAGTACGCCCAGGACCGAAAGATCGCCACGTACTCCAAGGGCATGCGCCAGCGCGTGAAGATGGCCTCCGCCCTCGTCCACGACCCGTCGGTGCTGCTGCTCGACGAGCCCTTCAACGGCATGGACCCGCGCCAGCGCATGCAGCTCATGGACCTGCTGCGGCGGATGGGCGACGAGGGCCGCACCGTCCTGTTCTCCTCCCACATCCTGGAGGAGGTCGAGCAGCTGGCCTCGCACATCGAGGTGGTCGTCGCCGGGCGGCACGCCGCCTCCGGCGACTTCCGCAAGATCCGCCGCCTGATGACGGACCGCCCGCACCGCTACCTGATCCGCTCCTCGGACGACCGGGCCCTCGCCGCGGCCCTGATCGCCGACCCGTCGACCGCCGGCATCGAGGTCGACCTCAAGGAAGGCGCCCTGCGCGTCCAGGCCGTCGACTTCGGGCGCTTCACCGAGCTGCTGCCCCGGGTCGCCCGCGCGCACGGCATCCGGCTGCTGACGGTCTCGCCCTCGGACGAATCCCTCGAATCCGTCTTCTCCTACCTCGTCGCGGCCTGAAAGGAGCTGGTACCCATGTACGACCCCACCGTCGCCCGGCTCACCTACCGGGCCCTCCTCGGCCGCCGGCGTGCGGCGATCCTCTTCGCACTGCCGGCCCTGCTGATCCTCATCTCCGTCGTGGTCCGCTTCTTCGCGGGAGTGGACGACAAGGTCGCCGCGGAGCTGCTCGGCGGCTTCGCACTCGCCACGATGGTCCCCCTGATCGGCGTCATCGCCGGGACCGGAGCCATCGGGCCCGAGATCGACGACGGCTCGATCGTCTACCTGCTCTCCAAGCCGGTGAAGCGCCCGACGATCATCATGACCAAGCTGATCGTCGCGATCGCCGTCACCATGGTCTTCTCCGCCGTCCCCACCCTGATCGCGGGCTTCGTCCTCAACGGCAACGGCCAGCAGATCGCCGTCGCCTACACCGTCGCCGCCCTCGTCGCCTCCATCGCCTACAGCGCGCTGTTCCTGCTTCTGGGCACCGTCAGCCGGCACGCGGTCGTCTTCGGCCTGGTCTACGCGCTGATCTGGGAGTCCCTCTTCGGCAGCCTGGTTTCCGGGGCCAAGACCCTCAGCGTCCAGCAGTGGGCCCTGGCCCTGGCCGAGAAGGTCGCCGGACAGGGGTACGTCGACTCCAGCGTGGCCCTGCCCACCGCCGTCCTCCTGCTCGTCGCGGTCACCGTCGGCGCCACCGCGTACGCCGGCCAGAAGCTCCGCCGCCTCACCCTGGCCGGCGAGGAGTAGCCCGCGTCACCGGCCGGAAACCGTGCCCCGCCCGGCCCACCGGCCAGGCGGGGCACGGCCGTAGGGGGCATCATCGGGGCATGATCGAGCACCCGGGACCCGAGCCGTCCAGGCCTCTGCGGGCCTGGATACGCTCCGCGCCCGGCACGCACATATGGCTGCTGATCGTGGCCGTGACCAGCGTCATCGTGGCGATCGCCCCCGACCGCCTCGACCACGTGCTGCTCCATCGCAACAGCAGCAACATCCACCAGCTGGTCAAGTACCCGCTGCGGGCCCTGGTGAGCAGTGCCTTCTGGATCGAGAACCCCGCCTCGCTCGCCCTCTACACCCTGCTCTTCGAGGTCTTCCACGCCACCGTCGAACGCTGGCTGGGCACCCTGCGCTGGCTGGTGATCGTCGCGACCGCCCACATCGTCGCCACCCTCGCCAGCCAGAAGGTGCTCCTCATGGCCATCCAGGACAACCGGGCGCCGCACAGCATGACGCACGTCGTGGACATCGGCGTCAGCTACGGGCTCGCGGCCTCCGTCGGCGTCCTGACCTACCGGCTCCCGCACCCCTGGAGATGGCTCTACCTGGCCGGTGCCGTGGCCTTCTTCGGGATCCCCCTGCTCACCGGCGGCAGCTTCACCGACCTCGGCCACGCCATCTCGCTGGCCGTGGGGCTGCTGGCCTGGCCGCTGACGCTCCATCCGGACCCGCACGAGGTCCATGTTTCACGTGAAACATGAGAAATTCGCTGGTAAGGGGCGTACGCCCCCGGCACAGTGGAGGTGCGGGGAGCAACAAAGAGGTCCGGAACAGCCACTTCGAGCGCGCCTGGCGGCGCGGGCTGTTCCGGACCTTCTCCATGAGCGGGTGCGGCTCAGGCGGCGCCCAGCAGGCGTTCCAGCACCACCGCGATGCCGTCCTCCTGGTTCGAGGTGGTCACCTCGTCCGCCACGGCCTTCAGATCGGCGTGGGCGTTGGCCATCGCGACGCCGTGCGCGGCCCAGCCGAACATCGGGATGTCGTTGGGCATGTCGCCGAAGGCGATCGTCTCGGCCGCCTTCACCTTCAGCCGGCGGGCGGCGAGCGAGAGACCGGTGGCCTTGCTCAGTCCCAGCGGCAGGATCTCCACTATCCCCGGGCCGGCCATCACGATGTCGACCAGGCTGCCGACGATCTCCCGGGCCACCTTGACCAGCTCGTCCTCGCCCATCCCCGGGTGCTGGATGTACAGCTTGTTGAGCGGAGCGCTCCAGACGGCCGCGGTGTCCTCCAGGTAGAGCGCCGGGAGGCCCTCCTGCACCTGGTAGCCGGGGCCGAACAGGACCTCGCCGTCCACCCCGTCCCGGCTGGCGGCCAGCGCCAGCGGGCCCACCTCGGCCTCGATCTTCGAGAGCGCCAGACCGGCCAGCTGCCGGTCGAGCGTCACCGAGGTCAGCAGCCGGTGCGCTCCCGCGTCGTAGACCTGCGCGCCCTGCCCGCACACGGCGATCCCGTCGTAGCCGAGGTCGTCCAGCACGCCCCGGGTCCAGGGCACGGCCCGGCCGGTGACGATGATGTGCGCCGCGCCCGCCGCGGTGACCGCGGCGAGCGCCTCACGGGTGCGCTCCGAGACGGTGTCGTCGTCACGCAGGAGCGTGCCGTCGAGATCCGTCGCGACGAGCTTGTACGGGAACGGGGCCGGGCTCACTTGGCGATCGGCTCCAGCACCTCGCGGCCGCCCAGGTACGGACGGAGCACCGGGGGGACCCGGACGGAGCCGTCGGCCTGCTGGTGGTTCTCCAGGATGGCCACGATGGTGCGCGGGACGGCGCACAGGGTGCCGTTCAGCGTCGACAGCGGGGCGGTCTTCTTGTCCTCGCGGTAGCGGATCTGCAGGCGACGGGCCTGGAAGCCGTCACAGTTCGAGGCGGAGGTCAGCTCGCGGTACTTGCCCTGGGTCGGGATCCACGCCTCGCAGTCGAACTTGCGGGAGGCGGAGGCGCCCAGGTCGCCGGTGGCGACGTCGATGACCTGGAACGGCAGCTCCAGGCTGGTCAGCCACTGCTTCTCCCACTCCAGGAGCCGCTTGTGCTCGGCCTCGGCGTCCTCCGGCGCGACGTAGGAGAACATCTCGACCTTGTCGAACTGGTGGACGCGGAAGATGCCGCGGGTGTCCTTGCCGTACGTGCCGGCCTCACGGCGGAAGCACGGCGAGAAGCCGGCGTACCGCAGGGGCAGCTTGTCGGCGTCGATGATCTCGTCCATGTGGTACGCCGCGAGCGGGACCTCGGAGGTGCCGACCAGGTAGTAGTCGTCCTTCTCCAGGTGGTACACGTTCTCCGCGGCCTGGCCGAGGAAGCCGGTGCCCTCCATGGCGCGCGGGCGGACCAGCGCGGGGGTGAGCATCGGGATGAAGCCGGCCTCGGTGGCCTGCGCGATCGCGGCGTTGACGAGGGCGAGCTCCAGCAGGGCGCCGACGCCCGTCAGGTAGTAGAAGCGCGATCCGGAGACCTTGGCGCCGCGCTCGACGTCGATGGCGCCCAGCGCCTCGCCGAGCTCCAGGTGGTCCCGGGGCTCGAAGCCCTCGGCGGCGAAGTCGCGGATCGTGCCGTGCGTCTCAAGGACGGTGAAGTCCTCCTCGCCGCCGACGGGGACGTCCTCGTGGACGATGTTGCCGAGCTTGAGCAGGAGCTGCTTGGCAGCCTCGTCCGCCTCGTTCTGCTCCGCCTCGGCCGCCTTGACGTCGGCCTTGAGCTGCTCGGCCTTGGCCAGCAGGACGGCCCGCTCCTCCGGAGTGGCCTTGGGGATGAGCTTGCCGAGGGACTTCTGCTCATTGCGCAGTTCGTCGAAGCGCATGCCGGAGGACCTGCGGCGCTCGTCGGCGGAGAGCAGCGCGTCGACGAGGTCGACGTCCTCTCCACGGGCGCGCTGCGAGGCGCGGACACGGTCAGGGTCTTCACGGAGCAGCCGAAGGTCAATCACCCCTCCAGGCTACCGGTCTGGGCTTCCTGGGATCACACCGATATCACGCTGCGTGTCATTATGTCCCGATTGAGGTGAATGCAAATCCCTTGCCCCAGTGGCCGGAACAGGCCCCTCGAAGAGGTTGATAAAACCGGCCCGATTCCCCGAAAAGGGGCGGGGCGGTGGCGGCCCGAGAGGGCCTGAGCAGCGCTGAGCGCTCAGCCTTGTCCACAGGAATTCCTTCCCGAGCCCCCTTATCCACAGGCTGTGAGCCGCGTCTGTGGACACCGAATTAGATCAATGGCGACCCTTGAGGGGCGGGGCCGGTTCAGGGTTCAAACCACCCTCACACACTCATTCGGGTGGGAATGGCTCGCCCCAAAGAGTTGATCGGTGATACAGGGGTGACGCCGTTCACCTGTCGCTCCCCAGCGCGAAACCTGGGCCACCCGACCGATTTGTCGACCTTGTCGGGCCGCTCTGTCGACTTGTCCCCAGGTCTCCCTCTCGGCCTGTGGATAACTCTGTGGACAAGTGGAAGAAGTGTCGACGGCCTACGCCCGGCCGTCGAGGCAGCGGGCCAGCCAGTCGGAAGCCTCTGTGAAGTCGCCATCGGAGGTGCCCGGCCGCGCCGCGCGCACCTCACTCAGCGCAACGCCCGCGCGCGGGTACGAGCCCAGGAAGCGGACCTGGGGACAGGTCCGGCGCAGCCCCATCAGAGCCTCGCTCACCCGGCGGTCGGAGATGTGCCCCTCGGCGTCCACGGCGAAGCAGTAGTTGCCGATCCCCTCGCCCGTCGGCCGGGACTGGATCAGCATCAGGTTCACGCCCCGGACGGCGAACTCCTGGAGGAGCTCCAGCAGGGCGCCGGGGTGGTCGTCGCCGAGCCACGCCACCACGGAGGTCTTGTCGGCGCCCGTGGGAGCGGCCGGGCGGGCGGGCCGGCCGACCAGGACGAACCGGGTCTCGGCGTTCTGCGCGTCGTGGATCTCGGTGACCAGCGCCTCCAGCCCGTACGTGGCGGCGGCGAACTCCCCCGCGAAGGCGGCGTCGAACCGGCCCTCCTGGACCAGCCGCGCGCCGTCCGCGTTGGAGGCGGCCGACTCCCACACCGCGTCGGGCAGGTGCGTGCGCAGCCAGTTGCGCACCTGCGGCTGGGCGACCGGGTGCCCGGTGACGGTCTTGACGTCCGACAGCTCGGTCCCGGGCCGCACCAGCAGCGCGAACGCGATGGGTAGCAGCACCTCGCGGTAGATCATCAGCGGCTCGCCGGAGGCCAGCTCGTCGAGAGTGGCGGTGACGCCGCCCTCCACCGAGTTCTCGATCGGTACCAGTGCGGCCGCCGCCTCGCCGTTGCGCACGGCGTCCAGGGCGGCCGGGACCGACACCATCGGGACGAGCTCCCGGGTGGCGGCTTCCGGCAGGGTGCGGAGGGCCGCCTCGGTGAACGTGCCCTCGGGACCGAGATAGGTGAAGCGCGTGGCCGACATGCGGTCAGCCTAATGCCGGGCGGGGCGCCGCCGTGGGGCCGTTCACCCTTCGAGCAGCCGCTGCCCCACGTACTCGCCGGCGCGTGGGCCGGGCGGGACGGCGTACAGGCCGCTCGACTCGTGCCGGATGAACGCCGACAGCGCGTCACCACGGTCGAGCTTGCGCTGGACCGGGACGAACCCGCGCAGCGGATCGGCCTGCCAGCAGATGAAGAGCAGACCGGCGTCGGGTGTGCCGTCGGGCGCGATCCCGTCGTGGAAGGAGAAGGGCCGCCGGAGCATGGCGGCGCCGCCGTTCTGCGCGGGCGCGGAGATCCGCGCGTGCGCGTTGGACGGGATCACCGGCTTGCCGTCGGGGCCGAGCTTGTCCAGCGCCAGCGGCGTGGTCTCGCCACCGCCGGTCAGGGGGGCGCCGTCGGCCTTCGTCCGGCCGATGACCTGCTCCTGCTGGGCCAGGGACTGCTTGTCCCAGTCGTCCAGCAGCATCCGGATCCGGCGGACGACCGCGTACGAGCCCCCGGCCATCCAGGCGTGCTCCGCGGGCCCGGGGCCCGCGGCCGGTACGAAGATCCGCTTGTCGAAGTCGGGATCCGCGGGCTTGGGGTTCCCGGTGCCGTCGATCTGGCCCATGAGGTTGCGGGCGGTCATCGGGGAGGCGGTGGCGCCGGGGGTGCGGTTGAAGCCGTTCATCTGCCAGCGCACCCGCGCGGCCTCCCCGGCGTCCTTCTGGAGCGCGCGCAGGGCGTGGAACGCGACGAGGCCGTCGTTCGAGCCGATCTGCACCCACAGGTCGCCGTTGCTGCGCTGGGCGTCGAGCCGGTCCGAGGAGAAGTCGGGCAGCGGGTCCAGGGCCGTCGGGCGGCGGGCGGTGAGGCCCGTGCGCTCGAAGAAGGAGTGGCCGAAGCCGAACGTGACGGTGAGGGACGAGGGCCCCGCGTCGAGGGCGACGCCGCTGTCCGCCGTCGGGGCGGTCTGCCCGGCCATGAGCCGTCGTGCGGTGTCGGACCAGCGGCGCATCAGCGCCGCCGCCTCCGTGCGCCCGGCGCCCGGCGTCAGGTCGAAGGCGAGGACGTGGCCCTTGGCCTGGAGCGGGGTGGTGATGCCCGCCTGGTGGTCTCCTTCGAAGGCGACCGCGGTGGCGCCCAGGGAGGAGAGGGAACCGGCCGCGCCGGGGGCGCCGGCCGGGGCGTCGGTGACCGCCGAGTGCACGAGGGCTCCCCCGGTGGCGCCGAGCGCGAGCCCGACGGCGCCGGCGGCGCCGACTGTGCCCAGCAGGCGGCGCCGGGAGATCTCGATGTCGGGGGTGATCGCGGTGGTGCTGTCGGTCACGCTGTTCAGCCGATCTTCACGTTCTTCTGGACGGTCGTCTGGTCGATGTCGGAGGTGCGGACGGTCACGTCGATGCGCCACTCGCCCGGGAGGGGCAGCTGGACGCCGGACGCCGTCCAGTGTCCGGGCGCGGCCCGGTCCGGGGCCACCGGCAGCGGGCCGATCTCCTTGGCCGGGAGGGTGAAGGAGATCTTCACCTCGGGCAGGTCGGCGGGGCTGCCGTCGGCGCCGTCCGCCCACAGGTGCAGGGTGTTGGCACCGACCCGGCCCGGGTCGAGCTCCAGCCGCACGGTGCCCTTCCCGTTCTGGCCGCCGGTGTCGTACGGCAGGGAGATCTTGATCGGCCGGTTGGGCACGGCGGTGGCGGCCGGGCCCCGGCCGGCCTCCTGCTCCACGGCCCGGCCCGGCTCGGTGCTGGTCAGGACCGTGGTGACGGCCAGCAGGACGACGGCCACCGCGGCTTCGGCGAGAACGGAGCGGCGCAGGCCCGAGCGGCCCGGGTCGGCGTCGCGCACCTGGTTCTCCAGGGCCTTCTCGCGGGCCGCGCGCTGCCGGGCGAGCTGCGCGGCACGCTTCGGGTCGGCCGGCTCTGCCGACTTGGCGGCTCCGGCGGGCTGGGCGGCGGCGTCCCCGCCCGACGTTTCACGTGAAACATCGTCTCCCGCGAGCACCGCCGCGGGCTCGACGGCCCGTTCCTCTACCGCGAGGTCGGCGAGGCGGGCGGTCCACTTGCGGGAGAGAGAGGCGATGGCGACGAGGACGGCCACCAGGGCCACCTTGATCAACAGCAGTCGGCCGTAACTGGTGCCGGTGAGCGCCGACCAGCTGCCGAGCTGCCGCCAGGACTGGTAGACGCCGGTGACGGCGAGGACCAGGACGCTGATGAAGGCGACCCGGGAGAAACGCCGGACCGCCGCCCGCTCGATGTCCGGCACCTTGCGCAGGGCGACGAGCAGGGCGACGAGCCCGCCGAGCCAGGCGGCCACGGCCAGCAGGTGCAGGATGTCGACCGGCATCGCGATGCCGGGCTGGATACCGGTGGACGCGTGCTCGGCGAGCGCCCAGGTGGCGGCGATGCCGGCGGCCACGACCGTGCCGCCGATGCCGAGCCCGAAGGCCAGGTCGCTCGTGTCCTTGGTCTCCTCGGCGCTCTGCGCGTCGGCGTCTTTCTGGCGGCGCGCGTAGGCGCCGAAGAGCACGGCGATGAACAGCGCGGCCGCGCCGAGCAGCAGCAGCCGGGACACGAAGGAGGCGCCGGTCTTGGTCTCCAGGACGGCCTGGAGCCCGTCGAGGTCGAAGGCGTCCGCGAACTTGCCCGACCCGGTATACGGGGTGCGGAGCACCAGCATCGCCAGCGTGGCGGCGGTGAGCGTGACCCAGCCGCGCACCACCAGCTTCTGCAGCGAGCGCTCGGCGGAACCCCGGCGCCAGCACAGCAGGATGAAGGCGGAGCCGCCCACGAGGACGGTGAACCCGGCGTAGGCGGCGTAGCGGGCGATGCCGTACGCGATGCCGACGGGGCCGCCGCCCACCGCCTGGGAGGGCAGGGTGACGGCGGTGGCCGAGGGGGCGCCGATGGAGAAGGTGAAGGCGCCGGAGACCGGGTGACTGTCGGCGGAGACGGCCTGCCAGGCGACGGTGTAGGTGCCGTCGGGCAGCCCCGAGTGCAGGGCGGTCCCGTAGCGGATGACCGATCCGCTGCACATGTTCCGCAGCTCGCCGGTGTCGACGCGCTTGCCCTGCGGGTCCATGACGCGGATCGAGTCGTCACCCATGGCGACCTCCTCCGAGAAGGAGAGGGTCACCTGGGCGGGCGCCGTGGCGACCACCGCCCCGTCCTTGGGGTCGCTCGCGGTGAGTGCGGCATGCGCCGTGGCCGGGGCGGCCGCGGTGAACAGGGCTGCCAGCAGGGCTGCGAGAACCAGCGCCAGCCGCGGCAGCGATGCCGTGGCGCGGACGCGGAAAGGAGAGGGAGCGGGGGCGGTGGCCGTCATGGCGTGTCAGTTCCTCGGTCCGTCAGTGGGCGGTGGAGTTCTGGGGGTTGTACGTCCGTTCCTTGACGTCCAGCTCGACCTTGACCGGCTCGGCCTTCTCGAAACGCAGCTCGACGGTGACCTTGTCGCCGACGTTCGGCTTGTTCTTGAGGCCCATGAACATGATGTGGCTGCCGCCGCGCTCCAGGTTCAGCTCGCCGCCCGCGGGCACGTCCATGGACTGCACCTGCTGCATCTTCTGGTCCTTGGTCTCGTGGACCTGGAGGTCGTCCGAGAGCGGGCTGGTGACCCCGAGCAGCTTGTCGGCGGTCTTCGAGTCGTTCTTGATGACCATGAAGGCGCCGGCCATCTTGTCGTTGACCGGCTCGGGCATGTAGGCCCCGCTGACCGTCATCTTCGGCTTGGCCGACTCCTCGGCCTTCACACCCGCGCCCGCCTTCGACGAGTCCGAGCCGGAGGAGGAGGGAGAGGAGGAAGAGGAGGAGCAGCCGGATATGGCGAGCGCGGCCGTCAGGGAGAGGGCGGCGGCGAGGGTGCGGGTGGTGCGGGTGTTCACGGGTTCTGTCCCTTGATGAGCTTCGGCAGGTCCTTGGTGTAGTCCTCGACGGTCGTGCCCTCGCCGTAGAGGACGTAGCCCTCGTCGGTCTTGGGCGAGAACGCGATGACCTGGGCCCCGTGCATGGAGACGATGCTGCCGTCGGGCTCCTTCTTGGGGGCCTCGATCCCGATGCCGAGGGAACGGGCGGCGGCCTGGATGGTGCCGAAGTCACCGGTCAGCCCGGTGAACGCCGGGTCCTGCGCCCTGAGCCACGCACCGAGGGACTCCGGGGTGTCCCGTTCGGGGTCGGTGGTGACGAAGACGACCTGGAGCTTGTCCTGGTCCTCCTTGGGGAGCGCCTTCTTGGCGACGGCGATGTTGCTCATCGTCAGGGGGCACACGTCGGGGCAGTTGGTGTAGCCGAAGTAGATCAGCGTCGGCCGGCCCTTGGTCTGCTCGCGCAGGTTCCACGCCTTGCCGGTCGTGTCCGTGAGGACGAGCTCCGGCTTGTCGAAGGGGCGGTCGAGGACGGTCGCGGCTCCGGTCTTCTTCTCGCCGGTGATCTGCGTGACCGACCCGTTGTTCTTGGCCGGCTCACCGCCGCAGGCGGTGAGGGTGAGTGCGGCCGCCACCGCGAGGGCGGCGACCGTCACACGTGTGGTGCGCATATGGGGGTGTCCCTGGGATCGGGGAGGGTGCGGATGTGTGGCAAGGGCCCGGGCGGGCCGGTGCACGGGCCCTGCGCGGGCCCGTGGACGACGGACCCGCGGGCCCGGTGGATCAGGCGGAGCGGCGGCGCGAGGCGATGCCGAAGGCCACCCCGCCGAGGCCGAGGACGATGCCGGCGATGCCGAGGGCGCGCGCGGTCGTGTCGGAGCCGCTCGGGGCGGAGGCCTCGTCGTGCTTTTCGTCCTTGGCGGCGTTCTTGGCGTCGGCCGGCTTGGCGGCGTCGTGGTCGTCGGCCCCGGCGGCGGCCGTCAGCTTCAGCGTGGGCGCGGGGTTCTGCGGCTCGGCGGCGCCCTCCTTGGACTCCTCGATCCAGCGGACGACCTCGTTGTTGTCGTACGTCTGGATGGCCTTGAAGACCATCTTGTCGGCGTTGTCGGGGAGCTTGCCGACGGAGACCGGGAACTGCTGGAACTTGCCGGGCTCGATCTTGCCGCCGGTCCAGGTCACCTTGGTGACGACCTCGTTGACCTGCTTGCCGTGCACGCTGAGCGGCTTGTCGAGCTTGGTCTTCTCGACGGTGGACGTCCAGCCGGGGATGTCCTGCGGCATGACGGAGGTCAGCGGCTGGTCGACCGGGAAGTTGACCTCCAGCTGGGTGGTCGAGGCGTTGTCGCGCTCGTTCGGGACCTTGAAGTTGATCGTCGCGTAGCCGCCCTTGGGGGCGTCGCCGGGCTGCACGCTGACGTGCGCGAAGGCGGTACCGGAGAGGGCGAGGACGGCGCCGGCGGCGAGGGCGGCGGCGAAGGAGACGCGAGAGGTCTTCATGGCAGAAACACTCCACAGAGCAGGGGTGAACGGTGGGTCCGCACGCGGCACGGGCGCGCGGAGGTCACGGCACCGGTGCTCCGGCCGGGTGTCCCGGGGAGTGGAGGTGCCGCGTCAGGCTGCGAGGACGAGCGCAGCCGGCGGACCGCGCCGGATCACGGAGTGCAGGAGTGCCTCCCGGCCTGCCGACGCCACCGGTGCCGAAGCGGTCCGGCGGGCCCGGGGGCCGTGCGCGGGAGTCCCGAGGAGGCCGGCCGTGAGCACCCGTACGAAGGCCAGCGCGGCGCGCAGCGGACGTATCGGGTCGGCTTCGGAGGAGAGGCGGGAGAGCTCGACCAGCCGGAACAGCGCGGCGTCACCCCGGCCCAGCAGCCAGCCGAGCGTCAGCGCGGCCAGCAGGTGGCCGAGCAGCATGCCGGGGCTGAACAGCCCGGTCTCGGGGGCTCCGGCGGGGGCCGTGGCCAGGTGCATGTGACCCATGTGACCCGAGGCGGCCAGGGCGGCCGGGTCCAGACCGGCCGCTTCCAGGATCCGCCGCGCGTCGGCGGGGCTCAGGGGCACGGAGTTGCCCCCACACACGAGCTGGGCGGCGAGCGCCGCGAGCGAGGTGTCGGAGCCCGCGGCCGGTGCCTGTGCCGCGGCGGCGCCGTGCTGGCCCAGGCCGAACAGGGCGTGCAGCCCGAGCTGGCCCACGGCCAGTCCGGCGGCGATGCCGGGCCGCGAACGGCGGCGTCCCGCGAGCGGGGCCGCGATCGCGAAGACGGCGACGAAGGCCAGGGCCAGTGCCCACCACGGCACGGTCGCGCAGGAGGCCACGGCGTGGCCGGCCGCGGACAGCACGACGCAGACCGCGGTGAACACCGCGGCCCGGGTTGTCCGGAGGCCCGCTCCGGCGCGTGTCGTGTGGGTGGCAGACATGGCCGGGCCATCATCGCACTGGGCCCCGTCCCTGCCTACGGCAGGTACTGGAGGGACCCTATGGTTCCGGTGTGGGACGGGCTCCGCCGACGGCGGGGCCCGTCCGCGCGGCCGCGTGCCCCCGCACCCCGATACACGCCGGACGCACATGCCGCATCGGCCGAATGAGGGCTGTGGCGGCCGCCGGGGGCTTACGCCTCGCCGCGGGCGGCAATAGGTACGGTATGAGCATCTGGTGGTCTCTCCACTTGCGGCGCGAAGCCGCGAGCGTCCCGCTCGCCCGGCGACTGCTGCTGGGGACGATGGAGACCGCGGGGGTGGACCCGGACATCTCCTACGAGCTTTCGGTCGCGTTGAGCGAGGCCTGCGCGAACGCCGTGGAGCACGGCGGCCGCGGCGGTCCGGCGGGCGGTCCGGCCGGCCGTCCCGCCGACGAGGTCCTGGACGGCACCGAGGCCTACCACGTCACCGCCTACCTGGACGGGGACCGCTGCCGCATCGAGGTCGCCGACTCGGGTCCGGGTTTCCCGCCCTCGGCGGTGGCCCGCCGCCGGCCCTCCCTGGCCGAACACGGCCGGGGCCTGCACCTGATCGCCGAGCTCGCCGACCACGTCCGCCTGCGCAACCGGCCGGGCCGCGGGGCGGTCGTGAGCTTCGAACGGATGCTGAAGTGGCGTGAGGACGCCCTGCTGAGGGTGTCCTAGGAACGCCGGAGGGCGGGGAGCCGGACCGGCTCCCCGCCCTCCGCGACGAGCGGACGTCAGCCCTTGAGCCGCGCCATCCAGGCCTCGACCTCGACCGAGGTGCGCGGCAGCCCGGCGGACAGGTTCCGGTTGCCGTCCTCGGTGACGAGGATGTCGTCCTCGATCCGGACGCCGATGCCCCGGTACTCCTCGGGCACGGTCAGGTCGTCGGCCTGGAAGTACAGGCCCGGCTCGACGGTCAGGCACATGCCCGGCTCCAGCGTGCCGTCGACGTACGCCTCGGTGCGCGCGGCCGCGCAGTCGTGGACGTCCAGGCCGAGCATGTGGCCGGTGCCGTGCAGGGTCCAGCGGCGCTGCAGCCCGAGCTCCAGGACGCGCTCGACCGGGCCCTCCAGCAGACCCCACTCGACGAGCTTCTCGGCGAGCACGTGCTGGGCGGCGTCGTGGAAGTCGCGGTACTTCGCGCCGGGCTTGACGGCGGCGATGCCGGCTTCCTGGGCCTCGTAGACCGCGTCGTAGACCTTGCGCTGGATGTCGGTGTACGTGCCGTTGATCGGCAGCGTGCGCGTGACGTCGGCGGTGTAGAGGGAGTGGGTCTCCACGCCGGCGTCGAGCAGCAGCAGGTCGCCGGAGCGGACGGCGCCGTCGTTGCGGACCCAGTGCAGGGTGCAGGCGTGCGCGCCGGCGGCGGCGATGGTGCCGTAGCCGACGTCGTTGCCCTCGACGCGGGCGCGCAGGAAGAAGGTGCCCTCGATGTAGCGCTCGGACGTGGCCTCGGCCTTGTCGAGGACCTTCACGACGTCCTCGAAGCCGCGGACGGTGGAGTCCACGGCCTTCTGCAGCTCGCCGACCTCGAAGGCGTCCTTCACCGCGCGGGCCTCGGAGAGGTAGACGCGCAGCTCCTCGTCGCGCTCCTTGGTCACCTTGTCGGTGAGGGCGGCCTCGATGACGGAGTCGTGGCCGCGGACGGCGCGGACCGGGCCGGTGGCCTCGGTCAGGGCCTCGGGCAGCTCGCGGACGTCCTTGGCCGGGATGCCCAGCAGCTGCTCGGCCTCGGTGAGGGAGTGGCGGCGGCCGACCCAGAGCTCGCCCTGGCCCGACAGCCAGAACTCGCCGTTCTCGCGGTTCGAGCGCGGCAGCAGGTAGACGGTGGCCTCGTGGCCGGTCTCCCCGGTGGGCTCAAGGACGAGGACGCCGTTCTCGGTCTGGTCGCCGGTGAGGTAGACGTACTCGGTCGAGGCGCGGAAGGGGTACTCGGTGTCGTTCGAGCGGGTCTTCAGCCGGCCCGCCGGGATCACCAGGCGCTCGCCGGGGAAGCGTGCGGACAGCGCGGCGCGGCGGTCGGCGGTGTGGCCGGCCTGGGCGATGGCCTCCAGGCCGTGGAGCTCGGTGTCGGCCCAGCCGGTGCGCATGCTCTCCGCGAGTTCCTCGCTGACGCCCGGGTACAGCCCGTTCTTGCGCTGCTTGTGCTTCTTCTGGGGCTGCTCTTCTTCCGGGGTCTCCGGGGTGAGCTCGTCAGCCACGTCATCTCCTCAGCCGCTACGACACGCACGGGTCCGGGTGCGAACCCCGTTCATCGTATGTGTGAGGAGGCGGCGCCCGGCCAGTCCTGTGACATACAAGTCAAAACGGGCGCCCTTCGGGGAGTGCGGGCCGGCCGGTCGAACCGCGCCGGCCAGTCGAACCGGGCCGGTCAGTCGAACCGGGCCGCGAGCAGGACGATGTCCTCGGAGTCCCGGTACGGGTCGGAGGCGGACGAGCCGGGCCCGTCCTCGGGGAGCAGCGTGCGCAGGATGTGGTCGCAGACGGCCGCCGGGTCCTCCCGGGCGCTGCGCGGCACACCCGAGGCCGCCGCGTGCAGCCGGGCGTAGGCCCGGTCCATGGGGTCGCCGGTACGCCGCAGCAGCCCGTCCGTGTACAGCAGCACCGTTTCTCCGGGTGCGGGCTCGATCTCCACGCTGGGCGCTTCCCAGCAGGCCAGCATCCCCAGGGGGGCCGAGAGGGAGGTCTCGACGTACTCGGTGCGCCGTTCGCCGATGAGCAGCGGCGGCGTGTGCCCGGCCCCGGCCAGGATGATCTTGCGGGCGGCGGGCTCGCAGTACGCGAAGAGCGCGGTGGCCGAGCGCGCGGGCTCGGTCAGGCGCAGCAGCAGCTCCAGGTCGGACAGGACCGCGACGGGGTCCTCCCCCTCCATGACGGCGTACGCGCGCAGCGACGCCCGCAGCCGGCCCATCGCGGCGACGGCGCTCGGGCCGGATCCGGTGACCGATCCGACGGCGAGTCCCATGGCGCCCTCGGGCAGCGGCAGCGCGTCGTACCAGTCGCCGCCGCCGAGCGGGCCCGTCCGGTGCCGGGCGGCGAGCTGCACGCCGGGGATCCGGGGGAGCCGGCTGGGCAGCAGTTCCTCGGCGACGGTGGCCAGCCGGGTACGGGAGCGGTCGACCTCCAGCATCCGGGCGAGGTGTTCGGCCGCGTGCCGGACGTAGAGGCCGACGAGGTCGCGCTGGCGGTCGCTCGGCTCGGCCTGTTCGTCGTAGAGCCAGACGGCCGCGCCGAGCCGGCCGGTGGCGTCGGCGGTCAGCGGCAGGGCGTAGCTGGCGGCGTAACCGAGGCGGGCGGCGACCTCGCGGTGACGGGGGTCGACGGGCGGCTCGTAGCCCCCGGCGCCGGGCGTCTCGGGTGCGCCGGGTTCGGGGAGGACCTCGGAGCCGCCGTGGGCGTCGGGGAGCCCGTCGAGGATGCGGCCGTACGAGGTGGCGCTGCGCGGCACCGTCTCGATGTGGCCGAGGTCGGCGCGGCCCAGGCCCAGGCCGACGGTGGCGGCGGGGCCGAGTCCGTCGGAGGGCTCCAGGACGATCAGACCGCGGCGGGCGCCGACGAGGGCGGCCCCGGCACGCAGGAACTCCCGGAGGGAGGAGTCGAGGTCGGCGGCCCGGGCGAGGCGCTCCGTCAGCTCGTGGAGGGTGGTGAGGTCGGAGACCATGCCGGCCAGCCGGTCCTGGATGACGCTGCTCGCGGCAGGCGGGGCGGCCTGGGCGGGGGCGGTCCGGGCGGCGGTGGCCGCCGTGGTGGCGGACAGGGGACCGGGCGTGGGCGCGACAGTCTGCGCTGACGCTGTAACTGCTGGATCGATTCCAGCCACTTTCGGCAGATGCGGGGCGCTCATGGCGTCCGCCTTTCCACCTGGTGCGATTCGCCATGAAGCATCGCAAACCCCCAGATCGTGCTGCGCCGCCATCAATGGATCCACATCTACACGCACCCGAGGATCGATGTCCAGCATTGTCCCAGTGGGAATACTGGTGTCCGTGGGGCGGCAACTCACTGTCCAGCCGAGGCTAAAACTTGGCTGGAAAAAGCAGGAACCGCGCGGTTTTTGCGATCGACTGGACAGGCGCTCCGGGGGGTCCGGGTACCTAGTCCGTAGTGCCCGGGGCCAGTTGACGCCCCCGGCACCGCCGGGAACCGCCCGGCCCGGGCCGTCGTCCTAAGCGGCGGCAGCCGGTCTCTCCACCGGTGCGGGTCGCTCGGACCGCTCGTTCCGGGGCCCCGCCGGACGTTTGTCGGACCCGTAAGAAGACTGCACGAACCGTGTGAACCTGCTTCTGGCGGACCAGTGACGCGAAACGTGTACGTGTGGTGAAACACCGCTCACATGGTGTGATGTGGCCCTCGACGTTCAACGGAAAGGAACGAGCGCTGATGCGCGAGATCCTCGGAAGGCGTCTCCAGCGGCTCCGCGATCGCTTGAAGTTCCCGCGCGCCGCCTCCCGTCCCGCGGCGGAGGCGGGGGCCGGCGCGGCTCCGTCCCTCCTCGACGCGGCGCTGACCTGCGCCACCGTCCGGCAGTGGCCCGTACTGCCGGGCGTGGGCCGGGCCGGCGCCGACGGCGGGCGCTGTGCCTGCCCCGACCCCGACTGCGTGGTGCCGGGCGCCCATCCCTTCGACCCCGGGCTCCTCGCCGCCACCACCGACGCCCGGATGGTGGCCTGGTGGTGGGGCAGGCGGCCGGCCGCACCGCTGCTGCTGGCCACCGGCGGGGCGGCGCCGTGCGCGGTGAGCCTGCCGGCGAAGGCCGCCGCGCGTGCCGTCGTACGGCTGGACGCGCAGGGCCTGCGGCTCGGTCCGATCGTCGCCACGCCGACCCGCTGGGCCCTGCTCGTCGCGCCCTACTCGCTGGAGCGGCTCGGCGAACTCCTGTACGCCAAGGACCATGTCCCCTCCTCGCTGCGCTTCCACGGCGAGGGCGGTTACCTGCTGCTGCCGCCCTCACCGGCGTCGGGCGGCGGGCAGGTGCGCTGGGAGCGGGAGCCCGAACCGCGGCACCCCGGTGCGCCGGAGCTGTGGCTGCCGGAGGTGGAGGCGGTCGTGGACGCGCTCGTCGAGGCGAGCAGCAGCGCGCCCGGCGGGGGCAGCCGGCTCGCGTACTGAATGCCCCCGGAGCCGGTCCGGGTACGCGGCCCGCTGCGTCCGGACCATCACTCGTACGGGTGCCAGCAGGGCGGGTTTCCAAGGGAATTGGGCGCGGGGATCTCCGCGCCCCTTTCCCGCGTCGCTATCTTCGGCGAATGAATCTCCGCCTGATCGGTATCGGCGCCGGTGTGCTGATCATCTTGTCGCTTCCCCTGGCCGGAGCGATCGCCGGGCCGGATTTCGCCGGTCAGGCCGACGGAAAAGGCGGGGGGTTGCTCTCCTCGCTCGGCCTTTCCCCCTCCTCCCGTACGGCCGACCGGGCGCGGCCCGCCACCGCCCCGGCGCAGCCCGGTCCGCCCGAGCAGCCCCGGACCGACTCCCGCTGCGGTCCCGAACTCTCCGCGCCGCAGGGCCTGGAGGCGCAGACGTGCGTGCTGGCGAGCGAAGGCCGGACCTGGGGCCGGAGCTACTACCGCAACACCAGCGGCCGCGCGCTGGACGCCGTGCTGACGGTGATGGGGCCGGCCGGGCGGACGGTGCAGATCCGCTGTGCGGTGGCGGCGGGGGACGAGCCGGGGCTGTGCGAGACGCCCCGCGGGGAGTCGGCGGGGGCGCCGGACGCGTACTCGGCCGTGGCGGAGTTTGCAGTTCCGGACGATGAAGGACGGCTGTTGCTGCGGTCCGGGAGCAACTCACCGGCACCGTCGGGCGGTTGAGCACCGCCGAAAGACAGAGGCCCGGTCGCTGGCGACGGGGGATGCACCAGCGACCGGGCTACAAGAACGGTAACAAGAGATCGCCTGTTCGCAAATTCGATCTCTGATATTCAGACATCGATTTGCAGGCGATTAGCGGGAGTTGTGACACCGGTCACCGGTCCCGCGCGCGGCCGTCCGCCGCCCGCGGGACACCCGTCCGCGGGGCGGCCGTCAGCTCAGCGTCACCTGGCGGTTGGTGAGCCCGCCACGCGCCCGGCGCTCCTCCGCGGTCAGCGGCGCGTCGGTGGCCAGGGCCGTGGCCAGGCGCTCCGCGAGTTCGGCGGCGGGCTTCTCCACGTCCGCGGCGGTGACTCCGGTGGGCAGGTCCCAGACGGGGACCATCAGGCCGTGGGCGCGGAAGGAGCCGACGAGCTTGGTGCCCTCGCCGAGGGAGGAGGTGCCCGCCGCGTGCAGCCGGGCGAGCGCGTCGAGCAGCTTCTCCTCCGGGTGGGGCATGACCCAGCGCAGGTGGTTCTTCTCCGGGGTCTCGCACCAGTAGGCCGCGTCCACGCCCGTCAGCTTGACGGTGGGGATGGCGGCGGCGTTGGCGCGCTCCAGGGAGGCGGCGATCTCGGGGGAGGCGTTCTGGGCGCTCTCCGCGTCCGGAATCCAGAATTCGAAGCCCGTGTGCACAACCGGCTCGAAAACGCCGTCCGGGTCGAGGAGATCCTGAAGTCGGGGACCCTCGGCCGGTACGCGGCGGGCCGGAACCGGGTTGCCGGGCTCGGAGGCGATCGCGCGTTCCAGGGTGTCGGCCATGTCGCGGGCCAGGTCCCCGGAGCTGGACTCGTTCTGCAGGCCGAGCAGGACGGAACCGTCCTCGCGGCGCAGGGCCGGCCACGCCATGGGCAGGACGGTCACCAGCGTGACGGACGGGACGCCCTCGGGCAGGCCGCCCTTGAGGGTCAGCGGCACGGTCGCGGCGGGGACGAGCTCGCGCAGCGCCACCCAGTCGCACTCGCCCGGCAGTCCCTCGAAGGGGCGCCGCACGTGCTCGGTGACGGCGTGCGCGGCGGCCGCTCCGTGACAGGCCTTGTACCGGCGCCCGGAACCGCAGGGGCAGGGCTCGCGCGCGCCCACCACCGGGATCTCCCCGTTGTCGAGCTGCGGCTTCGCGGTCTTCGCGGCGGGGCGCTTCTTGGCCATCGTGGGTGTCTCCCGGTTGCGGCGGTACGGCGGTGTCTCTGGGCGCGAGCCTAGCCGTTCGTACCGCCGGAACCGGTGGGGTGCGGCCGGGAGCACGGTCGGCGTGCGCTCCCGGACGGCCGCGCCGCGACGGGCCGGTGGTGCCGGTCGGGGCCGTCAGACGTCGAGATCGTCGAAGGCGGAGGCGAAGTCGATCGCGGGGGGAGCGACGCGCGTAGCGAAGTCGTCGTGCCGCGGCCCCCGGGCGACGACCACCCATACGGTGATCTCGCCCGCCGCACCGTCGCGGACGCCCCAGTCCTGGGCCAGCGCGCTGATGATGTTCAGCCCGCGGCCCCCGTGCGCGGTGACCGAGGGGGTGGCCGGGACGGGGCGGGTCGGGCCGCCTCCGTCCGTGACCTCGACGGTGAGCCGTCCCGCCTTGTCGACGCGCCACGCGGCACGTATCTCGCCGTCGCCGACGTCCCGGGCGCCCAGCGGCCGGCCGTGTCGGCAGGCGTTGCTGAGGAGCTCGGAAAGGATCAGTACGGCATCGTCCACGACCGATTCGGACACTCCGCTGATGCGCAGCTGTTCGCGCATCCGGTGCCTCGCCTCGCCCACGCCCGCAGGACCATGGCGAATGTCCATGCACGACGACGTGGGCACTTCCTGTGCCATCACCAACGCCACCCCCGGAACCTCCTTAGCCCCACGCCATGGTCTGGATGCCCCACTGGCCTGGACCGGAAACCGCCCGCACGCACCGCTCTGACGCATCCATGACGAATGAATGCGGACCGGATGCGCCGGGGCACGCCCTGTCACTGCCGGGATGTTTGGGGCCGGTGTGCAAAACGGGACGTCAGCGGCCGAGTTGTGACAGAACCTGTCGAGGTCTGTTCGTGATGATCGCTTCTACACCCAGATCCGCGCATAGCTGAACATCATCCGGATCGTTCACGGTCCATACGTGGACGGAGTGCCCCGCGGCCTGGAGCTTGCGGATGAAGCCGGGGTGGCTGCGGACGATGCGCATGGACGGCCCGGCGATCCGCACGCCCGCGGGCAGGCGGCCGTCGCGCATCCTGGGTGAGACGAACTGCATCAGGTAGACGGTCGGGACCGTCGGAGCGGCCGCGCGCACCCGGTGCAGGGAGCGGGCGGAGAAGCTCATGACCCGGACGGGGTGGGGGCCGGCGGCCGGCGGGGCGTCCAGTCCGAAGCGCTTGAGGAGGAAGAGCAGGCGCTCCTCCACCTGTCCGGCCCAGCGGGTGGGGTGTTTCGTCTCGACCGCCAGCTGGACCGGCCGGCCCGCGTCGGCGACCAGCTCCAGCAGCCGCTCCAGGGTGAGCACGGAGGTGCGCTCCGGGTCCGCGTCCCAGTCGGGGGACTCCTCGCGGTCCTTCCAGGACCCGAAGTCCAGGGCGGTCAGGTCGGCCAGCTCCAGGGCCGAGACGGCGCCCCGGCCGTTGGAGGTGCGGTTGACGCGGCGGTCGTGGACCAGCACCAGATGACCGTCTGCGGTCAGCCGGATGTCGCATTCGAGGGCGTCGGCGCCGTCCTCGATCGCCTTCCGGTAGGCGGCCAGGGTGTGCTCGGGGGCGTCCTCCGAGGCGCCGCGGTGGGCGACGACCTGGATGGGGCGCGGCGTTGCGTGGGTCACCCGGTCATGGTGCCACCGCGGAACCCCCGCGCGTCGGGGTGACTCCTGGGGGTGCGTCCGATATGTCGGATATAAAGGAAGCCGGTAGACGCACAGGTCCGGCTTACAGTGCTCTGACGGGTCATGGGGAAGGCTTCACCCTGGAACTTCTGCGGCGCGTCGAACGTTCAGTCGGACCGATGCCCGGAGGGTGTCGGGTCGATATGCCTGATATTTCCAGCAGCCGTATGGGCCGAGTAAGCCGTGTGTGACGAGGAGACATCGCTGTGAGCACCGAGAACGAGGGCACCGCGGCCCCGACGCCCCCCGCGGCCCCGTCCGCACCCCCCGTGCCGGTGGCCGCCTCCACACCCGAGCTGGCCGCCCCGGCGCCCCACGAGGCGCCGGCCCCGGCCGCACCCCCCGCCGCGCCCCCGGCTCCGGCCGAGGCCCCCGCCCCGGTGCCCGGCACCGAGCACACCCAGCAGCTCCCGCCCACCCCGGCGGCACCCCCCGCCGCACCCCCGGCGTACGGCCACGAGCAGGCCCCGGCGGCCCCGCCGGCGGCCCACGCCGAGACCGCGTACGGCGCCGAGGCCTGGCCCCCGCCGCCGCCGGCGGTCCCCGCGTACGGAGCGGGCGGCGCGGGTGCCGGCCAGGGCGGCGGCACCTGGGGCGTGCCGCTCACCGCCGACGGCGCCCCGCAGCCCAAGCCGAAGGGCCGGGGCGGTCTGATCGCGGCCGTCCTGGTGGCGGCCCTGCTCGCGGGCGGCGTGGGCGGCGGAGTCGGCTACTGGGCGGCCCAGCGCGACCACAGCGGCTCCGGCTCGACCACGATCAGCGCGGCCAACACCCCCAAGGACCTCAAGCGGGACGCCGGCTCCGTCGCGGGCCTGGCCGCCGCCGCGCTGCCCAGCGTCGTCACCATCGAGGCCTCGGCCGGGGACGGCGAGGGCGGCACCGGCACCGGGTTCGTCTACGACGAGCAGGGCCACATCCTCACCAACAACCACGTGGTGGCCTCCGCCGCCAACGGCGGCAAGCTCTCCGCCACCTTCTCGGACGGCAAGAAGTACGAGGCCGAGGTCGTGGGCCGGGCCCAGGGCTACGACGTGGCCGTCATCAAGCTGAAGAACCCGCCGGCCAACCTCAAGCCGCTGGCGCTCGGCGACTCCGACAAGGTGGCCGTCGGCGACCCGACCATCGCGATCGGCGCCCCCTTCGGCCTCTCGAACACGGTCACCACCGGCATCATCAGCGCGAAGAACCGTCCGGTGGCCTCCGGCGACGGCTCCGGCGGCAAGAACTCGTACATGAGCGCGCTGCAGACGGACGCCTCCATCAACCCGGGCAACTCCGGCGGTCCGCTGCTGGACAACCGGGGCGCCGTCATCGGCATCAACTCGGCGATCCAGTCCGCCGGCAACGGCGGCTTCGGCGGCGGACAGGCCGGCTCGATCGGCCTGGGCTTCGCCATCCCGATCAACCAGGCCAAGAACGTCGCCACCTCGCTGATCAGCACGGGCAAGCCGGTCTATCCGGTGATCTCCGTATCCGTCGACCTCCAGGCGAAGACGGACGGCGCCAAGATCTCCGAGCAGGGCGCCCCGGCCAACGAACTGGTCGACCCGAACGGTCCCGCCGGCAAGGCGGGCCTCAAGCCCGGCGACGTGATCACGGAGTTCGGCGGCAAGCAGGTCGACAGCGGCCCGACCCTGATCAGCCTGATCTGGACGTACAAGCCGGGCGACACCGTGAAGCTGACCTACCTGCGCGGCGGCAAGCCGGCGACGGTCGACATCACGCTCGGCTCGCGCGTCGGCGACAAGTAGCCGCCGCGACAAGGACGCGGGCCCCGCTCGACGGTGGCTTGATGGGAGGGGCCGTGGCCGGGAATCCGGCTACGGCCCCTCCCAATATCTGCTTATGCTTCGCTGGTGTTCGATTCACGGCACATACGGACATTCCACGAAGTGGTCGCTGCGGGCTCGTACTCGGCCGCCGCCCGTGCGCTGGGCTACACCCAGCCCGCGATCACCCAGCAGATGAAGGCGCTCGAACGCGCCGTCGGAACACCGCTGTTCACCCGTGTGGGCCGGAAGATGAAGCTCACCGAGGCGGGCGAGTCCCTGGCCCGGCACGCCGAGTCCATCCTCGGCAGCCTCTCGGCGGCGGAGGCCCAGCTGAAGGCCTACACGCGGCTGCGCACCGGGCGCGTCCGGGTCTGCGGGTTCCCCAGCGCCAACGTCACCCTGGTCCCGGAGGCCCTCAGCGGCCTCGCCAAGGACCATCCCGGCGTGCAAGTCGAACTGCTCGAAGGCGAGCCCCCGGAGTCCCTGCGCAGGCTCCTGCGCGGCGAGTGCGACATCACCCTGGCGTTCACCTATCCCGGGCTGCACGAGGAGGTCCCGGCGGAGGTGGCCGAGGTCAGGCTGCTGGAGGACCAGCTGACGGTGCTGCTGCCGACCGGCCATCCGCTCGCCCGCCGCCGGGCCGTGCACCTGGCCGACCTCGCCGAGGAGCAGTGGATCGCCGGCTGTCCGCGCTGCCGGGCGAACCTGCTGCACGAGTGCGCCGAGCTGGGCTTCGTCCCCGACATCCGGTTCGCCACCGACGACAACCTGGTGGTCCAGAGCCTGGTCGCCCAGGGGCTGGGCGTGGCGATGATGCCCGCCCTCGTCCTGCCCTCGCTCTCGCTGACCAAGGTCTGCGGCCGGGTGCTGGAGCCGGCCGCGCGCCGTCACATCGCCGCGTACGTCTACCGCGACCACCTGCGGATCCCGGCGACGGCCGTGGTCCTCGACGAGCTCAAGCGGGTCGCGTCGAACCGGGTCGGCTGCTGATCCGCGCCGGGCCCCGACCGCCCCGGATCCATAAGCGGAAGTTGGGATTTCACGTCAGAACTGTCGTTGGACGTGATGGATCGTCCGCCCGACGCTGCTTGTATGACCACCACCACGCCGGCCCGTACGACCACGAGGATGGCCGCCCTCGTCAGTGAGATCCGCACGGTCGTCGACCGGGGGCTGGCCCCCGATCTGACCGCCTACCTCGTCGGCGAGCGCCTCGCCCCGCACCTGGGCGCGTCCGATCTGCTGACCGCGGAGCAGCAGGAGGGCGACCCGGAGCACTACCGGCAGCACATCCTGCACGCCGAGGCCGACGGCAGCTTCTCGGTCGTGGCCCTGGTCTGGATGCCCGGCCAGGAGACCTGTATCCACGACCACGTCTCGTGGTGCGTGGCCGGCGTGCATCAGGGCGAGGAGAGCGAGCGCCGCTACCGGCTCGCGCCCGGTACGGACGCCGCCCGCCTGGTGGCCACCGAGGACGTGGTCAACGCGCAGGGCGAGGTCTGCGGGTTCGCCCCGCCCGGGGACATCCACAAGGTGCGCAACTCCTGTACCGGCAAGGCGATATCGGTCCACATCTACGGGGCCGACGTCTCCCGGCTGGGCAGCAGCATCCGCCGCGTCTACACGCTCCCCGTCGACTGATGGCGCTCCTCCACCGCCCGCAGAGCGAGGCGGTCCCCGTTGTTTCACGTGAAACACCCACTCCCTGGCCGGGTTTGGGCCTGGCCGCCGCCGGCGTCCTGGTGGCCTGGTGCGTGCACCGGCTGGTCCCCGCCGTACCGATGCTGACCGCCTCGGTGGTGCTGGGCATCGCGGTGGCCCACCTCCCCGGCATACGGGGTGTCGTACGCGGACCGGCCCGCCCGGGCCTGTCCCTCGCCGGACGGCGGCTGATGCGGATCGGCATCGTCCTGCTGGGCCTCGGGCTCGGCCTGGACCAGGTGCTGCGGCTCGGCTGGTCGACGGTGGCCATGGTGAGCGCGGTGGTCGCGGCGACCTTCTTCGGCACGGTCTGGCTGGGCCGCCGCCTCGGACTCCCCGGTGACCAGCCCCTGCTGATCGCAACCGGCTACTCCATCTGCGGTGCCTCGGCGATCGGCGCGGTGAGCGAGGTGTCGGGGAGCGACGAGGAGGACGTGGCCGCTTCGGTGGCACTGGTCACCCTCTGCGGCACCCTCGCCATCGCCGTACTCCCCCTGCTCCAGGGCCCCTTGGGTCTCTCGGACCCGGCCTTCGGGCGCTGGGTGGGCGCGAGCGTCCACGACGTCGGCCAGGTCGTGGCGACGGCCCAGACCGCAGGCCCCGCCGCGCTCGGCGAGGCGGTGCTGGTCAAGCTGATGCGGGTGGCCCTGCTGGCCCCGCTGGTGGCGGCCGTGGCCTTCTCGATGCGGGCGCGGCGGCGCGGCGTACGCACCTCCTCGGGGAAGCGCCCGGCCCCGGTCCCGCTGTTCGTCGTCGGGTTCCTGGCGGCGGCCGCGCTGCGCGCGACGGGCCTGCTGCCCCACGCGGCTCTGGACGGGGCGCACACCGTCCAGGAGATCCTGCTGGCCGCGGCCCTGTTCGGGCTGGGCAGCGCCGTTCACCTGCCGAGCCTCGCCCGTACGGGCGGACGGGCCGCGCTCCTGGGCCTCGGGGCCTGGGCGGTGGTGGCGGGCGTCTCCTACGTGGGCGTCCTGGTGACCACATGACGCCATGAAGTCGGCCAATCCCTGGCCGGAACCGACCGAACGTCCGGACCGCCCCCTGACATCTCGGGGGCCGCGTGCGACCCTGCCCCGGCAAGCCGAACAGCCGATCCGCACCGACAGCTCTTCACCCCACCCTGCCCGGCTCCGTCCGGTCCGGGCACGGCAGAAGGAGTCCTGCGTGAATCGTCATCGCACGGCGGCGTCCGTCCTCCTCGCCGCGGGCGCCCTGCTCGCGGGCGCCCTGACGGCGGCCTCCCCCTCGGCGGCCGCGGAGTCGCCCTCCTCGTTCCGGCCGCGCCAGACCCCGGGCTTCTGGACGGCCGAGCGGATGCGCCAGGCCACCCCGCTCGACGTGACGGCGTCCCCCGGCGGGACCCGCACGGCGCCCGTGACGGCGGGCCGGCCCACCCGGGTGGCCCCGACCTCACCCACGGCGTTCCCGCAGGCCGGCGCGGCCTGGACGAGCGGCGGAGCGGTCGTGAGGACCTCGGGCCGGGTGTTCTTCACCTTCCAGGGCCGCACCGCCTCCTGCTCGGGCGACTCCATCACCAGCCAGAACGGCAGCACGGTCATCACGGCCGGGCACTGCGTGAAGTACCAGGGGGCCTGGCACACCGATTGGATCTTCGTGCCGGGCTACGACAACGGCAAGGCCCCGTACGGCCAGTGGGTGGCCACCAAGACCCTCGCCACCGACCAGTGGGCCGCGAGCGAGGACATGAACATGGACGTCGGCCTCGCCGTCGTCGCCCCGCAGAACGGCCGGACCCTCAGCCAGACCGTCGGCGCCCAGGGCATCCAGTTCAACGGCGGCTACAACAAGAGGATGTACTCCTTCGGCTTCCCCGCGGCCGCACCCTACGACGGCACCAAGCTCGTCTACTGCGCGGCCAACACGGGCAAGGACTTCCTGCTCACCAAGGACCACAGCATGGGCTGCAACATGACCGGCGGCTCCAGCGGCGGCCCCTGGTTCCAGGACTTCGACGAGTCGACGGGCCTGGGCACGCAGGTCTCGGTGAACAGCTTCGGCTACAACTTCCTGCCGAACACGATGTTCGGCCCCTACTTCGGCAACGAGGCCAAAGCGGCCTACGACAAGGCCCAGACGTCCTGACCCGCGCCACGCCGACTCCCACCCCACCCGCCCCCACATCCCGGTACTCTGTACGGGCCAGGTGGGTTGCCCGAGCGGCCTAAGGGAACGGTCTTGAAAACCGTCGTGGCGCGAGTCACCGTGGGTTCAAATCCCACACCCACCGCCACAGGTCGGCGCAGGCGCCGACGAGACAGGGGCGCCCCTCATCGAGGGGCGCCCCTTCTGCGTGTCCCGCGGTGCGCCGCGCAGGGCCTTGGGCCTTCCGGGTGGTGTTTGTCGGAAGATCGGCGTGCGTGGTCGAAAGGGTGCGGTTGCGGTCGCATCATGACGAATGTATGCAGATCCGCCCGTCGGAACATCGGGAATCGAGGCGTTCGTCATGGCCCACCGCAGCAGCATCACGTCGCTCTGGACCTCCTTCCTCGCCGCGCTCGTGGCGCTCCTGGCCGCTGTCGGCCTGAGGGGCAAGGCGGCTCCGGCTTCGGCTTCGGCTGCGGTCGCACCGGCCGCGGCGGCCACTCCTTCGGCCCCGGTCGTGGGCCGGCCGGTTCAGGTTGCGCGGCGGACGTGGCGGGCGATGATGCGCGGCGGCTCGCTGCCCCCGACGATCAAGCAGCGGATCCGGGCGGAGGCCCACGGCAAGTGCCCCTCCGTACGCCGCTCCGCGACCGCGGCGGCGCTCGCACTCACCCCGCCCGGCCGGGAATCGGTCGCGCTCGCCGCGTAGCGGGGGCTCGCTCCAGCGGATTGCGGGGGCGCACAGGGGGCGCGAAGCCTGGTAGAGCAGGGCCGCAGGGCCGGGAGACGGTGGGGTTCCCGGACGGTGCGGCCCTTTTCGGCATGTCCGGGTCGAGCGAGTTTGGCGGAACGATTCACCATCCGTGCGACGCGGGTTCCGTGCGTGACGAGAGTGCTCGGGAAGAACCCGACTTCGGTTTTCTGGAGGACTCAGAATGGCAAGCATCCGTACCGCCCGCGTCATCGCCGCCGTCGCCTCGCTCCCCCTCGCCGCCGCCCTGTTCGGCGGGGTCGCGTCGGCCGACAACGGCTCGTTCGCGAACGACGGATCGAATGCGAGCGTCGCCAGCGTCATCGGCAGTGGTGTGGGCGGCGACAACCACGGCAACTCCTCCACCTCGCAGCAGGTGGCCACCGGCGCCGGTGCGTCGAACCAGAACAACACCGCCCAGGTGAACGGATCGGCCTACACGGCGATCCACCAGGCCAACTCCCACGTGGCGGTGAACTTCTTCCCGTGGCGGTAGGAGCCTCCTGAACCGCGCGGACCACTGAGGGCGCCCGTACGAGCGGACCGGCTGGGGTCCGGTAGTGCGGGCGCCCTCCCGCGTGCCGGGCGTGCCGGGGCCCATGGCCGTCGCCGTGCCCCCGACCTTGACATCGCCAGTAAATCTGACGGACAGTCAGTTCCACTCGTCCGCTGCGATGCCGGGAGGCCAGCGCCGTGCACCTCGCTCCGTCAGAAGGGCAGTCACGGCTACGCGCCGAACTGCGCGAGTACTTCCGGGACCTGCTGCCGGACGGCGTCCCCGCGGACCCGGCGGCCCAGCGCGCCCTGCTGCGCCGCATCGGCGCAGACGGGCTGCTCGGCCTGGGCTGGCCCGTCGAGTACGGCGGCCGGGGCCGCGGCCCCGACGAGCAGTTCGTGTTCTTCGACGAGGCCTACCGGGCCGGTGCCCCCGTCTCCATGGTCACGCTCAACACCGTGGGCCCCACCCTCATGAAGTACGGGACCCCCGAGCAGAAGGACTACTTCCTGCCGCGCATCCTGCGGGGCGAGACCGTCTTCGCCATCGGCTACTCCGAGCCCGAGGCCGGCACCGACCTGGCCGCCCTGCGCACGCGCGCCGTCCGCGACGGGAACGGCGACTGGGTGGTCGACGGACAGAAGATCTTCACCTCCAACGCCCAGAACGCCGACTGGATCTGGCTCGCCTGCCGCACCGACCCGCAGGCCCCCAAGCACCAGGGCATCTCCATCATCCTGGTGCCCACCGACAGCCCCGGCTTCTCCTGGACCCCCATCGACACCGTCGGCGGCCTCACCACGACGGCGACGTACTACGACGGCGTCCGCGTGCCCGCCGGCCACCTCGTCGGCCCCGAACACGGCGGCTGGGGCCTGATCACCAACCAGCTCAACCACGAGCGCGTCGCCCTCGCCGCCATCGGCATGCAGGCCGAGGACTTCTACGAGGCCGCCCGCGCCCACGCCCTCACCCCCGACCCCGCCACCGGAGAACGCCCGGCGGACCGGCCCTGGGTCCGGGCCCGCCTCGCCGAGGCGCACGCCCGGCTGGCCGCCGTACGCCTCCTCAACTGGCGCCTCGTCCAGGACGTCGGCGCCGGCACCCTGGCCCCCGGCGACGCCAGCGGAGTGAAGTTCCTCGGCACCGAGTCCGCCGTCGAGGTGTACCGGATCTGCCAGGAGGTGGTCGGCGAGGAGGCCCTCGTCCGCGGGCCGGAGGCCTTCCTCGGCGGCGAGCTGGAGCGGATGAACCGCGCCGCCCAGATCAACACCTTCGGCGGCGGGGTCAGCGAGGTCCAGCGCGAGATCGTCGCCATGATGCGGCTCGGCATGAAGGGAAGGAAGCGATGAGCGCCGACGAGACGGCCGCGGCGGATGCGGAACTGCTCCGGCGGCTCAGGGCCTTCGAGGGACGGCCCGCCGCCACCGGCGGGCGGGGCAAGGACCCGGTGAACGAGCCGATGATCCGCCACTGGTGCGAGGCCATGGGCGACGCCAACCCCGCCTACACCGGTCCCGGTGCCATCGCCCCGCCCACCATGCTCCAGGCCTGGACGATGGGCGGGCTCTCCGGCCACACCGGCCGCTCCACCGCCTACGACGAGCTGTTCGCGCTCCTCGACGGCGCGGGCTGCACCTCGGTGGTCGCCACCGACTGCGAGCAGGAGTACCTCCGCCCCCTGCGCCCCGGGGACACCGTCACCTTCGACGCGGTGATCGAGTCGGTGTCTCCGCGCAAGACGACGAAACTCGGCGCCGGCCACTTCGTGACCACCCGGATGGACGTCCACGCCGACGGCGAACTCGCCGGCACCCACCGCTTCCGCATCCTCAAGTACGCGCCGGCGGCCGCACCGCCCCCCGCCCAGGCCGGCGCCGCCCCGAAGGCACAGCGCCCGCGGCCCGTGGTCAACCGCGACAACCGGGGCTTCTGGGACGGCGTCCGTGACCACAGGCTGCTGATCCAGCGCTGCACCGCCTGCGCGACCCTGCGCTTCCCCTGGCTGCCCGGCTGCAACGCCTGCTCCTCGCCCGACTGGGACACCGTCGAGGCGAGCGGCGCCGGCACCGTCTTCTCGTACGTCGTCATGCACCACCCGCCCTTCCCGGCCTTCGACCCCCCGTACGCGGTGGCCCTCGTCGAGCTGGCCGAAGGCGTGCGGATGATCAGCAACATCACCGGGGTCCCCTACGACAAGGTGCGCATCGGCCTCCCCGTCCGGCTGGAGTTCCTCCGCGTCGACGACACCCTCGAACTGCCCGTCTTCCGCGGAGAGGCGGGCTGACATGGACTTCCACCCCACCGAGGAACAGGCTGCCGCGGCCTCCCTGGCCGCCCGGATCTTCCATGACCTCGCCACCCACGAGCGCCTCGCCGCGGCCGGCACCTGCAGCGACGCCGAACTGTGGAAGGCGCTCACCGCCGCCGGCCTGACCGCCGCCGTCGAGGAGGTCGGCCTCCTCGGCCTGGTCCTCCTCCTGGAGGAGCAGGGCCGCACCACCGCCCAGGTCCCGTACGCCGCCACCTGCGCCTACGGGATCCTCCCCGTGGCCGCGCACGGCAGCCCCGAGCAGCGCGCCCGCCTGCTGCCGGCCCTCGGCTCCGGCGAGGCCGTCGCCACCGGCGCCTTCCCCGCCCGCCGGACGGTCACCGCCGACTCCGACGGACGCCTCACCGGCATCGCCGCCGTCGTCCCCTGGCTGCGCGACGCCACGCACGTGCTGGTCCCGGACCGGGACCGGACGCTGTGGCTCGTACGGACGGACGCACCCGGCGTCGGCACGCGGCCGGTGGAGACGACCGCCCCCTGGTCGGCGGGGAGCCTCACCCTGACCGGCGCCCCGGCGGAACGGCTCGGCGGCCCGGACGCCCACGACGCCGTGCTGGCCGCCGCCCGGACCGCCTTCGCCGGGCTCCAGGCCGGCGTCTGCGCCGGCTCCCTCGCCCGCGCCGCCGAGTACACCTCCACCCGCGAGCAGTTCGGCCGTCCCCTCTCCACCAACCAGGGGGTCATGCTCCGCGCGGCCGACGCCCACATGGACACCGAGGCCATCCGGGTCACCGCGTACGAGGCGGCCTGGCGCATCGACGAGGGCCTCCCGGCCCGCGAGCACGCGCTCACGGCGGCCTGGTGGGCCTCCGAGGCGGGCAAGCGGGTCGTCCACGCGGGCCAGCACCTGCACGGCGGCATGGGCGCCGACCTGGACCACCCCGTCCACCGCCACTTCCTGTGGGGGCGCCAGCTGGACGCCTACCTGGGCTGCGGCAGCGAGCTGCTGTCGGAGCTGGGCGGGCTCATATCGGAAGGGGAGGACGCATGAACGTCGGCGACGCGCTGCCACCGCTGGAGATCCCGGTGACCCGCACCCTGATCGTGGCGGGCGCCCTCGCCTCCCGCGACTACCAGGACGTCCACCACGACGCGGGGCTCGCCCGCGAGAAGGGCTCCCCGGACATCTTCATGAACATCCTGACCACCAACGGGCTCGTCGGCCGGTACATCACCGACCACCTCGGACCGGAAGCCGTCCTGCGCAAAGTGGCCATCCGTCTCGGCGCCCCCAACTACCCGGGCGACACCATGACCCTCACCGGCACCGTCACCGCCCTCGACGGGGACACCGCCGAGATCCGGGTCGTCGGCGCCAACCGCCTCGGCCACCACGTCACGGGCACCGTGACCGTCACCCTGGGGGCCCGCGCATGAGCGTCCGCCTCCGCGACGACCTGGGCGGCCGCGCCGCCATCGCCGGCATCGGGGCGACCGAGTTCTCCAAGGACTCCGGCCGCAGCGAGCTCAAACTCGCCGTCGAGGCCGTGCACGCCGCCCTCGACGACGCCGGACTCACCCCCGCCGACGTCGACGGCCTGGTCACCTTCACGATGGACACCAGCCCCGAGATCACCGTCGCCCAGGCCGCCGGCATCGGGGAGCTCTCCTTCTTCTCCCGCGTCCACTACGGGGGCGGCGCGGCCTGCGCCACCGTCCAGCAGGCCGCCCTCGCCGTCGCCACCGGCGTCGCCGAGGTCGTCGTCTGCTACCGCGCCTTCAACGAGCGCTCCGGCCGCCGCTTCGGCTCCGGCGTCCAGCAGCGCGAGCCCTCCGCGGAGGGGGCGGCCCTCGGCTGGTCCCTCCCGTGGGGGCTGCTCACCCCCGCCTCCTGGGTGGCCATGGCCGCCCAGCGCTACCTGCACACCCACCACCTCACCCCCGAGGCCTTCGGGCACGTCGCCGTCACCGGCCGCAAGTACGCCGCGAACAACCCCGCCGCGTACTTCTACGGCAAGCCCATCACCCTGGCCGACCACGCCGCCTCCCGCTGGATCGTCGAACCGCTGCGGCTGCTGGACTGCTGCCAGGAGACCGACGGCGGCCAGGCCCTCGTCGTCACCACCGCCGAGCGGGCCCGCGACCTGCGCCGGAAGCCCGCCGTGATCACCGCGGCCGCCCAGGGCGCGGGCCGGCGCCAGGAGGGGATGACCTCCTTCTACCGCGATGACCTCACCGGCCTCCCGGAGATGGACGTGGTCGCCCGCCAGCTGTGGCGGACCAGCGGCCTGCGGCCCTCCGACATCGACGTGGGCATCCTCTACGACCACTTCACGCCCTTCGTCCTCATGCAGCTGGAGGAGTTCGGCTTCTGCGGCCCGGGTGAGGCCGCCGACTTCACGGCCGCCGGCGCGCTCCCCCTCAACACCCACGGCGGCCAGCTCGGGGAGGCCTACCTGCACGGGATGAACGGCATCGCCGAAGCCGTCCGCCAGCTGCGCGGCACCTCCGTCAACCAGGTCCCCGGTGCCGGGCGCGTCCTCGTCACGGCCGGCACGGGGGTACCGACCTCCGGGCTGATCCTGGGGGCCGACGTCTGACTCCGGTACTGGTCGCGCGCCCCCTCCTCCACCTACAGGAGGTGGGGCGCGGCCGGGCCGTACAACCTGAGGGGGACCCCGCTTCGGCACCTGCGGGCGATCCCAGGAGCGCGCTCCGCTCCTAGCGTGGAGCCATGACCACGCCTGTGTGCACGCTCGCCTCGAACCCGACGCCGTACCCGTCGTTCTCGGCGTACGTCCGGACCCGTGGCACGGCCCTGATGCGCACCGCGCGCTCCCTGACGGCCAACCCGTGCGACGCCGAGGACCTGCTCCAGACGGCCCTCGCCAAGACCTACGTCGCCTGGGACCGCATCGAGGACCATCGCGCCCTCGACGGCTACGTCCGGCGGGCCCTGGTCAACACCCGCACCTCGCAGTGGCGCAAGCGCAAGGTCGACGAGTTCATCTGCGACGAGGTCCCCGAGAACGAGGAGCGGGCCTTCGCCGACCCCGCGGAGACCCAGGTGCTGCGCGACGCGATGTGGCGGGCGGTGACCCGGCTGCCCGACCGCCAGCGGGCCATGGTCGTCCTGCGCTACTACGAGGACCTGAGCGAAGCGCAGACCGCCGAACTGCTCGGCGTCTCGGTGGGCACCGTCAAGAGCGCCGTCTCCCGCGCCCTGGTCAAGCTCCGCGAGGACCCGGAGCTCACCCCGGTGCGCTGAGCGCCGAGCGTCGTTTCACGTGAAACACGAACCCTGTTTCACGTGAAACATCGGCCAGACCGCCGACCCGAACAGTGATCGACCAGCCTGTTTGTACTCCCGGGTAGTGACATGCCGACCGGTACGTGCGCAGAATCGGCAGCATCCGACAGCCGCCGCAGCGCCGCAGCGCTCACCGGGAGGACGCTTTGCTGAGCACCATGCAGGATGTACCGCTGCTGATCTCGCGGATCCTGGCCCACGGGTCGACGATTCACGGAGACTCCCAGGTCACGACCTGGACCGGCGAGGCCGAGCCGCACCGGCGCAGCTTCGCCGAGATCGGCGTCCGCGCCGCGCGGCTCGCGCACGCCCTGCGTGACGAGCTCGGAGTCCAGCAGGACGAACGGGTCGCGACGCTCATGTGGAACAACTCCGAGCATGTCGAGGCGTACTTCGCGATCCCCTCCATGGGCGCGGTCCTGCACACGCTCAACCTGCGGCTGCCCCCGGAGCAGCTGGTCTTCATCGTCAACCACGCGGCCGACCGGGTGGTGCTGGTGAACGGCACCCTGCTGCCCCTGCTGGCGCCGCTGCTGCCGCACCTGCCCACCGTCGAGCACGTCGTGGTCACCGGCGTCGGCGACCGCTCCGCCCTCGACGGGCTCGGCGTACGGGTCCACGAGTACGAGGAGCTCCTCGAAGGCCGCCCCGGCCACTATGACTGGCCCGAACTGGACGAGCGCCAGGCCGCGGCCATGTGCTACACCTCCGGCACCACCGGGGAGCCCAAGGGCGTCGTCTACTCCCACCGCTCGGTCTACCTGCACTCCATGCAGGTCAACATGACCGAGTCGATGGGCCTCACCGACCACGACACCAGCCTGATCGTGGTCCCGCAGTTCCACGTGAACGCCTGGGGACTGCCCCACGCCACCTTCATGACCGGCATCAACATGCTGATGCCGGACCGCTTCCTCCAGCCCGCCCCGCTCGCCGAGATGATCGAGCGGGAGAAGCCCACCCACGCGGCGGCCGTCCCCACCATCTGGCAGGGGCTGCTCGCCGAGGTCACCGCCCGCCCCCGCGACCTGACCTCGATGAAGCAGGTCACCATCGGCGGCGCCGCCTGTCCGCCTTCGCTGATGGAGGCCTACGACAAGCTCGGCGTCCGCCTCTGCCACGCCTGGGGCATGACGGAGACCTCCCCGCTCGGCACCATGGCGCACCCGCCGGCCGGGCTCAGCGCCGAGGAGGAGTGGCCGTACCGCGTCACCCAGGGCCGTTTCCCGGCCGGCGTCGAGGCCCGCCTCATCGGGCCCACCGGCGACGTCCTGCCGTGGGACGGCGAGTCGGCGGGTGAGCTGGAGGTCCGCGGCAACTGGATCGCGGGCGCCTACTACGGAGGCGCCTCCGGCGAACCGCTGCGGCCCGAGGATAAGTTCAGCGCCGACGGCTGGCTCAAGACCGGGGACGTCGGCGTGATCAGTTCCGCCGGCTTCCTCACCCTCACCGACCGGGCCAAGGACGTCATCAAGTCCGGCGGCGAGTGGATCTCCAGCGTCGAGCTGGAGAACGCGCTGATGGCCCACCCCGAGGTCGCCGAGGCGGCGGTCGTCGCCGTACCCGACGAGAAGTGGGGCGAGCGCCCCCTGGCCACGGTCGTCCTCAAGGACGGCGCCACGGCCGACTACGAGGCACTGCGCGCCTTCCTCGCCCGGTCGGTCGCCAAGTGGCAGCTGCCGGAGCGCTGGACGTCCGTCGAGGCCGTGCCGAAGACCAGCGTCGGCAAGTTCGACAAGAAGGTGATCCGCAAGCAGTACGCCGACGGCGACCTGGACGTCACCACCCTCGCCTAGGCGGCCCCGGGCGGCGGGTCAGCCGCGGGTCAGCCACGGTCGCAGCAGCCGGCTGACGGCGGGCATGGCCACGTACGTCATCAGGGTGCTGAAGACGGCCGCGAAGGCGGCCGTCCGCAGCACGAAGTTCACGTCCACCAGGTACGGCCCGAGCACCGCGTTGCCGATCAGTGAAATGGGGAAGATGGCCAGCCCCGAGCTGATCGCCATCTTCCACCGCGGCGGCGCGGGCCGGGTCGTACCCGGCTTGGCGAACCAGGTCTCCATGCCGTGCAGCTCACGCCGGGCTATCTCGGTGTGGTGATGGCCCTCGCAGTGGGCGAACCACTCGGCCCGCTCCGGCGACTCCTGCCAGCGCGCGAGCGCCTCCTGGTCGCGGAAGCGGTGGACGAGGAACCATGGGGCGCCCTCGGCCGCGGGCCGGAACAGTCCGTAGCCCAAGTGGTCCGGGAAGCGCGCGGCGGTCTCCAGGATGCCGCGCGCCCAGCTCTCGAAGGCCTCCTCGTAGCCCGGCTCCACCTGCCGCGCGATGAGCAGGCTCACCTCTCCGTTGTCGGCGGGGACGCTGTGCTCGGTCGTGTCGGTGGTGGCCATCGGACCAGGATGGCTAGTTGGTGCCGATCTTGGCCAGGAGGTCCACGATGCGGCCCTGTACGTCCGCGGTCGTGGCACGTTCCGCGAGGAACAGCACGCTCTCCCCGGAGGCCAGCCGCGGCCGGTCGCCCGGCTCGATCCCGGTGGCCGTGTAGACGACCAGCGGGGTGCGGTTCAGCTGCCCGTTGGCGCGCAGCCAATCCACGATCCCGGCCCGCCGGCGCCGCACCTGCATGAGGTCCATGACCACCAGGTTGGGCCGCATCCGGGTCGCCAGCTCCACGGCGTCGGTGTCCGCTCCCGCCCGCGCGACCTGGAGGCCGCGCCGCTCCAACGCGGCCGTCAGCGCGGTGGCGACCTCGTCGTGCTCCTCGATCAGCAGCACGCGGGAGGGGTGCTGTTCGCTGTCGCGCGGCGCCAGCGCCTTGAGCAGGACCGCCGGATCGGCGCCGTACGCCGCTTCGCGCGTGGCGTGCCCCAGCCCGGCCGTGACCAGGACGGGGACCTCGGCGGCAACCGCGGCCTGGCGCAGGGACTGCAGGGCGGTCCGGGTGATCGGCCCGGTCAGCGGGTCGACGAACAGGGCGGCCGGGAAGGCCGCGATCTGCGCGTCCACATCCTCGCGCGAGTGCACGATCACCGGGCGGTAGCCGCGCTCGCTCAGCGCCTGCTGCGTCTGAGCGTCCGGAGCCGGCCACACCAGCAGTCGGCGCGGGTTGTCCAGCGGCTCGGGCGGAAGCTCGTCGTCCACGGGCTGCGGCACGGGACGGTTGACCACCTCGACGGCTCCACCGGGCCCGTCGAGCGGCTCCGGGCCCTCGGCGGCGCCCGCCTCGGGGGCCCCTATGGCGAAGGCCCGCCCCTGGGGCGCCGGTTCGGAGAGCCGACGGCGCCGGCCGGAGCCGGACCCGCCGGGGCCGGCCGCGCCCGCGTCCACGGAGATGCCCTGCCCCAGGGTGCCGAGCGCGCGCACGCTGATCGGCTGACCGGCCGCCGGGGCGTCCCCGGGCTGCCGGGCACCGGGCACGGAGGCCGCCGCGGCCTCCGCGTCCTCGGGCGCGGTCCGGGCCGCCGGGACGGGCCAGGCGGGGGTCGAGGGCAGCGCCCGGCGCCGTCCGGTGGGAAGCACGGGCTCCACGCCGCCGGGAGCGTCCGGGACCTGCGGACCGGGAGAGGCGGAGGAGGCCGGCGCGCCGAGCACCCGGCGGGCACGGCGTCCGCCCGGGCCGTCGCCGTCGGCGTCGCCGGAACCGGCCGGGGCGCCCTGGGCGGCGGCAGCGGCGGTGCTCGGCCCGGCGGGCAGCGCGAAGCCGCCCTCGGGCGCGACGGGTCGGGGCGCGGCGGCCGCCGCGAGACCGGTCGCGGGCACCGGGCCGCCCGGCTGCGCGGGCGCGGCCACCGGACCCAGCGCACGCCGGCGCCCGGCCGGATGCTCGGTCAACGGAACGGGGGGAACGGCCGGTACGGGCGGCAGTGCGGGCATGGCGGTGCCCTGCGGGGGCACGGGCCGGCCGGCACCGGGCGGGTCGGAGTCCGCGCCGCCGTCGCCGTCACGGCCCCGTCGGCGCCCGGTGCCGAGCCCCGCCGGGTTCACCGGGGACTGACCGAGCTCCGCCGGACCCGAACCGGGGGCCCGGTCGTCCTGGCCGGGGCCCTCGCCGTCCGCGCGGCGCCGCCCGGACGGCAGCGCCAGCGCGCCTCCGCCCTCGCGCGCCCCCGCGTCCGGGGCCCCGCCGTTGCCGTCCTCCAGGAAGGCGTCCACTCCACGCCGGCCCCGCCGGCCCCCGGAGACGGTGGCCGGGGCGGCCTCCGGCTCCGGTGCGGACTCCGGCTCGGGATCGGGCAGCTCCACCGTCCCGGCACCCGTGCCCAGCGGCAGCTCCAGCACGTACGCCCCGCCCGGCGCCCCGGGCACCTCCACCGTCTGCAGGAGCCCGCCGTGCGCGGTGACGATGCCCCGCACGATCGGCTCGTGGACGGGGTGGCCGCCCTCGTAGGGGCCGCGCACCTCGATCCGTACGACCTCGCCGCGCTGCGCCGCGGCCACGACGATCGTGGAGTCGCCGTACCCGCTGCCCTGGCGGGTCTTGCCGGTGGCGTCCATCCCGGCGACGTCCGCGACCAGGTGCGCCAGCGCGGTCGCGACCCGCTCCGCGTCCACCTCGGCCTCGATGGTCGGGGCGTGGACGGCGAACTGGACCCGGCCGGGGCCGATCAGTTCGACCGCGCCGTCGATGCCGCTCTTGACGACCTCGTTGATCAGGACGTTCCGCTTCTGGAGTTTCTCGCTGCCCGCGTCCAGGCGCTGGTAGCCGAGCACGTTGTCCACCAGGGCGGTCATCCGCGAGTAGCCGGCGGCCAGGTGGTGCAGCAGCTGGTTGGCCTCGGGCCACAGCTGCCCGCCGTCGTCGGCGGCCAGCGTGGCCAGCTCCCCGCGCAGCTCGTCCAGCGGCCCGCGCAGCGAGTCGCCGAGGACGGCCACCAGCTGGGCGTGCCGGGCCGCGAGCGCGTCGTAGGGGCGCCGGTCGGTGAAGGTCATGACGGCGCCGACGAGCAGGTCCCCGTCCCGTACGGGCGAGGTGGTCAGGTCGACGGCGACGGCCTGGCCGGCCTTGTTCCACAGCACCTGGCCGCGGACCCGGTGCTTGCGCCCGCTGCGCAGGGTGTCGGCGAGCGGGGACTCGTCGAAGGGGAAGGGGGAGCCGTCGGCGCGCGAGTGCTGGATCAGTCCGTGCAGCTCGCGGTTGCCGAGGTCGGTGGCGCGGTAGCCGAGGATCTGCGCGGCGGCCGGGTTGACCAGGACCACGCGGCCGTCGGTGTCCGTGCCGACGACGCCCTCGGCGGCCGCGCGCAGGATCATCTCGGTCTGCCGCTGGGAGCGGGCCAGCTCGGCCTCGGTGTCCACGGCCTCGGTGAGGTCCCGGACGACCAGCATCAGCAGTTCGTCGCCGGTGTACGGCTGGGGCTCGCGGTAGGCGTCACGGCCGTCGAGGTGGGCGCTGGTGACCTCGACGGGGAATTCGGTGCCGTCGGTGCGGCGCGCGGTCATCCGTTTCGGCTTGGAGCGGCCGGTCAGCTCGTCGCCGGGGCGGCGCATGGAACCGGGGATCAGTTTGGAGTCGAACTCCGGGAAGAGGTCGAGCACACCGCGGCCGACCAGACCGGTGCCGGGGCTCTCCATCACTTCGAGGGCGATCGAATTCGCGTTGACGACCGTGCCGTTGGCGTTGACGAGCAACAGCGCGTCCGGAAGCGCGTCGAGTATTGCTGCGAGGCGAGCAGCGCCTCGGGATGGCCTGCTGCTCACGACGAGCGTCCTCCCTGACCACGACTACCGGCATGTCACGGGAGGAGTCTAAGGGCACCGTCCCGGCGGGAGGAGGCGGATGAACGGGGGAAACCGCGCATCCGCCGCATCCTCCCAGGTCAGGCACCCGCACTCGGAAGGACAGGTTCCAGGTTGTTCCAGCGGGCGATGTCGCACCCGTTTTCCCGTCCGAACCAGCTGTCCACCTTCTGTCCGTGCCACGTTCCGGTGATGTGCGCGGTGGCCGGTCCGCCGCTCTGGAAGGTGCACATCACGTTCTTCGGCCCGGCGGCGAACGGGTCCTTGCCCTGCCTCGCCAGCTCGTCGAGGCGGGCGCAGGCCTCCTCGGCCTTGGGGTGGTCGCCGCCGACGGGCCGGCAGTCGAGGCGGTAGCGGCCGTTGAGGCTGCCCGCCTTGGAGATGTCGATCGTGAGCCGGTCGGGCGAAGCCAGCAGCCGGCCCAGGGGCAGCGGCGGCAGGGGTCCGGCGGCCGCGGCGGCCAGCGCGGAGGTGACGGCGAAGGCGGCGAGACGCAGCATGGGGCACTCCAGGTCGTCCGTACGTCGTACGCCTCACCAACGACCCGGCCGCCCGGACGTTGCGACGAGCGGGAAGCGGGGGGTCTAAGCCTTTGCCCTGTGGGCCCGGCTCCTTGTACCGTGGGAGCGGATTGGTGACCGGCCCTGCGGCTGTGTCATCATCTGCACGCACCCTCATCACGGGGGGTGTGCTGGAGGCGTCGCCTAGTCCGGTCTATGGCGCCGCACTGCTAATGCGGTTTGGGGTTTACGCCCCATCGAGGGTTCAAATCCCTCCGCCTCCGCACCTCACCGAAGCCCCGGTCCGTATGGACCGGGGCTTCGGTGCGTTCGGGGCCTGAAACGCGGCTCCGGGGTTTGGAACGCCCTTCCGGGGGTACCCGGTGAGCCCTCGGTGCACGGGCCCGCTCGGGCCCGACGATCTTCATCTGGGGTGTTTCCGCAGGTCAGAGACGGTGCGGCCAATGGATTTCGCGTCCCGGCGAGGTCCATGTATTGTTGTTCTCGCAAGGCCAACGGGGCGAAAAACCCCGGGAAGCCCAAGCACTCGTAGCTTAACGGATAGAGCATCTGACTACGGATCAGAAGGTTGCAGGTTCGAATCCTGCCGAGTGCACAGCCGGAGAGGCCCTCAGGAGAAATCCTGAGGGTCTCTTGCGTATGCCCTGGCAGGGGGCGGAGGGCCGGGTGACCAGTACCTGAGGGGGAGGTGTCCCCCGGGAGAGCTCAGGGGCGGGATGGCTCCCGCGGGGGACGTGGACGACGGAGCCCGGCCGGTACGGTTTTCGGAGATCGTTCGAAGCTTGATCGGGGGACTCTCATGGGACTGTTCGGGAACGCGCACACCGTTGATCCGATGTCGGCGCAGCGGGACTACGCGCGGCTGCTGGGACACGGCGAGCAGGTCTACGCCGCGTACCTGCTGGTGCGCGACACCATCCTGTTCACCGACCGGCGGCTGGTGTTCGTCGACAAGCAGGGGCTGACGGGCAAGAAGGTCGAGTATCACTCCATCCCCTACCGGAGCATCACTCACTTCTCGGTGGAGACCGCCGGGCATTTCGACCTCGACGCCGAGCTGAAGATATGGATCTCCGGCAGCGCGGCCCCGATCGAGAAGACCTTCACCAAGGGTGTGGACATCTACGAGATGCAGGCGGTCCTGACGCAGTTCGTCGCGCGCTAGCCGGAGTCCTCAGGGGCGGCGTCCGGGAAGGACCCGGGGGAGGCCCGTCACCGAGAGCACCAGCGAGTAGAGCGAGGTGGTGGCGGTGATGAAGAGGCGGTTGTTCTTCGGGCCGCCGAAGGCGATGTTCGAGACGGGTTCCGGGACGCGCAGGCGGCCGATGAGGTCGCCGTCCGCCGCGTAGCAGTGCACGCCCGACTCCATCGCGGCCGCCCACAGCCGGCCCTCGTCGTCGAAGCGGATGTTGTCGACGGAGGGGCAGGCCGTGAAGACCCGGTCGCCGCTCAGCGTGCCGTCGTCGCCGACCTTGAAGGCGCGGATGTGGCCCGCGCGGGTGTCGGCCGCGTACAGCTCGCTCTCGTCGGGGGAGAAGACGAGCCCGTTCGGTCCGAGGAAGCCGTCGGCGACGAGGCGGACCTCGCCGGTGGCGGGGTCGGCCCGGTAGAGGTTGCAGGCTCCGATTTCGCTCGGCGCGCGGCCGCCCTCGTAGTCGTTGGTGATGCCGAAGTCGGGGTCGGCGAACCAGACCGACCCGTCGGAGCGCACCACCGCGTCGTTGGGACTGTTGAGCCGCTTGCCGTCGTAGCGGTCGGCGATGACGGTGAGGGTGCCGTCCGGCTCGGTGCGGGTGACACGCCGGTTGCCCTGCTCACAGGTGATCAGGCGGCCCTCGCGGTCGAGGGTGTTGCCGTTGGAGTGGCCGGCCGGGGAGCGGAAGACGGACACCGCGCCCGTCGCCTCGTCCCAGCGGAGCATCCGGTCGTTGGGGATGTCGCTCCACAGCAGCTGCCGCCAGGCCGGCAGGTAGAGCGGGCCCTCGGCCCAGCGGCAGCCGTCGTGGAGCCGCTCCAGGCGCATGTCGCCGTTGGCGCAGCGGCCGGTACGGAAGCGTTCGTCCAGAATCTCGTACAAGGTGAGGTCGGCGATGCCCAACATAATTCCCCCATGAGAGTAGATCGCTGAATTTGATTCGGCGTGATGGTGAGATTGCAGGATCCGGTACCGTCTTCGCAAGGGTGGGCAGGCACTTGGGAGGAAGAACGCGTGGACGACATCGACCGGGCGCTGCTCCTGCGCCTCCAGGAGGACGCGGGGCAGTCCTACGCCGCCCTCGGCACGGCCGTCGGGCTCTCGGCCGGGGCGACCCACGAGCGGGTGCGCAAACTGCGCGAGCGCGGGGTGATCCGGCGGACCACGATCGACGTGGATCCGGCGGCCGTCGGCAGCGGGGTGCTGGCCTACGTGATGGTCGACTCCAGCGCGTGGATGGGCGAGTCGGCCGGGGCCTTCGAGGCGATCCCGGAGATCCAGGAAGCGCACATCATCGCCGGCAGCGCCTCCGTGCTGGTGAAGGTGCGTACGGCCACGACCGGGCAGCTCCAGGACGTGCTGCGCCGCCTCTACGCCATCGACGGGGTCAGCGGGACGCAGGCGACCGTGGTCCTGGACACCTTCTTCGAGCGGCCGCTGCCGCTGTGACCGGCTCCGCCGGGGGCTGGCAGTGCACCGGGATCCGGTGGAGCGCGGGGCGGCCCGCCGTCGGATGGCTCGGGCCGGGGCGCGGGGAGCGCAGCAGTCCGCTCTCCTACGGGCAGGGGCTGGCCTTCACCGCCGTGGGCGAGCGGCACTGCCTGGGGGTGTGGCGGGCCGGGAAGCGGACCCCGTGTCCGGCGGGCCGGAGCGTGCCGGGGCGGGCGGGGAGCGCCCAGTGTCCCGAATGCGCCCGGCTGGACCGGTCCTTCTCGGTGGCGGCCGACACCAACGCCGGCGATCCGCGGCCGTACCGGGTGTACCTGGCCTGGTTCGGGCCCGGGATGGTCAAGGTGGGCATCACCGCCGAGGAGCGCGGACCGGTCCGGCTGCTGGAGCAGGGGGCGGTGACCTGGACCTGGCTGGGGCGCGGGCCGCTGATGGCGGCGCGTCGCACCGAGGAGCTGCTGCGCGCCGCGCTCGGGGTGCCCGACCGGATCGCGTACGCCCGCAAGCGCGCGGTGCGGGCCGGGCTGCCGGCGGAGCCGGAGCGGGCGCGGGAGGTGGCCGAGCTGCACGCCCGGGCGGCGGGGCTCCAGGGGTGGCCGGAGTCGCTGGAGCGGCTGGGGTGCGAGGTCACCGACCATGCCGGGCCGTTCGGGCTGGCCGGGCTGCCCGTGCCGGGGCGGGTGGTCGCGGAGCTGCTGCCGGGAGCGGCCGTCGTGGGGCGGCTCGTGGGGGCCGCGGGTCCCGACCTGCACTTCGCGGACGGGCTCGTGGTCGACAGCCGCCTCCTCGCCGGCTGGGAGCTGGCGGCCGCTCCCGCGGACGCGGTGACCGACGCCCCGCTGGCGGTCGTCGCCCCGCCCGCGGAGGCGGACGGGCGGGCGGGCCAGGACGGGCTCTTCTGAGGGCATGGGCGCCTCCCGCGAGCGCGCGGGTCCTCTCCGGGGCGGCGCGGATCCCGCAGGTCCCGTCCTCGGCGCAAGGTCAAAACTTGGATCCCTTCGGGCTTCCGGAGGCCAATCCGGTGGACAGGCCGGGGGCCGGCACGGAGGGTGGGGCCATGAGCATTCAACCCGTGCAGGCGTTCGAACCGCCTTACGTCATGGCCGTATTCAGCAATGTCCGCACCGATGACGACAGCGGCTATCCGGAGCTCAACGCCCGGATGCAGGAGCTCGTACGGGAGAACCCCGGGTTCCTCGGATACGACTCCGCGCGGACCCCCGGAGGCCTCGGCATCACCGTCGCCTACTTCCGCGACCACGAGGCCCTGGGCGCCTGGCGCACGAACCTGGAGCACCAGGCGGCCATGAAGCAGGGGCGCGCCGACTGGTACGAGAGCTACACCCTGCACGTCGCCACCGTCGAGCGGAGCCACGGCTTTGCCCGCAACGGCTGAGACCGTCCGCGCCTTCCGGGAGCGGCTGGGCCTGCCCGGTCTGGTGGACGTGCACACGCACTTCATGCCGGACCGGGTGATGCGGAAGGTGTGGGAGTACTTCGACGCGGCCGGCCCGCTGACCGGGGTCACCTGGCCCATCACCTACCGGCACGCGGAGGAGCAGCGGGTCGCGCTGCTGCGGGAGTTCGGCGTCCGGGCGTTCACCTCGATGCTCTACCCGCACAAACCGGCGATGGCCGCCTGGCTCAACGCGTGGGCCGAGGACTTCGCCGCCCGGACCCCCGACTGCCTGCACACCGCGACCTTCTTCCCCGAGGAGGACGCCGCGGCCTACGTGGCCCGGGCCGTGGAGCGGGGCGCGCGGGTGTTCAAGGCCCACATCCAGGTCGGCGCGTACGACCCGAACGACCCCCTGCTCGAACCGGTGTGGGGGCTGCTGGCCGAGGCGCGGATCCCGGTCGTGGTCCACTGCGGCTCGGGGCCCGTCGCGGCCGCCCACACCGGGCCCGGGCCGGTCGCCCGGCTGCTGGCCCGCCACCCCCGGCTGCCGCTGGTCGTCGCGCACATGGGGATGCCCGAGTACGCCGACTTCCTGGACCTGGCCGACCGGTACCCCGAGGTGCGGCTCGACACCACCATGGCCTTCACCGACTTCTCCGAGCAGTTCAAGGGCTTCCCGCCCGGCGACCTCGGACGGCTCGCCGACCTCGGGGACCGGATCCTGCTGGGTACCGACTTCCCGAACATCCCCTACCCCTACGAGCACCAGCTGGAGGCCCTGGAACGGCTCGGACTCGGGGACGACTGGCTGCGCGCGGTCTGCCACGACAACGGCGCCCGGCTCTTCTCCCTGGCCGGATGACGGCCCGGACCGCCGGGTTCCTTTCTCAGGGAATTCACAGGTTGGGGCAAGGGGGCTCTCAGAGGCGCGGGACAGCGTGGGGGCATGACAGCGACGACCACCTCCCACGCGTCCACGTCCACGGCCAACCCGGCGGCGCTGCTGCGCCCCGACGGCGGGCCCTGCCGCGTCCTCGTCGTCGACGACGAGGCCTCGCTCTCCGAGCTGCTGTCCATGGCCCTGCGGTACGAGGGCTGCGAGGTCCGCAGCGCCGGTGACGGAGCGGGCGCCGTACGGGCGGCCCGCGAGTTCCGGCCGGACGTGGTCGTCCTCGACGTCATGCTCCCGGACATGGACGGGCTGGCGGTCCTGGGCCTGCTGCGCCGGGAGATCCCCCAGGTCCCGGTGCTGTTCCTGACCGCCAAGGACTCCGTCGAGGACCGCATCGCCGGCCTGACGGCGGGCGGCGACGACTACGTCACCAAGCCGTTCAGCCTGGAGGAGGTCGTGGCCCGGCTGCGCGGCCTGGTCCGCCGCTCCGGCGCGGCGCAGGCGGCGCGCGGCGGCTCGGTCCTCGCCGTCGGCGACCTGAGCCTCGACGAGGACAGCCACGAGGTGGTCCGGGGCGGCCGGGAGATCCACCTGACCGCCACCGAGTTCGAGCTGCTGCGCTACCTGATGCGCAATCCGCGCCGGGTGCTGAGCAAGGCGCAGATCCTGGACCGGGTGTGGTCGTACGACTTCGGCGGCCAGGCCAACGTGGTCGAGCTCTACATCTCCTACCTGCGGCGCAAGCTGGAGGGCGGCACCGGACTGCCCCCGATGATCCACACGCGGCGCGGCGCCGGCTACCTGATCAAGCCGGCCGAGTAGTGGCACTCCGCCTGTCCCGGCCGTGGTCCCTGCGGACCCGGCTCGTCGTGTCGGCGGTGACACTGATCGCCGTGGTGGGCGCGGCCATCGGGACCGTTACCACCCTCACCATGCGCTCCCGGCTGATGGGCGAGCTGGACAACCAGCTGACCACCTCCGTGGAGATGGCCTCCCGGGGGCTCCGGGGGCCGGGGGCCGGCAAGGCGGCCCGTGAGGGCGGCCTCGGCCTCATCTTCGCTCCCGGCTCCCCCATGGGCACCGCCGGGATCCGGCTGGACCCGGCCGGGAAAGTGGTCGGCGGGGCCCGGATCGCCCCCGTGGAAGGCCCGGGACTCGACCACCGGGAGGCCCTCACCGAGGCGCAGACGGCGGTGTTGGAGCGGGTCGTGCGGACCGCCGCCCCGGGCCGGCACCGCGCGGTGGACGTGGACCTGCCGGGGCTCGGCGCCTACCGGGCGGCGGCCGCGCCCGACGGCGGTCTGGTGCTGGCCTTCCCCGTCAAGGGCGTCGACTCCACCGTGAACACCCTGATCGCCGTGGAGGTCTGCGTCACCCTGGCCGGTCTGATCGCGGCCTCCCTCGCCGGACAGGCCCTGGTCGCGGTCGCCCTGCGCCCGCTGCGCCGGGTCGCCGCCACCGCCACCCGGGTCTCCGAGCTGCCCCTGCACAGCGGTGAACCGGCCCTGCACGAGCGGGTGCCGGAGGCCGAGGCGGACCCCCGTACGGAGGTCGGGCAGGTCGGCGCCGCCCTCAACCGGATGCTGGGGCACGTCTCCTCCGCCCTGACGGCCCGCCAGCAGAGCGAGACCCAGGTCCGCCAGTTCGTCGCGGACGCCTCCCACGAGCTGCGCACCCCCCTCGCGTCCATCCGCGGCTACGCCGAACTCACCCGCCGGGGCCGGGAGGAACCCGGACCCGACACCCGCCACGCGCTGGCCCGGATCGAGTCCGAGGCCACCCGGATGACGGGACTGGTCGAGGACCTGCTGCTGCTGGCCCGGCTGGACGCGGGCCGGCCGCTGTCCCGCGAGGCCACCGACCTGGCCCCGCTCGTCGTCGACGCCGTCAGCGACGCCCAGGCCGCCGGCCCGGCACACCACTGGCGCCTGGCGCTGCCCGACGAACCCGCACCCGTCCTGGCCGACCCGGCCCGGATCCAGCAGGTCCTGGTGAACCTCCTCGCCAACGCCCGCACCCACACCCCTCCCGGGACCACCGTCACGGCCCGTGTGGAACTGGGGGCACCCCCGGCGGTAGCCGGGGGAGAAACATCCGCCGTCCGGCTCCGGGTGGAGGACGACGGCCCCGGCATCCCCGCCGAGCTGATGCCGCACGTCTTCGAGCGGTTCGCCCGAGGCGACGCCTCCCGCTCCCGCGCGGCGGGCTCCACCGGCCTGGGCCTGGCCATCGTCCAGGCCGTGGTCACGGCGCACGACGGCCGGGTCGACGTACGCAGCGAGCCCGGCCGGACCTGCTTCGAGGTGCTCCTCCCCCTCGCCGCGGACCCCACTCCCGTCCTGCGGGCGGACTCACAGAGGGGCCACAGGCTCAGCACACCGAGGTGACAGGGCACCCGGAGAGGGTCGGTGCATGCCAACCGACACCTCCTCCGACGCCCTCCCGGCCCGGGCGCCCCTCGCGCCCGCGCCCGGCGAGCCCGTACTCGACGTGGTGATCCCGGTCTACAACGAGGAAAAGGACCTCGGCCCCTGCGTGAGAAGGCTGCACGCCCACCTCACCCGGACCTTCCCGTACCCCTTCCGCATCACCATCGCCGACAACGCCAGCACCGACCGCACCCCCGAGATCGCGGCCGAACTCGCCGTCGCCGTCCCCGGCGTGCACGGCGTCCGGCTGGAGGAGAAGGGCCGCGGCCGGGCGCTGCGCACCGTCTGGACCCGCTCGGAGGCACCCGTCCTCGCCTACATGGACGTGGACCTCTCCACCGACCTGAACGCGCTGCTCCCGCTGGTCGCCCCGCTGATCTCCGGTCACTCCGACCTGGCCATCGGCACCCGGCTCGCCCGCTCCTCACGCGTGGTGCGCGGAGCGAAGCGGGAGTTCGTCTCCCGCGCCTACAACCTGCTGCTGCGCTCCTCGCTCGCCGCCCGCTTCAGCGACGCCCAGTGCGGGTTCAAGGCGATCCGGCGGGAGGTGGCGCAGCGGCTGCTGCCGCTCGTCGAGGACACCGGCTGGTTCTTCGACACCGAAATGCTGGTCCTCGCCGAGCGGGCCGGGCTGCGCATCCACGAGGTGCCCGTGGACTGGGTCGACGACCCCGACTCCACGGTCCACCTCGTCAGGACCGCCACCGAGGACCTCAAGGGCGTCTGGCGGGTGGGCCGGGCCCTGGCCCTGGGGGCGCTCCCCCTGGACCGGCTCGCCCGCCCCTTCGGCGACGACCCGCGCGACCGCACGGCCCTGCCCGGGCTGCCGCGCGGGCTGGCCCGCCAGTTGCTCGGCTTCTGCGCGGTCGGCGTGCTGTCCACGCTCTGCTACCTCGCCCTGTACTCCCTCTTCCGGCTCGGCGCCGGACCACAGGCCGCCAACGCCGCCGCCCTGCTCGTCTCCGCCGTGGCCAACACCGCCGCCAACCGCCGGCTCACCTTCGGCGTGCGAGGACGGGACCGGGCCCTGCGCCACCAGGCCCAGGGCCTGGTGGTGTTCGCCATCGGACTGGCCCTGACCAGCGGCTCGCTCGCCGCCCTCGGCGCGGCCACCGACGACCCCGCCCACGGCACCGAACTGGCCGTGCTGATCACGGCCAACCTCGCCGCCACCGTGCTGCGGTTCCTGCTCTTCCGCGCCTGGGTCTTCCCCGAGCGCCGCACCGCATCCGTTCCCCTGAAGGACGACCACCGATGACCACGGCCCACCCGCCCCTCGACTCCCCGTTCCCCGAGCGGGCCCCCGCCCCGGACCGGGCCGCGGCCCGCGCCGTGCGACGGGCCGCCACCGGCCGGCCCCGCTGGGAACGGCCCGCGTACGCGGTGCTGCTCCTCGCCACCGCCGTGCTCCTGCTGTGGAACCTCGGCGCCTCCGGCTACGCCAACTCCTTCTACTCGGCCGCCGTACAGGCGGGCTCCGAGAGCTGGAAGGCCTTCTTCTTCGGCTCCTCGGACGCCGGGAACTCCATCACCGTCGACAAGCCCCCGGCCGCGCTGTGGCCGATGATGCTGTCGGTCCGGATGTTCGGGCTCGGCTCCTGGCAGATCCTCGTCCCGCAGGCCCTGATGGGCGTCGCCACCACCGCCGTCCTGTACGCGGCCGTGCGCCGCCAGTTCGGGCCCGCGGCCGCCCTGACCGGCGGGGCCGCGTTCGCGCTCACGCCCGTCGCCGCGCTGATGTTCCGCTTCAACAACCCCGACGCGCTGCTGACGCTGCTGCTCACCGCCACCGTGTACTGCGTGCTGCGCGCCCTCGACGGCGCGCGGACCGGGTGGCTGGTGGCCGCCGGCACGGCGATCGGCCTGGGCTTCCTGACCAAGACCCTCCAGGCCTTCGTCATCCTGCCGCCGCTGGCCGTGCTGTACGCCGTCTGCGCGCCGACCCGGCTGCGCCGCCGGCTCGGCCAGCTGCTGCTCGCCGGGGCCGCGATGGTGGTCGCCGGGGGCTGGTGGGTGGCCGTCGTGGAGCTGTGGCCCGCCTCCTCCCGCCCGTACATCGGCGGTTCCCAGCACAACTCCGTCCTGGAGCTGACCTTCGGCTACAACGGGCTCGGCCGGCTGAGCGGCAACGAGACCGGCAGCGTGGGCGGCGGCCGTACCGGCGGGGCGGCCGGCGGGTTCGGGGCGTACGGGCTGCCCGAGGGCGGGCCGGGCCCGCGCGGCGGGGGCTGGGGGGAGACCGGCGTGGGCCGGCTGTTCTCCGCGAACGTCGGCGGCCAGATCTCCTGGCTGCTGCCCGCGGCCCTGGTGCTGCTGGTGGCCGGGCTGGTGGTGACCTGGCGGGCCGGCCGGGCCACCGACTCCCTCCCGAGCATGGCCCGTGCGGCCTTCCTGGCCTGGGGCGGCTGCCTGCTGATCACCGCCGTGGTGTTCAGCTGGATGCAGGGCATCTTCCACGAGTACTACACGGTCGCGTTGGCCCCGTTCGTGGCCGCGCTGGTGGGAATGGGCGTGGCCGTGCTCTGGGAGGAGCGGGGCGGCCGGGCCGCCGCGCTCACCCTGTCCGGGACCCTCGCCCTGACCGCCGTCTGGTCGTTCGTGCTGCTCGGCCGCTCGTCCGGCTATCTGCCGTGGCTGCGCTGGACGGTACTGGCGGCCGGGCTGACGGCCGCCGCCGCGCTGCCGTTCGCCGCCAGGCTGGGCCGCCGGGTGCTGCTCGTGGTGGCCGCCCTGGGGATGGGCGCGGCGCTGGCGGGCCCGTTCGCGTACTGCCTGACCACCATCGGCACCGGCCACACCGGGTCGATCGTGACGGCGGGTCCGGCGGTGGCCGGCGGACGGGGCGGTCCCGGCGGGATGCGCTTCGGCCCGGCCGGGGAGGGCTTCCGGGGCGGTCTCCCGGGCCTGCCGGGGGGCGGCCCGGGGGGCGGGGCGCCGCAAGGGGCCCCGCAAGGGGCGCCGCAGGGCGGCCCCCAGGGCGGTGTGCCGCAGGGCTTCCCGCCGGGCGCCGGGACCGGCTTCGGCCAGGCGGGCGGCACGGGCGGCACGGGCGGCCCGGGCGGTACGGGCGGTGCGGCAGGCGCGGGTGGCGCGGCCGGTGCGGCGGGCCGGGGTGGCCGCGCCGGCGGCCGGGGCGTGCAGGGTGGTGCCGGCGGGCTGCTCGACGGGCCCCGGGTCTCCGCCGGGGCCAAGGCGGCGCTGCGCGCCGACGCCGGCCGCTACACCTGGGCCGCGGCGGCCATCGGCTCGCAGAACGCCGCCGGTTACCAGCTGGCCTCAGGGCGGCCCGTGATGCCGCTGGGCGGGTTCAACGGCAGCGACCCGTCCCCGACCCTGGAGCAGTTCAAGGCGTACGTGAAGGCCGGGAAGATCCACTGGTTCATCGCCCAGGGCGGCCTCGCGGCCGGCGGGGAGTCACGTACAGGCGGCCGCGCGGGCGGACCGGGAGGTCCGGGCGGGTCGACCAGTACGGCGGTGGAGAACTGGGTGAAGGCCACGTTCAAGGAGGTCACCATCGGCGGGGCCGCCTTCTACGACCTGACGGCCCCTGCGGTCGGCACGTCCTGAACCGGCCCCGATCCACGCGGCACCCCCTAGCATCAAGAGGGCGGACCGGGCATTCCGGGCTGATCCCCTTGTGACGAGGAGGGCACCTCGATGGTGACCGAGGCCGATCCGGGCGGGGCCAGGACCAGTGTGTGGTTGGCCGTGAGGCCCGCCGCCCCCGTCAGACGCCGTACCGAGGCCCCCTCGGGCCTGGACCGGGACCGGATCACGGACGCCACCGTGCGGCTGCTGGACGCGCAAGGGCTCGGCCGCTTCTCCATGCGCAGGCTCGCGGCCGAGCTGGGCGTCACCGCGATGTCCCTGTACTGGTACGTGGACACCAAGCACGATCTGCTCGAACTGGCCCTGGACAGTGCCCTGGGCCGGCTGCGCCTGCCGGCCGGTCCGCCCCCGGAGGAGCCCTGGCCGAGCCGGCTGCAGGCGCTGGCCCGCGGCTACCGCGGGCTGCTGGCGGAGCACCCCTGGGTGGCTCCGCTCAGCGCGTTCTACCCGAACATCGGCCCGCACGCGCGGGCCTTCGACGCCGCCCTGCACCGGCTGCTGGAGGCCGCCGGCCTGGCGGACGCCGGCCGTACCGGCGCCCACCTGGCCGTGTCTCAGTTCCTGCGGGGCTGCGCCCTGCACGGCTGCGGCGGCGCGGTCCGGCCGGTGCCCGAGGCGGACTTCGCCCTGGCGCTCGACGTCCTCATCGCGGGCATCGAGGCCAAGGCGCCCGTCCGACGGGCTCAGGCCTGAGACGGGGCCCGGTCCGAGGCCGTCTCCGGGGCCCCGTCGGAGGACCGCGCCGGGCTCCCGGCGGTGGTGCCCTCGGCGCTCGGGGTGTGGGCGGCCGGCTTCGACTTCAGCGCGACCTCCTTGATGAAGACCACCAGCACCAGCCCGAGCAGCGCGCTCGGCGCGGCGTAGAGGAAGACGTCGCCGACGCCGTGCCCGTACGCGGACTCCATGACCTGCCGCAGCGGCGCGGGCAGCTTGTCGAGGTCGGGGATCCCGCCCCCGGTGCCGCCGTGACCCAGGGCCGCCGCCTTCGGGCCGAGTGCGGCCAGCCCGTCCTTGACGTAGTGGGTGACCCGGTTGGCCATGACCGCGCCGAGCGCCGAGACGCCCATGGCGCCGCCGAGGGAGCGGAAGAAGGTGACGACGGAGCTGGCCGCACCGAGGTCCTGCGGGGCGACCTGGTTCTGGGTGGCGAGGACCAGGTTCTGCATCATCATGCCGAGGCCGAGGCCGGTCAGCGCCATGAACAGGGCGATGCGCCAGTACGGGGTGTCGTAGCGCAGGGTGCCCAGCAGCCCGAGGCCCGCGGTCAGCAGTACGCCGCCGGAGACCAGGAAGGCCTTCCACCTGCCGGTCTTGGTGATGATCTGGCCGGAGACGGTGGAGGAGACGAACAGGCCGCCGATCATCGGGATGGTCAGGATGCCCGACATGGTGGGGGACTCGCCGCGGGCCAGCTGGAAGTACTGGCTGAAGAAGACCGTGCCGGAGAACATCGCGATGCCGACGAAGAGCGACGCGCCGGAGGCCAGGCTGATGGTCTTGTTGCGGAAGAGCCGCAGCGGGATGATCGGGTCGCTCGCGCGGGACTCCACGAGGAGGAACAGCAGGCCGAGCACGACGGCGCCGCCGGTCATCGCCAGGGTGGTCCAGGAGATCCAGTCGTACGAGTCGCCGGCCTGCGTCACCCAGATCAGCAGCAGTGAGACGGCGCCGCTGATCAGGAACGCGCCCAGCCAGTCGACCTTCACGTCCCGGCGGACCACCGGCAGGTGCAGGGTGCGCTGGAGCACGATCAGGGCGATCACCGCGAAGGGCACGCCGACGTAGAAGCACCAGCGCCAGCCGAGCCAGGAGGTGTCGGTGATGACGCCGCCGAGCAGCGGGCCGCCGACGGTGGCGACGGCGAAGACGGCGCCGAGGTAGCCGCTGTAGCGGCCCCGCTCGCGCGGGGAGATCATCGCGGCCATCACGATCTGGGCGAGGGCGGAGAGACCGCCGACGCCGATGCCCTGGACGACGCGGCAGGCGATGAGCATGCCGGTGTTCTGGGACAGGCCCGCGACCACGGAGCCGAGGACGTAGATCACCAGGGATATCTGGACGAGCAGCTTCTTGCTGAAGAGGTCGGACAGCTTGCCCCACAGGGGGGTCGCGGCCGTCATCGACAGCAGGGCGGCGGTGACGACCCAGGTGTAGGAGGACTGGGTGCCGCCGAGGTCGCTGATGATCTGGGGCAGCGCGTTGGAGACGATCGTGGAGGACAGGATCGCCACGAACATGCCGAGCATGAGCCCGGACAGCGCCTTCATGATCTGGGAGTGGGTCATGGGCGCGCCGTCGGACGTGGTCTCCGACTGGCCGCCTCCCCGCACACCGGAGGGTGTGGTCGTAGCCATGTGTTTCCTTTGCCTAGAAGCTCGATCGGAGTCGGGCCAGCAGGGTGTTGAGTGCGTCGATGTCCTCGGCCGACCAGTCGGCCAGGGCCTTCTCCAGCGCGTCCGTGTAGCGGGCGCCGAGCTCGGCGAGCACGGCACGCCCCTCGTCGGTCAGGCGCAGGATCCGGCAGCGGCCGTCTCCGGGGTCGGTCTCCCGGTCGATCCAGCCGCGCTGTGCCACGTGGGCGACGTGCCGGCTGCTGACGGAGATGTCGACGGCCATGAACTCGGTGAGCCGGCTGAGCCGCATCTCGCCGTGCCGGTCGAGCACGGTGAGGACGGCGGCGGCGCCGGGCGGGCAGTGCGGGGGCAGGGTCCGGGCCAGGTCGCGCTTGACCGCCCCGATGCCGGTGAGCTGGCGGGCCAGCTCCTCGTACCGGGTGTTCTGCGCCGCCTGCGTGACCACCGGACCGCCCCCATCTTGTTGCTTAGGGCAACCATAGAAGAGCATGGTTGCTACAGGCAAATGAATTCCGGGGATGCGGCGGTAAAGGAATCGGAAAACCCGCTAGGGTCCAGCCATGTCCGCACAGCACGACTCACCCGAGGCCGAGGGCTCCTACGACCCCGCCGGCAGCACTCAGATGTTCCGCGCGTTCGTGGCGGAGGGCGAGGACCAGGCGGCCCGCACCCCGACCGTGCCGGGCTCGCGCCGCAAGCCCAAGGAGTCGGGTGCCCTGTCCGGGGGCAGGATCGCCCTGGTCCTGGCGCTCGTGCTCATGCTGGGGGCCGCGCTGTGGGTGGTGCTCCACTGAGGTGCCGAGGCCGGCTCAGCTCCAGGTCGCGGTGACCTCGCGGGTCTCCACGTGCATGCCGAGGGGCACCCGCCAGGCGTCGACGCACACCGTGTAGGTCCGGGTCGCGGAGCTCCGGCCCGCGAGGGGGGCGGGCAGGGGCTGGGCCGTGGTGACCGTGGCCCAGTCGATGCCGAGGGCGCCGATGACGTGCGTCGCGAAGGTGACCGTGCCGGAACGGGCCGCGGTGGTGCCGGTGTTGGTGAAGGTCACCGTGACGTGCTCGCACCAGCGGTCGGACGCGGCCGTACGGGCCGGGGTGCCGAGCGTGAGGCGTGCCGGAGTGGCGGGCGGGGGCGTGGTGCCTCCCGAGCCGCCTGAGCTGCCTGGGCCTTGCGAGCCGCCCGTGCCTCCGGAGCCGCCTGGGCTGCCGGGTCCGCCCGTGCTGCCTGAGCCGCCTGGGCTGCCCGTGCCGCTGCCCGCGCCCCCGGCGCCGGGTGGGGTTGCCGGGGTGCCCGGGGGCGGCGGGGTGCCGGGTGCGGGGTCGGAGCCGGGCCGGGCGGTGGCCGTCGCTCCGCCCTGAGCGGAGCCCCCGCCGGGCGGGGACCCCGGCGCGCCGGGCGTCGTAGAGGCGGAAGCGCTCGCGGGAGGGGCCGAGCCGGCCGACGCGATCGGCTCGTACTCCACCCGCCCCCGCGGCGGTACGTTCTCCCCCGCGTCCCGCTCGGGCCCGGGGGCCGCGGCGCCCACGGCGGCGTAGCCGTCGCGGGCCGGGCCGCCGCAGCCGGTGAGGGCGGCGGCGGCCGTGCAGCACAGGGCCAGGGCCAGGGCGCGGTTGCGCGCCGCGCGGGATCCCGTTCGCATCGCGCCAGTGTTCCTGACGCTCTGTCAAATGTGAACCCCGCGCCCCGCGGCGGTCCGGGCGGCTACTCGCCGATCAGGCCGGTGCGCAGCTGTGCCAGAGTCCGCGTCAGCAGCCGGGAGACGTGCATCTGGGAGATGCCCACCTCCTCGCCGATCTGCGACTGGGTCATGTTCGCGAAGAACCGCAGCATGATGATCTGCCGCTCCCGGGGCGGGAGTTTGGCCAGCAGCGGCTTCAGCGACTCGCGGTACTCGACGCCTTCGAGGGCGGTGTCCTCGTACCCGAGCCGGTCCGCGAGCGAGCCCTCGCCGCCCTCGTCCTCCGGGGAGGGGGAGTCGAGCGAGGAGGCGGTGTAGGCGTTGCCGACGGCGAGGCCGTCGACGACCTCCTCCTCGCTGACGCCGAGGACGGCCGCCAGCTCCGGCACGGTCGGGGACCGGTCCAGGCGCTGGGCGAGTTCGTCGCTGGCCTTGGTCAGCGCGAGGCGCAGTTCCTGGAGCCGGCGCGGGACGCGGACGGACCAGGAAGTGTCCCTAAAGAATCGTTTGATCTCGCCCACGACGGTCGGCATCGCGAACGTCGGGAACTCGACTCCGCGTTCGCAGTCGAAGCGGTCGATCGCCTTGATCAGGCCGATGGTGCCGACCTGGACGATGTCCTCCATCGGCTCGTTGCGGCTGCGGAACCGGGCCGCCGCGTAGCGCACCAGCGGCAGGTTCAGCTCGATCAGGGTGTCGCGTACGTACGCCCGTTCGGGGCTGTCCGGGTCCAGGGTGGCGAGTCGCTGGAAGAGGGAGCGGGAGAGGGTGCGGGTGTCGATGGCTTCCGAGCGGTCGGCCACTGCCGGCAGCTCACGCTCGACGAGCGTGAGCACCTTGGAGCTGCCCTGGTCTACGGACATGCCACCCCCTTGAGGTCGCGGACGGTCGCGTATCGGCGCGTCCCGTCGGAGGAACGCAGCCTCCACCTGAATACCGGAGGCGGGGCTGCGGCAAACGCGGTTCCAGCAGAATGTCACATGTCGGCAACACGCTGTAGCGCCATGTCGACAAGTATCTCCAGCGACAGACGGCCGACCGAGCGGAATGAGCCGGTTCTGTAGGGAATCGCGGGCCGGGCTCCACCCGAGGGGGTTAAGCCTCGATCCTGTTTGCGGATCTCAGACGGGCGAAGCTGCGCGCGAGCAGCCGGGAGACGTGCATCTGGGAGACCCCGAGCTCGGCGCTGATCTGCGACTGCGTCAGGTTGTTGTAGTAGCGCAGCAGGAGGATCCGCTGCTCGCGTTCGGGCAGCTGGACGAGCAGGTGGCGGACGAGGTCGCGGTGCTCGACGCCGGCCAGCTCGGGGTCCTCGTAGCCGAGCCGGTCGAGCAGCCCGGGCATCCCGTCGCCCTCCTGGGCGGCTTCGAGGGAGGTCGCGTGGTAGCTGCGGCCGGCCTCGATGCAGGAGAGCACCTCGTCCTCGCCGATCCGCAGCCGCTCGGCGATCTCGGGGGTGGTGGGGGTGCGGCCGTGGAGGGTGGTGAGGTCCTCGGTGGCGGCGTTGACCTGCACCCACAGCTCGTGGAGGCGGCGCGGGACGTGGACGGTGCGGACGTTGTCGCGGAAGTATCGTTTGATCTCGCCCACGACGGTCGGCATGGCGAAGGTGGGGAACTGGACCCCGCGCTCGGGGTCGAAGCGGTCGATCGCGTTGATCAGCCCGATGGTGCCGACCTGGACCACGTCCTCCATCGGCTCGTTGCGGCTGCGGAAGCGGGCGGCCGCGTACCGCACCAGCGGGAGGTTGGCCTCGATCAGGGCCCCGCGCACCCGGTTGTGCTCGCTGGTGCCCGGTTCCAGCCCCTTCAGCTGGCCGAAGAGGACCTGGGTCAGGGCCCGGGTGTCGGCGCCCCGGCCCTGCGGCCGCGGTGCGACCGCGGCGGGTTCCGGGGGCTCGGGGGGAAGCTCCTGCGGCTGTTCCTGGCGGAACTCTTGCTGGGGAGGCACCTGAGGCGCAGTACTGGCCGGCACGGTCACGCCACCCCTTCGATCAACTCATCCGTCTCATCCGTCAAAAGCGGTCATAGCATCACAAGAGATGTGCACTGTGTGCAAGCACCGTATATAGCCGTGTTGAGGGCAAGTTGGGCATTTAGGGGTATTCTTTTTACCGGTGAGAACGCGAAACGCGAACGCGAAAGGCCCCCCACCCGTGGAGTGGGGGGCCTGGATGTCCGGAAATCGCTTCAGCGTACGGGTTCAGGTCACCAGTTCGGTGATGAACTCGCCGATGCCGGAGGCGGCATCCGATATGCCCTGGAAGCCTATTCCGACCATCTCGGCCGCCCGCTTGGGCTGGGTGATGATCACGAAGAGGACGAACACCGTGAGGGCGCCCGTGATGAGCTTCTTGGTGTCCATGTGCGGTGTCGGCCTCCCCAACCGGTACTGCGAAGTCGGGTGAGTCTAACCGGTCAGGTAGGGACACTCACCTGTCCTTTAAGGACCAATGGCCCTGTCGTACGGGCCCTTTGCCGCTGGGTGTCCGGTCGCGGGAGGCGGAGGATGGAACACGAGCCCACCGGTTCTGGCAGGAAACCGGTGGGTGAGGGACAGGACCTCACTGCGGGGTCCGAGCCGCGAGCTTCCCCCCTGACTGCGGCTCGGGTCGGCGGGTTCCGTCCTCATCGGGGGAAGTGACGTGTCCCCCCGATGTCACTTCCCCCGTCCACGTGGAAGGCCCCGGCTCCGGCCGGGGCCTTCTTCGTGTCACTGGATGGCGCCGAGCAGGTCGACCACGGGCGCCACGGGGGCGATGGCGGGCTGGAGCTGGTCCGGCAGGGTCATGAGCTGGTTGAGCTGGTTGGCCCCCTCGGCGACCTTCGCCCCGATGTCCTGGACGGAGGCCGGCGTGGCGCCCGCGGGCATGCCCGGCGCGGCCGTGGGCAGGTCCGGGAGGGTGAGCGGGGCGGGCGGCGCGGCGGAGGCGGCAGGTGCGGCGAGGCCCGCGGCGGCCCCCGCGAGGGCGAAGGCGGCGAGGATGCGCTGGGTCTTGGTCATGCCGTGTCCAACGGCCGAGCCGACGCCCGGTCACGGTGGGCACGCACGAGAGCCCCGGTTCGTACGAACCGGGGCTCTCGTTTCCAGAGCGGTGGTGGAGGGATTTGAACCCCCGATGGGTTGCCCCATACTCGCTTTCGAGGCGAGCTCCTTCGGCCACTCGGACACACCACCGAGAGAGATCCTAGCCGATGGTGGGGAGTGCTTCGCAACTTCCGGCCGAGTGGCCCTGCTCACTGGCCGCCCCCGGCCCGCCACCGTGCTCACCGGTCCCGGAAGAACTCCGTCAGCTGCCGCGCGCACTCCTCCTCCAGCACCCCGCGGATCACCTCCGGCCGGTGGTTGAGCCTGCGGTCCCGTACGAGGTCCCACAGCGACCCCGCCGCGCCCGCCTTCTCGTCACCCGCGCCGAAGACGACCCGGGCCACCCGGGACTGGACGAGCGCGCCCGCGCACATCACGCACGGCTCCAGGGTGACCACCAGGGTGCACCCCGTGAGCCGCCACTCCCCGAGCCGGGCGGCCGCCCGGCGCAGCGCCAGTACCTCGGCGTGCGCCGTGGGATCCGCGACGGCCTCCCGTTCGTTGTGCCCGGTGGCGAGGACGGCGCCGTCCGGTCCGAGGAGGACGGCCCCGACCGGTACGTCACCGGCCGGCACGGCCAGGGCCGCCTCCCGGAGCGCCAGGCGCATGGGCTCCCGCCAGGGATCCCGTACGGGGTCCCCGGCGTTCTGTGCGGCCCGTGCGGTCTGTGCGTTCTGTGCGTTCTGTGCTTCGTGCGGGTCGTGCGGGTGCTGCGGGTCGTGCGGGTCGTGCGTGAGGTCGTGCGCGGCGATCACTAGCGGACGGCCTCCAGCACCTCGGTGGCGCCGAGCGACTCGGCGATCTCGGTGAGCGCGTCGCCGTCGAGGGACATCAGCTGCGTGTGGCCGACCCCGAGGTCGTCCAGCAGCCGGGGGTCGCCGAGCGGGCCGGCCGGCACCGGCTCGGAGCCGGGTCCCTTCCGGTCGTCCGTGTCCTCGTCCTCCTCGTCGGCGTAGGCGGCGACGGGTTCGTCCTCCCCGTCCTCGGTGCCGTCCAGGTCCAGTTCGTCGAGTTCGTCGTCCTCGTCGACGCTGCCCAGCAGCTCCTTGGTCAGCATCGATCCGTAGGAGCTCCGGTCGGCGGCGGAGGCGTTCGACACGAAGTACCGGGGGTCCTCCTCTCCGTCCACGCGGACGACGCCGAACCAGGCGTCCTCCTGCTCGATGAGGGCGACCACCGTGTCGTCGTCGACAGCGGCGGAACGTGCGAGATCGATCAGATCACTGAGGGACTCGACGTCGTCGAGTTCCAGGTCGCTCGCTTCCCACCCGTCTTCGGTGCGCGCGAGCAGTGCGGCGAAATACACCGTGACTCTCCCACTGGTCATAGGCGTGCCGGTTGGAGGTCCCCCCGGCCGGAGGATGGGGTGTGAACGGTCGTGACACAAGCTGTTCGCACCCCGCCCAATCGGCATCGTGGCAGAAACAGCGGCTTTGCGAGAGGTCTTCCGCGCGGCGGCCGTGTCGCGGCGCCGGGCGGAGGACCGGTCAGGGGCCGGTGGCTGCCGTCGGCATCGTGCCCGTCACCAACGGAACGTACGCATCCGCATCTGCTGGCGCATCCGTGCCGCGCGGGCACGCCGGGGCTGCACCCGGTCGCGCAGCGCCCGGGCCTCCATCAGGTCGCGCAGGAACTGCGCGCGTCGCGCCCTGCGCTGCGCCGCCGTTTCCGGCGGGTCGTCCGGCTCGCTCCCCTTGGCGTCGTTCACGGGCTGTGTCTTGGGCATCGGCACCACCCCAGGCTGGTCCGGTCGTCCTCCTCCGCCGGCGCGAAGCAGACCCCCGGCTCCCACCTTCCCCCCGTCGGCGCGTTTGATGCCACCCCCTCCCGGATCGGCCCAGGTCAGAGCAGGGGCAGGCTGAGGGGTCAGCTCACGCCCCGTCGTCGTGGAGCGCCGGTACGACGGCCACCGGGCCGTGCGCGTGCGTGAGGACGGCGTGCGCCACCGACCCGATCAGCAGCGACCGCGGACGCGGATGGTGGCGGCCCACCACCACCAGAGCGGCCGACCGGGACGCCTCCACCAGCCGCCCGGCCGCGTCCCCCGGCACGGCGGCCTGCTCGACCGGCACGTCGGGGTGACCGGCCCGCAGCGGAGCCAGCCGCTCCGTCTGGGCCCGCAGCATCTCCCGTTCGGCCGGCACCCCGTCCGCGCCGTCGGCGAGGGCCTCGGGCGGGATCACCGCGAAGGGGCTGTCGATCACCATCATCGGCCCGGGCGGCAGGGCGTACGCGGAGACCACCTGGACGGTGGTCCCCCGGGCGGCGGCTTCCGCGAACGCGAAGGCCAGTACGTCCTCGGGCGTCTCGGCGGCGTGCAGCCCGAGCACCACCCGCCCGGCCGAAGCCCCCTCGGCGTCCCGCACGGCCCGCTCCTCGTGCGGGACGACCACCACCGGGCAGGCCGCGGTGGTGGCCACGGCGCGGCTGCTGGACCCCAGCAGCAGGGCGGCGAACCCGCCGCGCCCCCGGGAGCCCATCACCAGCATCAGGGTCTCCCGCTCGCCGCTGACCGCCCGCAGCGCCTCGGGTACGGAGCCCTCCAGGGCCTCGTAGCGGACCTCCGGCGGGAGCTCGGGGCCCGACTCCAGCAGGGCGCGGATCCGGTCGCCGACGGGGTCGGCGTACTCCTCGGGTTCGTTCGGGTGGTGCAGGGCCGAGCGGCGGCCGGCGTACAGCTGGGAGGTGTCGGGCAGGACGTGCGCGACCATCAGGCCGGCGTCGTGGCGCAGGGCGGCCAGCCGTGCCCATTCCAGGGCGCGCAGGCTGTGGTCGGAACCGTCGACGGCGGCGATCACCACTCCGCCGCTCCTGGGGCCGTTGCTCACCCGTCCAGGCTGCCGGGCGGCGCGGCGGCCCGCATCCGGAGGGGGCCGGGGGCGCGCGCGGGACGCGCCGCGCCCCTTCCACCGCGTAGCCTTTTGGCAGCAGGTCGCGAACAGGCGGCCGTTTTTCGCAGGTAGCAGGGTCGCAGGTCGCAGATCGCAGGTCGAAGCCCGGCTGAGTCTTGGAGGATGTTGTGCGTTTGCAGGTCGTCGATCACCCCTTGGTGGCGCACAAACTCACCACGCTGCGCGACAAGCGCACCGACTCCCCCACGTTCCGGCGGCTCGCGGACGAGCTGGTGACGCTCCTCGCGTACGAGGCCACCCGCGACGTGCGCACCGAGCAGTCCGACATCATGACCCCGGTCGGCCCGACCACCGGCGTCAAGCTGTCGCACCCGCGCCCGCTGGTCGTCCCGATCCTGCGCGCCGGCCTCGGCATGCTGGACGGCATGGTCCGGCTGCTGCCGACCGCCGAGGTGGGCTTCCTGGGCATGGTCCGCAACGAGGAGACCCTGGAGGCCTCCACGTACGCGACGCGCATGCCCGAGGACCTCTCCGGGCGCCAGGTCTACGTCGTGGACCCGATGCTGGCCACCGGCGGCACGCTGGTCGCCGCGATCCAGGAGCTCATCAAGCGCGGCGCCGACGACGTGACCGCCGTGGTGCTGCTGGCCGCGCCCGAGGGCGTCGAGGTCATGGAGCGCGAGCTCGCGGGGACGCCGGTGACGGTCGTGACGGCCGCCGTGGACGAGCGCCTCAACGAGCACGGCTACATCGTGCCGGGCCTCGGCGACGCGGGTGACCGCATGTACGGCTCGGCCGAGTAGCGCACCGGTCCGCCGGTCAGCACTTCTTCGGGGAGGGCGCGGGCGCGGGGTTGGCCAGGACGGCCAGCGCCTTGTCCGCGTCCTCCTTCGTGTTCAGCTCCTTGAAGGAGTCGCCCAGGATCAGGTCGATGTCCGCGCCCTCGCGCGTGTCCGTCTGCTGGGTGACGCCGGCGAGCTGGGTGCCGAGGACGGAGTACGCCGCCTTGTCGGTGCGCGGGGAGCCGAGCAGTATCCCGGGCCCGGGGACCTTTTTGTCGAAGTCGGCGGGGGCGTTGCCGACGCGGCCGACGGTGAAGCCGCGCTTCTTCAGCTCGTCGCCGACGGCCTTGGCGAGGCCCGCGCGCGGGGTGGCGTTGTAGACGTTGACGGTGATCTGGCCGGGCTGTGGCAGGACCGCCGCGGGGGCGCCGGAAGCGGCCGGGCCGGGGTGCGCGGCGGCGGGGGAGGCGGAGGCCGGGGCCTTCGTCGGGCAGTCCTTCGCGGCCGCGGCGGTTCCCTTGTCGCCGCCCCGGAACACGTCGATGAGCTGCAGCGCCCCGTAGCCGAGCAGGGCCAGCGCGAGAACCGATCCGAGCAGGGCGAACACGAGCTTCCGGCGGCGCGGGGGCCGGCTCATACGGGGGTAGGCGGTCCCCGTGACGCGGTACTTTCCGCCCATGCCGGGGGGAGTGAGCATGCTCATGGGCGCAGCGTAGTGCCGTACCGGAACGATGCCTACTAAATGATCTGTTGATCGGGTCAGGCAGACCCGAAAGGCGCAACCGGTGCCCGGTCCGCCCCGGCCGGTGGCGGGTCAGTCCATTTCGAGGACACGCGCGTGCAGGACCTGGCGCTGCTGGAGGGCCGCGCGCACGGCGCGGTGCAGCCCGTCCTCCAGGTACAGGTCGCCCTGCCACTTCACGACGTGCGCGAAGAGGTCGCCGTAGAAGGTGGAGTCCTCGGCGAGCAGCGTCTCCAGGTCCAGCTGTCCCTTGGTCGTCACGAGCTGGTCCAGCCGGACCGGGCGCGGGGCGACGTCCGCCCACTGCCGGGTGGTTTCCCTGCCGTGGTCGGGGTACGGCCGTCCGCTACCGATGCGCTTGAAGATCACACGGAAAGCCTACCGGGCCGGTGCCTCCGGGCGCAGCCTCGCGCCGACGGTGCAAAAGTGGCACACAGGGCTATTCCGGGAGTGACGCATGAGCCAGAGCACCGACCCGCCCGAGCCGGCCGCCGCCACGGGGGGAGGAACGGACCCGGACGGTCCGGCCGCCGCCATCGCCGCCGGGTACGCCTTCACCGGTCCCGCGCTGGAGCTGGGGGCCCTGCTCTGGGACGGCGTCTGCCTGCCCGACCGGCAGATCCGCGTCCCGCTGTCGATGCTCAACCGCCACGGGCTCGTCGCGGGCGCCACCGGCACCGGGAAGACCAAGACCCTCCAGCTGATCGCCGAGCAGCTCTCCGCGAACGGCGTGCCCGTCTTCCTCGCCGACATCAAGGGCGACGTCTCCGGGATCTCCGCCCCCGGCGTGCCGGGCGGCCGGACCGCGGAACGGGCGCGGGAGGTCGGCCAGCCGTGGGAGGCCGCCGGCTGTCCGGCCGAGTTCTACTCCCTCGGCGGGATCGGCCCCGGGATCCCGGTCCGGGCGAGCGTGACCGCGTTCGGGCCGGTCCTGCTGTCGAAGGTGCTCCAGCTGAACCAGACCCAGGAGCAGTCGCTCGGCCTGATCTTCCACTACGCCGACTCCAAGGGCCTGGAGCTGATCGACCTCAAGGACCTGCGGGCGGTGGTCGCCTTCCTCGTCTCGGAGAAGGGGAAACCGGAGCTGAAGGGGATCGGTGGACTCTCCACGGTGACCGCCGGCGTGATTCTGCGGGCGCTCACCGCATTCGAGCAGCAGGGCGCCTCGGAATTCTTCGGCGAACCGGAATTCGACACCAGCGAATTCCTGCGAACGGCGCCGGACGGGCGCGGGCTGGTTTCCGTACTGGAACTTCCGGCCGTACAGGACAAACCGCAGCTTTTCTCTACATTTCTGATGTGGCTGCTCGCCGACCTCTACGCCGATCTCCCCGAAGTCGGCGACCTGGAGCGGCCCAAACTGGTCTTCTTCTTCGACGAGGCCCACCTCCTCTTCAACGGGGCCTCGAAGGCTTTCCTGGAATCCATCACCCAGACGGTGCGGCTGATCCGCTCCAAGGGCATCGGCGTCTTCTTCGTCACCCAGACCCCCAAGGACGTCCCCGCCGACGTCCTGGCCCAGCTCGGCAACCGCGTCCAGCACGCCCTGCGCGCCTTCACCCCCGACGACGCCAAGGCCCTCAAGGCGACCGTACGGACCTTCCCCCACTCCCCCTACGACCTGGAGGAGTTGCTCACACGGCTGGGCACCGGCGAGGCCGTCGTCACCGTCCTCAGCGAGAACGGGGCCCCCACCCCGGTCGCCGCCACCCGGCTGCGCGCCCCGCAGTCGCTGATGGGCCCCCTCGACGCGGCCGCCCTCGACGCGGCGGTCAAGGCCTCGCTCCTGTACCCCCGTTACGCCGAGCCCGTCGACCGCGAGTCGGCGTACGAGAAGATCACCGCCGAACAGGCGGCCGCGGAGGCCGAGGCGGAGGCCGCCGCCGCGGCGGCGGAGGCCGACAAGCAGGCCAAGGCCGAGGAGCGCGCCGCCCGCGGCGCCCCCAAGCCGGAGCCCTCGCTGGCCCAACAGGTCGTCGGCAGCGGCCTGTTCCGCTCGCTGGCGCGCTCGATCGGCACCCAGGTCGGGCGCGAGATCTCCCGCTCCCTCTTCGGCACGGCCCGCCGGCGCCGCTGAGGGGCGCCCCTCCAGGATGAATCGAGCGAACCGGGTGCCCGCGCCACGGCGGCCGCTGACAGACTCATGGGTATGCGGACCGAACTCACCGACACCACGTCCAGCAAGATAGACCGGGCCCTGCTGGCGGCCCGGCGCGCCGTCGGCAGCCCCACCATGGGGCTCGTGCTGACCCTCGTCGTCGTCACCGACGAGGAGAACGCCTACGACGCCGTACGCGCGGCCTCCGAGGCCTCGCGCGAGCACCCCTGCCGGATCATCGCGGTGATCAAGCGGACCCACCGCGGCCCCGAGCGGCGCCGGCGCACCCGACTGGACGCCGAGCTGCGCGTGGGCTCGGACGCCGGGTCCGGGGAGATCGTCATCCTGCGCCTGCACGGGGAGCTCACCACCCAGGCCGGCTCGATCGTGCTGCCGCTCCTGGTGCCGGACGCGCCGGTGGTCGCCTGGTGGCCGGCCGACGCCCCCGCCGACCCCGCCCGCGACGACCTGGGCGCGCTGGCGCAGCGCCGGATCACCGACGCGCAGGCGGCGGTGGACCCGGTCGGCGTCCTGGGCGAACGCGCGGCCGCGTACGCCCCGGGCGACACCGACCTGGCCTGGACCCGGCTCACGCCGTGGCGCTCGCTGCTGGCCTGCGCCTTCGACCAGAAGCCCCTGCCGGTGACCGGGGCGGCGGTGGAGAGCGAGCCCGACAACGCCAGCGCCGAGCTGCTGGCGCGCTGGCTGGAGGACCGCCTCGGCGTTCCGGTGACCCGGGTGGCCACCGACGGGCCGGTCATCACCCGGGTCCGGCTGGAGACCTCCGCCGGGGAGATCGTGGTGGACCGGCCCACCGGCTCCCTGGCCACCCTGGTCCTGCCGGGCTGGCCCGACCGGAAGGTCGCGCTCAAGATCCGCAGCACGGCGGAGCTGATCGCGGAGGAGCTGCGGCGCCTGGACGCCGACGAGGTCTACGCCTCGGCGCTGCGCAGCAGGCGGCCGGCCCAGGCCTCGCTCTCGGCGTAGTGGTTGTCGTACGTGGGCTGGCTGTCGATGATGTCCTGCACGGTGGCCTCGCCCGCGCGCACCCGGCCGAGCAGGCGGTAGTAGTCGAACCGGGCCATGCCGGGGGTGAACCCGACGAACACCTCGGCGGTGTGGCCGGGGGCCGGGGCGAAGGCGTGCTTCACGCCGGGGGCGACGGTGAGGAAGTCGCCCTGGGAGAGGGTGTGGACCTCGTCTCCGACGAGCACGTCGAGCTTTCCGGCGGTGACGTGGAAGAACTCGGTGGCCTTGGTGTGGAAGTGCACCGGGGCGCCGGCCGCGCCGACCTCGAAGCTGGCGGTGTTGCAGGTGAGTTCGGCGGTGTCGGTGAGCAGGGTGATGACGCTGCCGGGGCCGTCGGAGATCCGCTCGGCGGTGGTGGCGCGGGTGAGGTTCTCGGTCATCCGGCCGACCTTACGCGTCGCCCCGCGCGGCGGCCCCACCCGGCCGGACGGTCCGTCAACTCCCCTCCGGTGCCGGGGCGGACACGGGTCTACGCGGTCTGGGCGCCACCGGCGGCCTTGGCGGCGGCCTTCGCCGCCTGCTTGTACTCACGGACCTTCGCCAGCGACTCCGGCCCCGTGATGTCCGCCGCCGAGCGGTGGACGTTCGCCGGTCCGTAGTTCCCGGCCGCCTCCCGCCAGCCCTTGGGGCGGACCCCGTACCGCTTGCCCAGCAGGGCCAGGAAGATCTGCGCCTTCTGCTGGCCGAACCCCGGCAGCGCCTTCAGCCGTTCCAGCAGCTCCGCGCCCGTGCCCGCGTCCGACCAGACCGCCTCCGCGTCCCCCTCGTAGTGCTCCACCAGGTACGCGCACAGCTGCTGGATCCGCTTCGCCATCGACCCCGGGTACCGGTGCACCGCCGGCTTCTGCGACAGCAGCGCCGCGAACGCCTCCGGGTCGTACGCGGCGATCGTGTGCGCGTCCAGGTCGTCGGCGCCCAGGCGGCGCGCGATCGTCCACGGCCCGGAGAACGCCCACTCCATCGGCACCTGCTGGTCCAGCAGCATCCCGGTGAGCGCCGCCAGCGGGCTGCGTCCGAGCAGGGCGTCGGCCTCGGGTTCCTGCGCGAGCCGGATGGTGATCTCGTCCATGCCCCCAGCCTCCCCCGGGACCGGCCCCCGCGCCCGTTCGGCGCGCGATTGTCAGACCCCCGTCCTAGCGTGGGAGGAACGTTCGCGAGACGGCAGACGACAGACGACACAGGAGTCGATCGACCATGGCCGAGTTCCCGGAAGGCACCCCCTGCTGGGTGGACGCGATGTTCACCGACGTGGAGGCCGCCAAGGAGTTCTACGCCGACGTGCTGGGCTGGACCTTCGGTGAGGCCACCAGCGAGTACGGCGACTACACCCAGGCCTACTCCGGCGGAAAGGCGGTCGCGGCGGTCGTCCCGCCGATGCCGGGCGCCGACGCGCCCTCGCAGTGGTGCCTCTACTTCGCCTCGGACGACGCCGCCGCCACCGCCGAGAAGATCAAGGCGGCGGGCGGCACGCTGATGATGGAGCCGATGCAGGTCGGCACGTTCGGCACGATGGCGATCGCCCAGGAGCCCAGCGGCGCGGTGTTCGGCGTCTGGCAGCCCGGCGAGCACAAGGGCTTCGAGAAGCTCGGCGAGCCGGGTTCGTACGCCTGGGCCGAGGTCTACACCCGTGAGCCGGACAAGGCCGACCCGTTCCTGGAGCGGGTCTTCCCGTACGGCTCGCAGCAGATGGAGACCGGTGGCGCCGAGTGCGACGACCCCGGGGCGGCGGGGGTGGACTTCAAGGTCTTCAGCGTGGGCGGCGCCGACCACCCGGTGCTGGGCCGGATGAAGATGGGGGACGAGTTCCCGCCGCAGGTCCCGTCCTACGTCCAGGTCTACTTCGGCGTCCCGGACTGTGATGTGGCGGTGGAGAAGACGAAGGCGCGCGGCGGGCAGCTCTACTTCGGCCCGATGGACAGCCCGTTCGGCCGCTTCGCCGCGCTGGGCGACCCGCAGGGCGCCGTGTTCGCGGTCATCGACATGGACACCCGGGTCGGGGAGATGCCGAAGTTCGGCTGAGGGACCGCCCCGTGCGCCCGTGGCCCCCGGCCGGGGCGCGGGCGCACGGCGCCCGAGTGGCCCCGGGTGGGGTGGCGGGCTCCCGGGGCGGCGGGGCGGGGCCGGGCGCGGTCAGACGCTGCGGGCGGTGATGTCGCCGTAGGAGGTGGTCGCGTGGATGTTCAGGGCCGCGGCCGCGCCGTCGGTGTTGGTGAGGGCGTTGTGGACGCGGCCGTAGGAGGTCCCGGCGTCGAGGGTGGCGGAGACCCCGGGGGCGGTGCCGACGGTGATGTCGCCGTGCTGCGTGGTGAGGGTGACCGTGCCCCGGACGGCCTCGGCGATGGTGATGGCGCCCTTCTGGGTGCTGATCTCGGCCCGGTCCCCGACCCGGCCGAGGGCGACGTCGCCGGCCTGGACGGTCACCCGGGCGGAGGCGGTCTCGTCGAGCTTGACCTGGGCCTGCGCGCCGTCGAAGACGACGTCGCCCAGCCGCCCGACGCCCCTGAGGTCGGCGGCGGCCGCCTTCGCCTCGACGCGGGAGCCGGCCGGCAGCTGGACGGTCACCTCGACGGAGCCGGAGTTGCCGAGCAGGCGGTTCTTGGCGTGGGCGGCCGCGATCCGCAGGACGCCGTCACGGAAGTCGACGGTGATCTGCTCGGCCGCCTTCACGTCGCGGCTCTTGGCCGGGTTGGCGGGACGGACCTCGACGGTGGCGTCGGCGCGGTCGGCGGCGATGAGCTGGATGCGTCCCGCCGGGATGTCGAGGACGGCGGAGAAGGGGGCGGTGGCGGCGAACTTCTGCATGGCGGGCTCCTGTACTCGACGTTCGTTCATCGGTGTTTCCGACATGAGAAACGCTATGTTGCGTTCATGGGGTTGGCAACGTAGGAGTTGCGTGAAAGCTGTATATGCCCAGCTCAAGCCCGGGAAATCGTTGCAGTGAGCCTGCAATTTAACGCAACGAACTCCTGCCGCCCATTGCAATGAGATGAACGTGAACGCCACGCCGCCGCGGCTCAGGGTCCGCAGGACTCCGCGAGGTAGGAGGCGGCCAGGGCGCCCGCACGGGTGAACCAGTCGTTCAGCACCGCCACCTCCTGCGGGCCGTACGTCGCGAAGAGCTGCGCGAGGAGCGCGTAGTAGGGCTCGTAGACGGCGCGGACGCGCTGCGCGGCCTCGGGTACGGCGACCACGCGCACCCGGCGCTTGTCGGCGGGGTCGGGCTGCCGGGTCACGAACCCGCCGCGCTCCAGCCGGTTGACGATGCCGGTCACGGCGCCCGTGGTGACGTGCGCGCGGGCGGCGAGGTCGCCGGCGGTGACGGGGGCGTCCCCGGCCTGGAGGACGTACGCGAAGCAGATCAGGTCCGTGGGGCTCAGGCCCAGGTTCCGGGCGAACTCCTGCTGGGCCACCATGCTCGTCGCGATCAGGTCGTCCATCGCGCTGATCGCCGCCGGAACGGAGGCGTCTGGGCGGGGGGTGCCCTCCATTGAAAATCCCTTAGTGCCTAAGATAAATTGCTTACTGGCTAAGACATCATAGGTCGACAGGGGTGACGTATGAGCGCGCACGGATACGACGAGGGCCACACGGTCGCGGGCTGGGCGGGAACCGCCGTCGCCGCCGCGGGGGCCGCGGTGATCGGCCTGGGGGTGTGCGGCTGGACGCCGGGGATAGGGGCCGGGGCGGCGGTGATGGCCGCGGCCGGCGTGCTCACCTGGGTCCTGCACCTGGCGGGCTGGGGCAAGGGCCCCGGCCCGCGTCCGAAGGCGCACTGGCCCATGGCGGCGCGCGACCACAGCGCGCGCGAGGGCCACGCCGAGTGCCTCGGCTGCCGCATGGCCGGACGCCGGCCCGCCGTCGCCGTCGCCGTCGCCCACCGGTCCCCCGGGAGCGGTCTCCGGCCGTGAGACGCCCCGCGTCGATCACGGCAGGGACGAGGCGCACGGGTGGATCGGGTTCGTGGATGCGAGGGGCTCCCTGCGCGATGATCCACACGGGCCTACGGTCGATCGCGCGCGGTTCTTCCCGGAGCGCGCGAAGCGACTACGTAAGAGGTCGAACCACCCATGAGCCTGAGCATCCGCAACCAGCTCGCCGGAACCGTCACCGCCATCACCACCGGTGAGGCCATGGCGGCGGTCAAGGTCCGCCTCGCAGGCGGTCAGGACATCACCGCCGCGATCACCGCCGACGCCGTCAAGGAGCTGGGCCTGGCCGCCGGTTCCTCCGTGAAGGCCCTGGTCAAGGCCACCGAGGTGGCCCTGGCGACCGGGCCCGTCGAGGGGCTGTCCATCCGCAACCGGATCGCCGGCACCGTCGTGGACGTCGCCACCGGTCCGGCCATGGCCTCCGTCAAGGTGGACGTGGACGGCGGCGGCCTGACCGCCGCGATCACCGCCGACGCGGTCGACGCCCTCGGCCTGGCCGCCGGCGCCTCCGTCGTCGCCCTGATCAAGGCGACCGAGGTCTCCCTCCAGGCCGCGTAGGGCCCGCCGGGACCGCGCCGGGACCTCACTCGATGAACAGGCTCCGGCCGCGCCCGACGGCCTCCGTGCCCGGGTCGACCTGCTGCGTCACCTCACCGTCGCAGTCGGTCCCTGACCACACCCACGCCGCCCCGTCCGTGTGGTTCGCGACCTTCGGCGGGGCGAAGTCGCCCAGCCGGTAGCAGCCTGACGGGTCCTCGTGCTCCGTCCCGTCGATGATCAGGGTCCCCGTCGCCGCCTGTGCCGCGCCCGCCGGGGTGGCCAGCGCCAGCAGCGCGGCCGCCGCGCACGCTCCCAGGGCCTTGCCCGTGCGCCGTACCGTTCGCCTCATCGTCCGTCCACCTCTCGGCCCGCCCGACCCGCTGTTGTCGTCGCTGATGGTAGCGAGTGGTGGCTCAGTGTGACGGCGTGCGCGGCGGTGGAGGAGGGGCGCGTGTTTCAGGCGCCGGTCAGCGCCGGGACGACCGGGGTCCCGAACCAGACGCGCGTCACCGCGCTGACGTAGCGGGCCCCGCACCGGTCGGACGGGACCACCAGCTGGCTGCCCGAGCCGTCGAGGTCCTCGCCGTCGAGGCGGGTGGCCAGCAGGACCGGGCTCCCGCAGAAGTCCTCGTCCAGCTCGGCCCAGGACAGGACGGTGTGGTGGCCGTCGCCGCCGCTGACCGCCAGCAGGTAGCGGCTGCGGTCCACAGGAGGGGCTGCGGGACCTCATCTGCCAGGTTGAGAGGGTCTATGGGCCGCAGCTGTGCGCTCAATCGTCCTTTTCACCTTGCAGTCTCCTGTTGATCTCCCGCCACACCACATCACGTGTCACGGGCAGTTCCGTGAAACGGATGCCGGTGGCGTTCCGCAGGGCGTTCGTGAAGGCCGGGGCCACCGGGTTGAAGGGGCTCTCGCTCATGGACTTGGCGCCCAGCGGGCCGATCGCGTCCGAGGTCTCCATGAAGTGGACCTCCGTGCGCGGGACGTCCGCGTACTGCGGGAGCCGGTAGCGGCGGAAGGCGGCCGTGGTGACCTCCCCGCGCTCGTCCACCCGTACCGTCTCGAAGAGGGTGGCGCCCAGGGCCTGGGCCACCCCGCCCTCCACCTGGCCCCGGCACTGCATCGGGTTCATGACCTTGCCGGCGTCGGCCGCGTGCACGCTGCGCAGGATCCTCATCTCGCCCGAATCCGGGTCGACGGCGAGGCGGAACCACTGGGCGTTGAAGGCCACCGAGCGCGGGGAGCCGCGCCAGTGGCCGTCCGCGGCGACCTCGTCCAGGGCGCCCTTGTCGTGCGCGGCCTCGTAGAGCTCCTTGAGGGTGACGACGCGGCCCGCGCAGTCGAAGGCCTCGGCCTCCAGTCGGCACAGGTGCCGGGCCACGCCCGTGTGGCGGGCGGCGAGGGTCTTCAGACGCTCCGCGAGCGAGTCGGCCGCCAGCATGACCGCCTTGCCCGCCACCACCGTGCCGGCCGAGCCGAAGGCGCCGGTGTCGTGGCGGACCACGTCGGTGTCGGACTGGCGGATGGTGATCCGGTCGACCGTGGTGTTCAGCGCGCCCGCGGTGATCTGCTGGTGGACGGTGGTGTGCCGTTGCCGAACTCGGCCGTGCCCACCGCGATGTCGTACGTGCCGTAGCGCAGCAGGCTGACCCGGGCGTCGGCGAAGTGACCGCCGGGCGGTCCGGTCGCGATCATGGCGACCGCCGCGCCGGTGCCGGTGAGCCAGCCCTCGGGGACGTCCTCGTGGCTGCGGTCCTCGGCCTCCGCCCTGCGGACGATGTCCATGCACTGCTTCATCCCGTAGGAGGCGATGAAGAGGTCCTCCTCGTGGCCGATCGGGGTCACCATGGGGTCGCCCGGGCCGATGACGTTCTTCTCGCGCAGTGCGAGGGGGTCCATGCCCAGGCGCAGGGCGAGTTCGTCCATCACCGATTCGAGGGCGAACAGGACCTGGCCCAGGCCGTAGCCGCGGAAGGCGCCCGCGGGCACGGTGTTGGTGTAGACCGAGTACGCCTCCACCTCCTTGTTCGGTGCCTTGTACACCGCGAAGGACTCGCCGGCGCTGTGGAACATGACGGCCGGGCCGTGGTTCCCGTAGGCGCCCGTGTTGGAGACGATGCGGATGCGCAGCGCGGTGAGCATGCCGTCCTTCTTCGCCCCGATCCTGATGGTGGTCTTGAACGGGTGCCGGGTGGTCGCCCCGTGGAACTGCTCGGCCCGGGTGAACTCCAGCTTCACCGGGCGGCGCAGCTTCAGGGCGGCGAGGACCACGATGTCCTCGGTCAGCATCTCCTGCTTGCCGCCGAAGCCGCCGCCCACACGGCCCGCGACCACGCGGACCTCGTCCTCGTTCAGGCCGTAGAGCGCGCACAGTCCCCGCCGGGTCAGGAAGGGGGCCTGGCTGGAGGTGCGGACGGTGATGCGCTCGCCGTCGCCTTCCTCCTTGGGCTCGAAGTACGCCACGCAGCCGTGGGTCTCCAGGCTCGCGTGCTGCACGCGCTGGGTCCGGAAGGTCTCCTCGTGGACGACGTCCGCCTCCGCGAACCCCTGCTCCATGTCGCCGATCGTGCCGTGGACCTCGCCGCACACGTTGTTCCCGGCGCGGAAGATCCCCGACTCGGGGCCCTTGGGGTGCAGGACCGGCGCGCCCGGCAGCATCGCCTCCTCCGGGTCGATGACGTACGGCAGTTCCTCGTACGTGACGACCACGCGCCGGCAGCCCTCCTCGGCCGCCTGCTCGCTGTCGGCGACCACGGCCGCCACGCGCTGGCCGACGAAGCGGACCACGTCGTCCAGGACCCGGGTGTCCCTCGGGTCCTCGGTGGGGTGCTCGTGGCGGGCGGAGGAGTAGAGCTGCTCCGGCGCGTCGTGGTGGGTGAAGACCGCGTGCACGCCCGGGACCTGGAGGGCCTCGCGGGTGTCGACGGCGACGATGCGGGCGTGCGGGTGCGGGGAGCGCAGCAGCTTCATGTGCAGCAGCCCCGGGACCTCGACGTCGAAGGTGTAGCGGGCGGTGCCGGTGACGACCTGGGGGCCGGCCGGGGCGCCCGGGCTGCGGCCGACGGCCCGGCCGGCCCCGGGTTCCTCGACGTGCCTGACCCCGCGGACGGCGTCCTCGATGGCGCGGTAGCCGGTGCAGCGGCAGAGGTTGCCCTTGAAGGCGCGCGGGAGGTCGTCGAGCTTGCCGTCGTCGTGGGCGGTGCCCCGCTCGGCCTGGAGGGCGGAGGTGGTCATCAGGAACCCGGCCGTGCAGAACCCGCACTGGAAGCCCTGGGCCTCCAGGAACTGCCGCTGCGCCGGGTGGAGGTCGCCGCAGGGGGAGGCGAGGCCCTCGACGGTGGTGACGGAGCGGCCCTCGGCGCGGACGGCGGGGTAGAGGCAGCTGTGCACGGCCTGCCCGTCGACGTGGACGGTGCAGGCCCCGCAGTCGCCCTGGTCGCAGCCCTTCTTCACGCCGAACCAGCCGCGTTCGCGGAGGTAGGTGCGCAGGCACTGGCCGGCGCGGGGCTCGTCCACGAAGCGCTGCTCGTTGATCTCGATCTCGTAGCTCATCGGGGTCCCTCCGGAGCGGGGCGGAGTTCGCGGCGGATCTGCTCGGCCTGGAGCAGGGCCATGTGCCGCCGCCATGCGGGCAGTCCGTGGATGTCGTCGAACCACTCGTCGGGGCGGACGGCGTCGTCGATGGCGGCGCGCAGCTCGGCGGCGGTGGGCGCCAGGGCGAACCAGAAGCGGAACGGGCGGGTGGTCGCGGCGGAGACGGTGACGGCGAGGGAGCCGTCCCGGGGGTCGGCGGCGCCGATCACCAGGGAGCCGGAGCGGCCGAGCCCGTAGAGGGAGGCCTGGCGGAAGGCCGTACGGGACTCCAGGGCGCGGGCGGGGAGACGAACCGAGCGGAGCATCTCGCCGTCGCGCAGGTCCTTGACGCCGGCGCCGCGGATGAAGTCGGTGACGGGCATCCGGCGGGTGGTGCCGTCCTGGCCCTGGAGCAGGACGGTGCCGTCGAGGGCGGCGGTCAGGGAGATGACCGGGCCGGCCGGGAGGCCGTTGCAGAGGTTCCCGCCGACGGTGGCCATGTTCCAGATCTTGAAGCTGGCCAGGAAGGCCCGGCAGCACTGCTCGAAGAGCGGGGCGGCGGTGGCGGACAGGCTTCGGCCGAAGCGGGACAGCTCGGTGATGGTGCAGGTCGCGGCGATGTCGAGGGAGCCGTCGGGCTGCCAGGACAGGGGTGGCCAGCCCATGCGGGAGAGGTCGACGAGGCGGCGGATGTGGGGCTGCGGCTCGGAGAAGAGGTACGTGCCCCCGCCGAGGAAGGCATCGCCGGGGCGCCAGGGTTCGCGGCGGCGGCCGTCGCGTACGTCGAGCACCGTGTTGAGGTCCATTTCGCGCCACCAGCCTCTCTGCCGTCCGGGCGTCCGCTTCAGTGAAGCAACGGCGAAGGGGGCGGAACGACTGGTCCAGGCCACGGAATCCAGCCAGTCCGGGGAGGGGTGTCCTGGTCGATTCACCAAGGGGCGCAGATGGGACATGGGCGGGTGATCACCTTGCATTTACGATGATGTTTCTCGTATTCGCCTGGCGAATGTGGGCGACCCCCACCGCAAGGAGACCCTGCCATGCACGTCCTCGACCTGCTCCAGTCCGACAGTCTCGGCCTCACCCTGCTCTGGGGCGAGGAAGCCCTTCTCGGCCAGGAGGTCAGCGGGGTCACCGCCACGGACCTGGAGGACCCGGGCCGTTTCCTGGGGCCCGGCGAAATCGTGCTGAGCGGGCTGGTGTGGTGGGCGGACGGCGACCTGGGCAAGGCGGACCGCTTCGTCTCCGCGCTGGCCGACGCCGGCGCCACCGCCCTGCTGGCCGGGGAGGAGACCCACGGGCGGGTGCCGCAGGCGCTCGTGGACGCCTGCCGGGCGCACCGCGTGCCGATCGTGGCCGTCCCGGCGCGAACCAGCTTCCGGGCCGTCACCGAGGCCGTCTACCTGCGGCACTGGGGGGACCTCAGCCGCCGGCCGACCCGGACCTTCGCCCTCCCGTCGAACGTGCGCGCCGAGCTGAGCCGGCTGCTGGAGAACGGCGCGGGGCCCGGCGAACTGCTGGAGCGGGCCTGCGCGCACCTGGGCCGGGTCGACTGCTACCTGCTGAGCGCGAGCGGGCGCACCGTGGCCCGTACGCCCTCGGCGCCGGCCGTCCCCGCGCAGCGGGCGGCGTCCCCCTCGCGCGGCGGGCTCACGCTGCGGATCGAGGCCGACGGCTCCCCGTACGACGCCTGGCAGCTGCACGTCCCGGACGCCGACGCGGCGCCGCCGCGCGTGCTGCACGAGATCGCCGAGGTGCTGGCCCAGCACCGCGACGGGCCCGCCCACCGCGACGCCGCCGCCGCGCGGGCGGCCGGGCGGGAGCTCGTGGGGCTGCTGGCGGGGGACTGCGAACCGGCCGTGCTGGAGGAGGCCCTCACCGCCGCCGGACTCCCGGCCCAGGGGCCGTACCGGGCGGTGGTGGCCACCTCGGTCCCGGCCCTGGCCGAGGCCCTCGCGCACCTCGACGGGCTGCCGTGGGCGCTGGGCGAGGCGCCCGGCGGCGAGGCCGTGGCCGTCGTGCACGAGGGCACGCGCCTGTACGAGGGCACGCGCGCGGAGACCGACACCGCGGCCGGGCTGCGCGCGGTGTGGCCGCTGCTCCAGGCTTGCGGGGGCCCGGAGGCCGACCTGCGCCTCGGCGCGGGCGCGGTCGCGGTCGGACCGGAGGACCTGCGGGCCTCCCTCACCCAGGCCCGCTTCGCCCTGACCGCCGCCGACGCGGCCGCCCCCGTGCGGGGCGTCGAGCAGCTGGACAGTCTGGGAGGGCTGATGGCGGGGGTGCCGGAGGAGGTCCGGGCGGTGTTCGGCGAGCGGGTGCTGGGCGCGCTCGGGGACGGGATGCTGCGGGAGACCCTGGAGGTGTTCCTGGCCCACAACTGCTCCTGGGCCCGGACCGCGCAGGCGCTCCACCTGCACGTCAACACCGTCCACTACCGGATGGAGCGGGTCCAGGTCCTGACGGGCCGCGACCTGTCCCGCCTGGACCACAAGCTGGACCTGTACGCGGCCCTCCGCTGCCGCTGACCCGCCGCCCCCGCCGCCCCCGCCGCCCCCACCGACCCGCGGTCCGCCGGGTCACGGTCCGCCGGGCCCGGGTGTCAGGGCCCGGCGGGCCCGCCGGGGACGTCCACGTACACCTCGGTGGACTTCACCCGGGCGGTGACGCTGACCCCGACGGCGATCCCGAGCTGCTCCACCGACTCCCGGGTCACCACGGAGACGATCCGGTGCGGGCCCGACTGGATCTCCACCTGGGCGGCCACCTCGTCCACCCGTACCGCGGTGACGATCCCCGCGAAGGAGTTGTGCACGGAGGTGGCGGCGGCCCGGTCGGGCACCGGGTGCAGCCCGGCGGCGCGTTCCTTGGCGAAGGAGGCGAGCGCCGGCCCGTCGACGGCGCGCGTGCCGTCGGGCGCGCGCAGCGCGGGCAGCCGCCCGGAGTCGGCCCAGCGGCGGACGGTCTCGGGACTCACGCGCAGCAGACCGGCGGCCTGACCGATGGAGTACGAGGGCACCCGCCCACCCTAGCGGCGGCCCCCCGCGCACCGGCCGGGACCGGAACGCTCAGAGCGCCGCCCCTTCCAGATTGAGGGTCATCCGCTCCAGCACGTCCACCGCGGTCCGGTACTCCTCCGGGGATATGCCGGCCGCCGCCCGCTCCCGGAAAGCCGCCACGCGCAGGCCGGCCTCGGCCAGCCGGGCCCGGCCGCCCTCGGTGAGGGCCAGCCGGCCCGGCTCCGGGCGCAGCGCCCAGCCGTCGGCGAGGACCGCCCCGATGGCGGCGGTCAGGGCCCCGGCGTCGGCGTTGGCCGCGAGGAAGGTCCGCACGGCGGTGTCGGTGGCCCCGGGGTCGTCCTCGATGACGTTGAGGACCTGCCAGCCGAGGCGGGTGAGCCCGTACTCGGCCAGCAGGGCGTCCATCGTGGCGGTCAGGGCTCGGTCGGTGCGGTTGAGCCAGTAGCCGAGGGGCTTCATGGGGTTCTCCTGGGGATCACTGCCCGGTGAAGGCGGGGGCGTTCTCGGCGGCCCACTGCGCGTAGGTGCGGGCGGGGCGGCCGAGGAGGGTCTCGGTGGTGTCGGCGATGGTCGCGGGGCCGTGGCTCGCGGCGGCCCACAGGTCGAGCAGCGAGGCGGCCACCGGCGCCGGCATGAAGGCCGACATCTGCCGCTCGGCGGCCTCCCGGGATATGTGCTCGACCGGAATCTCCCGGCCGATGGCGCCGGAGAGGGCGGCGAGCTGCGCGCGGAAGGTGAGCGACTCGGGGCCCGTGAGGGTGACGGAGCGGCCCGTGAGGGAGTCGCCGGTCAGGGCCTCGAAGGCGATGTCGGCGAGGTCCTCGGGGTGGATGGGCGCGATCTGCGCGTCGGGGTGGGCGAGCTGGACCGGCATCGACCGGCCGATGGGGTGCGCCCAGCCCAAGGAGTTGCTCGCGAAGGCGTCCGGGCGCAGGAAGGTGCAGGTCAGCGAAGAGGCCGTGAGGGCGCGCTCGACCAGGAGGCTGTGACGGGCGAGCGGGTCCGTCCCGGCGTCCGGGCCGAGGACCGACGAGGACGACAGCAGTACGACGTGCTCGACGCCGGCGGCCTCGGCGGCCCGGATCAGCGCCTGGATCCCGGAGGGCTCGGGGTAGAGGAAGACCCGGCGGACCCCGTCGAGTGCGGCGGCGAAGGTCTCGGGCCGGTCGAGGGCGAGCTCGAAGGTCTCGACGCCGGCCGGGACGGTCAGTTCGGCCGGTCGGGCGCTGGCGGCGCGGACGCGGTGGCCGGCGGCGTGCAGACGGACGAGGACGCCCTGGCCGACCTTGCCGCGCGCACCGGTGATGAGGGTGGTCATGAGTAGCAGCCCCGTTCGCTTTTTCATTGACTGAAGACATATGCATGCTGACACGCACACGTTTTCATGTCAACACATGCTTGCGGTGCGTCACGTGGATACGATGGCGGCATGGAGAATCACGAGGCGGAGACGGCCGTCGAGGCCGCCGTGGCCGAAGAACTGCTGAACGCCGTCGGTCCCGCCTTCGGGAAGCTGCGCCGCTCCTCGCTCCTGGAGGTCGAGCACCCGATCTCCCCGAAGGACCTCAGCCGGACCCTCGTCCTCAACGTCGTCCTGGAGATCGCCCAGGACGGCACCCGCGAGGTCACCGTCGGCGCCGTCGGCTCCCACCTGGGCGTCGACCCCTCGGTGGCCAGCCGCATGGTGTCCGACTGCATCTCCGCCGGCTACCTGGTCCGCGCCGCCTCCCAGCGCGACGGCCGCCGCACCGTCCTGCACCTCAGCCCCGGGGGCGAGGAGCTGATGGCCCGTTTCCGCCGCCACCAGCGCTCGGCGTACGAGTACATCACCGCCGACTGGAGCGACCACGACCGGCTGGAGCTCGCCCGCCTGATGGTGAAGTACGTCGCCTCCCAGGAGGCCCTGCGCCGGGCGTAGCACCCCGGCGCCTACCGCACCCCTGCCGCGCCGGCCTTCGCCTGGAGGGAGGCGACGTAGCGGGAGGTGAAGAGCATCGGGAGCACGAAGCCGGCGGCCTGGACGGCGGTGGCGGCCGTCGAGTGGCCCTGGCCGGCGTGGGCGAGCAGCGCGAGGGCCCCGGCGGTCAGGGCGAAGGCGGCCGTCCAGACCCCGGTGATCACGGTGTTGGCCCGGATGAAGGGGCGCAGCCCCCAGACCTCGCGGGGGGTGGTGCGCTTGGCGATGCCGAGGGTGAAGGGTCGGCGGATCAGCAGAGAGACGGCTGCGACCAGGGCCAGGGCGGCCGAGGAGAGCGCGGCCGAGTAGCCGTGCACGGGCGAGTGCGGGTCGGCGAAGGCGATGGCCGCCAGGGCCGCGAAGAAGGCCGCCGACCCGGTCTCGATGATCAGCGCGTCGAACCCGGCCCCCTCGCGGCGCTGCTGGGCGGCCACGGCCACGGCCGCCGCCAGTGCGGCGAGCGCACCCCACTGCCACTGGGCGGACGGGACCACCGCGAAGACGATCCACGGGAGGAAGGTGCGCACGTACGACATTTCGAAGACCCCCGGTCACTGCTCTGACATTCCTGTCTTGACAGGTCGAAAGTAGACCTTCCAAGAGTGACATGTCAAGGATGGAATGTAAGGTGAGGGGTATGAGCCTTCGACACGCCCTCCTCGGTCTCCTCTCCGAACGCCCCGCCAGCGGCTACGACCTGCTGAAGCGCTTCGAGACCTCGCTGGCCAACGTCTGGCCCGCCACCCAGAGCCAGATGTACGGCGAGCTGGCCAAACTCGCCGCCGCCGGGCTGATCGGCGTCTCGGCGGAAGGGCCGCGCGGCCGCAAGGAGTACACCCTCACCGACGAGGGCCTGGCCGAACTGCGCCACTGGCTCACCGAGACCACGCCCCAGCGCACCACCCGCAGTGACGTCCTCCTACGGGTCTTCTTCCTCGGCGTGCTCCCGGCGGACCAGGCGGGCGCGTACCTCACCGGGCTGATGGAGACGGCCGCGCGCGAGTACGAGGACCTCCGCGCGCTGGAGCGGTCCGTCGACTGGGGCGACGACCGGCTGTCGGTGTACGGCCGCATCGCCCTGGAGTACGGCCTGCGCCTCAATGAGATGAAGCGTGAGTGGGCGGCCTGGGCGGCCGGCCAACTCGGCTAGGACGTCCGGATCCTGCCCGGCCCGTCAGAACTTGCCGCCCACCACCACGAGGCGGTGGCCACCCAGCGCGCGGGCGAACCGTGCTCGACGGGGTCCCAGTCGTCGGTGAGCAGCTCAACCCGGCCGGCGCAGTGCGGGCAGGCGGCGTACCGGGGCTCCCCCCGGCCGCTCCCATGCGGCGACGGCAGCCCCCGCCCTCCGACGCGAGAGGGCCGGACCGCGGTCGCGGTCCGGCCCTCTCGTGGCGGAGGTTCCCGAAGGGTCACTTCATGCCGACGGCGTACCGGTACGAGAAGTGGACGATCTTCCAGACCGTCTCCAGTTCCGCATAGCTCCGCGGCCCGTACACGAGCGTCACCGCCTGGACCGGGTGGTGCACGCCCCAGCCCGCGGTGATCACGTCCTCCTCCGCCTCCTTCGGGAGCGTGAGGTGGAGCGAGCCGTCGTGGTGGGGGTGGATGTGCGCCCACTCCCTCCCGCGCTGGAAGGCCTCCGCGGGGCCCGTGCCGACGCCCTCGGGCAGGAAGAGCGCCCGGGCGTGCGGGACCGAGACGAGGGTGGGCGCCATGTACACGTACGGCAGCGCCCGCATCCGCCCCCACAGCTCCTCCTGCAGCATGATCGGGGAGATCTGGGAGCCCTGGCCGTGCGGGGCCGGGCCGAAGACCTTCGGGGCCGCGCCCTCGCGGGGAGTCAGGGTGAGCATGGCGGTGTTCCTTTCCGGCCGGTGGCCCGGCCGCAGCGTGGCGGTCCTACGGAGCTTCGGCGCGGGTGCGTCAGGCGTTCGCCTTGGTGGCCAGCTGCTCCAGGACCTCCAGGACCGCGGTGGCGATCTCGGCGTCGTCGGCGGGGTGGGTGGTGGCGAAACGGGTGACGGAACCGGCGACGGAGAGACGGACGTCCTCCAGCACCGCGCCACCGGCGACACCGGCGGACTTGCGGGCCTCGTCCTGCGCCCACACGCCGCCGTAGCTGCCGAAGGCGGTGCCGATGACGGCGACCGGCTTGCCGGTGATGGCGCCGGTCCCGTACGGGCGGGACAGCCAGTCGATCGCGTTCTTCAGCACGGCGGGGATGGTGCCGTTGTACTCGGGGGAGACGAGCAGGAGCGCGTCCGCACCGGACACGGCCTCCCGCAGGGCCACCGCCGGAGCGGGCACGGAACCTTCGACGTCGATGTCCTCGTTGTAGAACGGGATCTCGGCGAGGCCCTCGTGAATGTCGACGGAGACGTGACCGGGGGCGTGCTTGACGGCCGCCTCGGCGAGCTGTCGGTTGTGCGAGCCGGCCCGGAGGCTGCCGACGAGGGCGAGGACGCGAACGGTCATGGTCGGACTCCTAATTGAGAGACGCCTGAGGGCGATGGACGCGGCGGACACCGCGATCCCGTCCCGACGGTAGGCGCCGGCGCCGGACTCCTCGTCGAGCATCGCTGGAGGCCGCACCGCCGAGGGCCGCCTAGACCGGTGCGGCGAAGCCGGCGCAGAGCAGGCGGACGCTGCGGACGAACTTCTCGTCCTGGCCCAGGCGTTGTACGGAGGTCCCCATGACCAGGGGGAACCGGGCGAGCAGGTCGGCGTACAGCTCGGCGGTGACGGCCGGCGGCGCCGCCGGCTGGTTCTGCTCCTGGAGCACGAACCCGGTGACGTGGCTGAGCAGGGTGTCGGCGGCGATGCCGCAGCGGTCGGCGGGCAGGCCGGCGTCGAGGAGGGTGCGCAGCAGGCGTTCCATCAGGGACAGGGCGCCGGTGCTGAGCGTGCCGGGGCTCTCGGCGAGCAGCTGGGCGCCGCCGGGGTGCTGTGCGATGACCCGGCGCAGGGTGGCGGCCTGGGCTTCGACGCGGTCCTGCCAGCCGGCGGTGGGCGGGAGGGCGGCGAGGGCCTCGGTGCCGGCGTCGTAGGCCTGGCAGCAGACCCGGTCGGCCATCAGGGCGAGCAGTTCCTCCTTCCCGCGCACGTGGTAGTAGAGGCTGCCCGCGTGGGTGTCCAGGCGGTCGGCGACCTGGCGCATGGACAGGTTCTGGTAGCCGACCTCTGCGAAGACGGCCATGCCCGCGGCGACGATGCGCTCCTTGGTGAGCTTCATGCGTTCCACCGTACAAGGTTTTCCAACACCGTTGGAAAACGTGCTAGCTTGGCGTCGTCGGATTTTTCCAACGGTGTTGGAAACGAGCTGGGGGGAGGGTCGGGCATGGAGGCGATCGTCTTCAACGCGACCACGGCCGCGCTGATGGTCATGATGGTCAACTGCGGTCTGGGCGTGCTCGGCCGCGACACCCTGCGCGGACGGCGCCTCCCGTGGGCGGCCCTCGGCCTGACCGGGCTGGCCGTCGGCGGCGTCCTGCTCCAGCTGGTGTGGCCCGGCGCCATGGACGCGCTGGACGCCGACCCCGCCAAGTCCGGCTGGTGGCGTGAGTTCACCTCGGTGTTCATGCAGAACGGCGGCCTGTTCGGCGGCCTGTGGAACCTCCTCACCCTCGCCGCCGTCGCCGCGCTCGCCCAGTGGTACTGGGGCGGTGGGCTCACCCTCGGCTTCTTCCTCGCCGGCATCCTGCTGCCCGGCCGGATCGACGCCCTGCTCGGCCTCGGCGACGGCCCCGCCACCGACCCGCGCAACTTCGCCGGCAGCTCCGGCGCCACCTACTTCCTCGGCGCCACCCTCGCCCTCGCGTTCCTCACCCGGGCCCGCCGGCCCAAGGAGATCGCCCTGGCGGCCGGCGTCCCGCTGCTCGGCCTCGCGATGTGGCTTGCCCAGGACAACGGCCACGGCCTGGTGTCCGTCTACGGCTTCGCCCTGGCGGCGGCGGCCTGGACGACCCGCCGCCTCCTCCTGAAGGAACGGGACGCGAAGCGGGAAGCGGGCCGAGGCGCGAACTGAGACGGAAACCGCGACGGAAACCGCGACGGAATCCGAGACGGGGAAACGCCAGAGGGCCGGGCCGCTGATGCGGTCCGGCCCTCTGGGCTGGCGGAGGATACGAGATTCGAACTCGTGAGGGGTTGCCCCCAACACGCTTTCCAAGCGTGCGCCCTAGGCCTCTAGGCGAATCCTCCGCCGCAAACAATACAAGACGTTGAGGGGTGCTCGCGAACACGATCCGGATCGGGGGTCGGGGCGGGGGAGCGCGGCCGGGGCGGGGTCGATTCCGGGGGGTTCCATCCGCTAGGGTGGGGCCCAGCCCCTCACGTGGCGCTATCTCACCCAACTCCCCCAGGGCCGGAAGGCAGCAAGGGTAAGTGGGCTCTGGCGGGTGCGTGAGGGGCGCTTTGCGTTCCGGGGGCGGCGGCGGGCGGCTGTTGTCGGTGGGCCCGGATAACCTCGTAGACGTGTCGTCCCTTGCGCTGTACCGCCGCTATCGCCCCGAGTCGTTCGCCGAGGTCATCGGGCAGGAGCATGTCACTGTCCCGCTGATGCAGGCCCTGCGGAACAACCGGGTCAATCACGCGTACCTGTTCAGCGGGCCGCGCGGATGTGGAAAGACGACCAGCGCGCGCATCCTGGCCCGCTGCCTCAACTGTGAGCAGGGTCCCACTCCCGACCCCTGCGGCGTGTGCCAGTCCTGCCGGGACCTGGCGCGCAACGGCCCCGGCTCCATCGACGTGATCGAGATCGACGCCGCTTCGCACGGCGGTGTCGACGACGCCCGCGACCTGCGCGAGAAGGCCTTCTTCGGCCCCGCGTCCAGCCGCTACAAGATCTACATCATCGACGAGGCCCACATGGTCACCTCGGCGGGCTTCAACGCCCTGCTGAAGGTGGTCGAGGAGCCGCCGGAGCACCTCAAGTTCATCTTCGCGACCACCGAACCCGAGAAGGTCATCGGGACCATCCGGTCGCGCACCCACCACTACCCCTTCCGGCTCGTGCCGCCCGGCACCCTGCGCGACTACCTCGGCGAGGTGTGCGGCCGCGAGGGCGCCCAGGTCGAGGACGGGGTGCTGCCGCTGGTGGTGCGCGCGGGCGCCGGGTCCGTGCGTGACTCCATGTCCGTCATGGACCAGCTCCTCGCCGGTGCCGGTGAGGAGGGTGTGACGTATGCCATGGCCACGTCCCTCCTCGGCTACACGGAGGGGTCGCTGCTCGACTCCGTCGTGGACGCCTTCGCCGCCGGGGACGGCGCCGCCGCCTTCGAGGTCGTCGACCGGGTGGTCGAGGGCGGGAACGACCCGCGCCGGTTCGTCGCCGACCTGCTGGAGCGGCTCCGCGACCTGGTGATTCTCGCCGCGGTGCCCGACGCTGCGGAGAAGGGGCTCATCGACGCCCCCGCCGACGTGGTGGAGCGGATGCAGGCCCAGGCGTCGGTGTTCGGCGCCGCCGAGCTCAGCCGCGCCGCCGACCTGGTCAACACCGGGCTGACGGAGATGCGCGGCGCCACCTCGCCGCGCCTCCAGCTGGAGCTGATCTGCGCCCGCGTGCTGCTCCCGGCCGCCTTCGACGACGAGCGCTCCCTGCAGGCCCGGCTCGACCGGCTGGAGCGCAGCGGTCCGCCCGCCGGTGCCGCCTTCGCCGCCGCCCCGCCCGCCATGGGCTACGTGCCCGCGCCCGACGCGCACGGCATGGCCCCGGCCGGGCCCGGTGGCGGGGTCGCCGCCGCGCGTGCCGCCGTACGGGGTCCCGCGGCGGATGCCGGACCGGCGCAGGCGCCCGCTCCCGCTCCCGTGGCGGTGCCGGCGCCGGTTGGCGAGCCCGTCCAGGCTCCCGCGCCCGCCCCCGCTGCCGCCGAGACCGCCGCTCCCGTACAGGCCCAGGCCGCGCCGGCGCAGGCCGCCGGTGCCTGGCCCGGCGCCGCCCAGCCGGGCGGCGGGGCCCCCGCGCAGGCGCCCGGCGCCTGGCCCGGGGCGGCCCAGCCCGGCGTCGGCGCACCCGCCGCTTCGACGCCCGCATCCGCGCCCGCTCCCGGTGCCTGGCCGGGCGCCGGCGCCGGTGCCCCGGCCGCTCCCGCCGCCGGGGCCTGGCCGACCGCCGCCGCGCCCGGCAGCGGCGGCCCGGTACGGACACCCGCGCCGGCACCCGCCCCGGCGGCGCAGGCCGCGCCCGCCGCGGCCGGCTCCGGCGCGCCCTCCGCCGAGATGGCGGCCGGTGCCGGACAGGTACAGGCGATGTGGCCCGGCGTGCTGGAGGCCGTCAAGAACCGCCGGCGCTTCACCTGGATCCTGCTCAGCCAGAACGCCCAGGTCACCGGCTTCGACGGGACCACCCTCCAGCTCGGCTTCCCCAATCCCGGAGCCCGCGACAACTTCGCCAGCAGCGGCAGCGAGGACGTCCTCAAGGCGGTGCTCGCCGAGCAGTTCCAGGTGCACTGGAAGATCGACGCCGTCGTGGGCGGAGGGGGCCCCGCTCCCTCGGCGCCCTCGTACGGGGCCCCGCCCGCCCCGGCCTACAGCCCGCCCCCGGCGCCCGCCCACAGCCCGCCGCCGTCCCCGCAGGCCCCCGCCCCGCAACAGCAGTCGTCGCAACCGCCGGCCCCGCAGGCGTCGGCCGCACCGCAGCCCCCCGTCCGGCAGGCGCCCCCGCCGGTCGCCCCCGAGGACGACGTGCCCGAGGCGGACGATCCGGACCTCGTCGACAGCGCCCTGACCGGGCACGAGCTGATCGTGCGCGAGCTCGGAGCGACCGTTGTGGAGGAATACACGAACGAGTAGGGGCCCGGTATTGGGGTGGCCGCACGAAACCGGCCACCCCGTCCGGGCTACCCTGGGCGGCGTGAAGGTCCTCGTCATCGGCGGCGGCGCCCGCGAACACGCCCTGTGCCGCTCTCTGTCCCTCGACCCCGACGTCTCCGCGCTGTACTGCGCCCCCGGCAACGCCGGCATCGCCGAGGTGGCGGAGCTGCGCCCGGTCGACGCCCTCGACGGCGCCGCGGTCACCGCGCTCGCCACGGAACTCGGCGCCGACCTGGTCGTCGTCGGCCCGGAGGCGCCGCTGGTCGCCGGGGTCGGCGACGCCGTCCGCGCGGCCGGCATCCCCGTCTTCGGCCCCTCCGGCGAGGCGGCACGGCTGGAGGGCTCCAAGGCCTTCGCCAAGGACGTGATGGCCGCCGCCGGCGTCCCGACCGCCCGCAGCTACGTCTGCACCACCGCCGAGGAGGTCGACGCGGCCCTCGACGCGTTCGGCGCCCCGTACGTGGTCAAGGACGACGGCCTCGCCGCCGGCAAGGGCGTCGTGGTCACCGACGACCGCGAGGCCGCCCGCGAGCACGCCGCCGCCTGCGAGCGCGTGGTCATCGAGGAGTACCTCGACGGCCCCGAGGTCTCCCTCTTCGCCATCACCGACGGCGTCACCGTGCTGCCGCTCCAGCCGGCCCAGGACTTCAAGCGCGCGCTCGACGGCGACCAGGGCCCCAACACCGGCGGCATGGGCGCGTACTCCCCGCTCCCGTGGGCCGACCCGAAGCTGGTCGACGAGGTCATGGAGACCGTCCTCCAGCCGACCGTGGACGAGCTCCGCCACCGCGGCACCCCCTTCTCCGGCCTGCTCTACGCCGGTCTCGCCCTCACCGGCCGCGGCACCCGGGTGATCGAGTTCAACGCCCGCTTCGGCGACCCCGAGACCCAGGTCGTCCTCGCCCGGCTGCGCACCCCCCTCGCGGCGGTGCTGCTGGGCGCGGCGAACGGCACGCTGGACACGCTCCCGCCGCTGACCTGGAGCGACGAGGCCGCCGTCACGGTCGTCGTCGCCTCGCACAACTACCCCGGCACCCCGCGCACCGGCGACCCGATCGAGGGCCTCGCCGAGGTGGCCGCCGAGGACGGCCCCGAGGCGTACGTGCTGCACGCCGGGACCCGGCAGGAGGGCGACACCGTCGTCAGCGCGGGCGGCCGCGTGCTGTCGGTGACGGCGACCGGGTCCGACCTGGCGCAGGCCCGCGAGAGGGCGTATAAGGCCGTCGCGCGGATCCGGCTCGACGGTTCCCAGCACCGTACGGACATCGCCGCCAAGGCGGCCGAGGGCCGCTGACCGGCAGGCATGTGACCACCGGGGGCCCGGGGCGCGACAGCGCGCACCGGGCCCTCGCGTGCGCCCGCGTGCGCCTGCCTCCGGAGGCTCTCCGGCGCACCCACCTTTGCCCAAAGCCATTCCATCGGGTGATGGTCCCCTTGTCCGCCTGACGGCCGCGTGCGCCCCAACTAGGGTGCGGCGCAAGCATTCCGGCACATGGCCCACCGGCATTGCGATGTCAGTGGCGGGTGTCACAGTGGGGGAGTGAGCAAAGCCGCCGCAGGGCAGAGGGGGTGAGGTCCGGCCGTGTCCGGAACCGGTTCGATCGCAGAAGTGGGCGTGCCGTCCGCGCGCTCCCGGGCCCTCGCCGTGCTGCGGGTCCGCAGCAGGGCGCTGGCCGCCGTGCTGCTGCCCGCCGCCCTCGCGGTGGTGCTGGTCGCCGCCCGGATGACGGGCCGGCTGGCCGGTGACCCCTGGCCCGCCGTGACCCTGGCGGTCTGCGCGGTGGCCGCGCTGGTGCTGCTGGCGGGCGGGATCTTCGGTGCCGTGGTGCTGCGGGCGAGCCCCGCCGTGACGCCCACCGTGCCGTTGCCCGAGGCCGCCGCGCCCGACCTGTACCGGCTCGTACGGGACCTGGCCGACCGCATGGGCGTGCCCGCGCCCTCCGCGATAGCCCTGACCCCGGACTGCGACAGCTGGCTGGAGGACCGCAGCCACGCCGCGCACCGCCGGGGCGGCGGGTACACGTCCGCCGGCATAGCCGGGCCGGGCGGCCCCGAGTCGGCGGCCGGCGCGGCGCCGGTGCTGGTCATCGGCTCGCCGTTCCTGTGGTGGATGCGGGTCGCGGAGCTACGGGCCCTCCTCGCGCCCGTCGTCGCCGGTACGGGGCCCTCCGCGCACCCGGACATAGCCGACGCCCGCGGTTTCGTCCGGGGGCTGGACGCCGCGGTGGACGTGGGCGGCAGGCCAGGCCTGGGCTGGCTCGTCGCCCGGCCCGCCCGGCTGCTGCTGCGGCTGTGCGGGACGGACGCCGCCGAGATGGAGCGCGGAGTGGCCGCGGCCGCCTCGGAGCGCGCACAGGGTGTGGACCGGGCGCTGCGCACCGCCGCGCAGGAGCAGGTCGGCTTGGCGTACGCCGGCTGGGACCGGCTGCTGACCCGGGTCGCGCTGCCGGCCTGGCGGATGGGCCGCTGGCCCGCGCACCTCGACGCGGGGGTCGTCTCCGCCCTGACCGAGCTGTCCAGGCGCGACCGGCTGGCGGACGGTTTCGCCTCCCGGCTCGGCGAGCGCCCCGCTTGCGATCTGCTGGAGCAGCCCGGACTGATCGACGAGGCCGCCTCGCTGCTGGCGGCCCGGCTGTTCCACGGCGGGCCCGCCGAGGCCGGGCCGGAGTGGTCCCCGGTGGACTGGGCGGCCTACCCGGAGGAGGTCGTCGACCGCAAGTGGCGCGTGGAGGCCGCCCGCCTCCACACGGCCCTCGACGCCCTCTCCGTCCCCTCCGGCGCCCTCCCGCCCACCGCGTCCCCGGCCGCCCCGGAACACCCCGCGGCCCGTGACTCCGCCCACCCGGCCGCCCCGGAGCGCCCCGCAGCCGGTGACTCCGCCCACCCGCCGACCACCCCGGCCGCACAGCCCCCCGCCTCCCCCGCCTCCCCGGCCGCGCAGTCCCCGGCCTCGGCGGCGACGGCCACCGGCCAGGCCGACGCCGAGGCCCAGGCCGCCGCCCCCGCCCTCGCCCACGGCGCAGCGACCGCCCGGGCCGCCGCCCTCGCCCAGGCGGTACAGGGCGGCCCCCACGCGGTGGCATCCGCCGGCGCCCAGGGCGTCGCCACCGCCGACCCCGGGCCCCTGCCCCTCTGCGACGCCTTCGGCGGGCCGACGCTGGAGCGGGTGCTCGGCTACCTCACGGACCCCGCCGGGGACGGAGCCGCCGGGGAGGCCCTGGCGGGCCGGCTCAGCGGGGACCTCGCGCGGGAGGAACGTACCGCCGGCACCCACCGGGCCGGCCCCGGCAGGGGCGCCGACACCCTCCCGCTGTTCCCGCTCCAGCCCCCGCGCAGCGGCCGGGACCTGCTCGCCGACCACGTGACCGCCCTGGTCTGCTGCGCGGCCGTGGACTCGGCGGGCGCCGACCCCGGCCTGGACTGGCTCGACGGCCCGGTCCTGCTGGTCGGCGGCGAACGCCGGGCGGACCTGGCCCCCAGGGTCCTCTCCCTCGTCGAGGACGGAGACCCGGCCCCCCTCCGCGACTGGCTGGCGGAACTGGGCGTCCGCCCGGAGAAGCCCGTCCGCCTGCTCTGAGCCCCCGACCCGGGCCCCCGGCCCCCCGGCCCCTGGGAACCCCCCCCGGCGCGGCCCGCCCGCAGCCGCACAAAGCGGCGTGTCGGGTTCCGTTCCCGTCAATTCGCGACGAACGGTGACGGAGTGCGTGCGTTATGTGATGTGCTGGGACCGGTCGCGACGCGGGTGTCCGAATCCCGCCGCGCCACCGTGTCGAGAACGCGTTCGGGGGGCGCGAGGGAGGGGAGCGCAATGGGTCCGGAACAGATCCGGCGGTGGGAATCGGGTGCGCTCGCGCACGCCGTGAACGACCCCTTCGGCCAGGGCCCGCTGCCCTGGTTCCGGGGCAGCGAGGTCTACTTCGACGACACGGGCCAGGTCGTCCCCTGGTACGTGGACCCGGCCCTGGCCCCCGGCCGGGCCTCCCCCACCCGAGGGGGCGGCCCCCGCACCGCCGACGACGTCCACCGGCAGATCAAGGGCTTCGCCTCCACCGGAGCCGTCGCCCCGGGCGAGGCCATCGACTTCCACATCACCGTCGACCCGCCCCAGCAGTTCCAGGTCGACGTCTACCGCATCGGCCACTACGGCGGCGACGGCGCCTCCAAGATCACCACCAGCCCCCGGCTGTCCGGCATCGTCCAGCCGCCCCCGCTCACCGCCGACCGCACGGTCTCCTGCCACCACTGGTGGCAGTCCTGGCGGCTCCAGGTCCCCTCGTACTGGAGCATCGGCGCCTACGTGGCCGTCCTCACCACCGCCGACGGCTACCGCTCCCACATCCCCTTCACCGTCCGCGACGACCACCGCGCGGACCTCCTGCTCCTGCTCCCGGACATCACCTGGCAGGCCTACAACCTCTACCCCGAGGACGGCCGCACCGGCGCCAGCCTCTACCACGCCTGGGACGAGGAGGGCCGGCTCCTCGGCGAGCAGGACGCCGCCATCACCGTCTCCTTCGACCGCCCCTACGCCGGCGCCGGCCTCCCCCTGCACGTGGGCCACGCCTACGACTTCATCCGCTGGGCCGAGCGCTACGGCTACGACCTCGCCTACGCCGACACCCGCGACCTGCACGCCGGCCGCGTCGACCCCACCCGCTACCGCGGCCTGGTCTTCCCCGGCCACGACGAGTACTGGTCCCTGCCCATGCGCCGCACCGCCGAGCGCGCCCGGGACCACGGCACCTCGCTCGTCTTCCTCTCCGCCAACACCATGTACTGGCAGGTCGAGCTGGCCCCCTCCGCCTCAGGAGTCCCCGACCGGCTCCTGACCTGCCGAAAACGTCGCGGCCCCGGCCGCCCCAGCCTGTGGCGGGAGGTCGACCGCCCGGAACAGCAACTGCTCGGCATCCAGTACGCGGGCCGCGTCCCCGAGCCCGCGCCCCTGGTCGTCCGCAACGCCACGCACTGGCTCTGGGACTCCACCGGCGCCGCCGAGAACGACGAGCTGGACGGGCTGGTGGCGGGCGAGGCCGACCGCTACTTCCCGCGCACCCAGCTGCCCGAGCACCAGGACCGGATCCTGCTCGCCCACTCCCCCTACCTCGACGGCGAGGGCGCCAAGCGCCACCAGGAGACCTCCCTCTACCGCGCCCCCAGCGGGGCCCTCGTCTTCGCCTCCGGCACCTTCGCCTGGTCCCCCGCCCTGGACCGCCCCGGCCACGTGGACGAACGGATCCAGCGGGCGACCGCCAACCTCCTCGACCGGATCTGCAAGCGCGACTGAGGCAGCCGGGCCACCCCCGGCCGGGACCGGCGCACCCCCTGCCCGGGGCACGGCATCCCGTGCGGGAGAATGGTCCAGCGCCCCGCGCTCGTACAGAACCACAGGGAGACCCCGTGCCCGGATTCGTCGAAAAGCCCGAGCCGGTGCAGGTGCCCGGCCTCGTCCACCTCCACACCGGCAAGGTCCGCGACCTCTACCGCGACGAGGACGGCAACCTCGTCATGGTCGCCAGCGACCGCATCTCCGCCGCCGACTGGGTGCTGCCCACCGAGATCCCGGAGAAGGGCCGCATCCTCACGCAGCTCTCCCTCTGGTGGTTCGAGCAGCTCAAGGACCTGGTCCCGAACCACGTCATCGGCACGGACCTGCCCGCCGGCGCCCCCGCCGACTGGGAGGGCCGCACGCTGGTCTGCAAGAGCCTCGACATGGTGCCCGTCGAGTGCGTGGCCCGCGGCTACCTCACCGGCTCCGGCCTCAAGGAGTACGTCCAGTCCCGCACGGTCTGCGGGCTCGCCCTCCCCGAGGGCCTGGTGGACGGCTCCGAGCTGCCCGCCCCGATCTTCACCCCGGCCGCCAAGGCCGAGGTCGGCGACCACGACGAGAACGTCTCCTACGAGGAGGTCGCCCGCACCACCGGCGCCGAGACGGCCGCGCTGCTGCGCCAGACCACCCTCGCCGTGTACGGGCGGGCCCGCGACATCGCCCGCGAGCGCGGCATCATCCTCGCGGACACCAAGTTCGAGTTCGGCTTCGACAAGGACGGCACGCTCGTCGCCGCCGACGAGGTCCTGACCCCGGACTCCTCCCGCTTCTGGCCCGCCGACCAGTGGCAGCCGGGCCGCACGCAGCCCTCGTTCGACAAGCAGTACGTCCGCGACTGGCTGGCCTCCCCGGCCTCCGGCTGGGACTCCAAGGGCGAGCTCCCGCCGCCGGTCCTTCCGCAGGAGGTCGTGGCGCAGACCCGCGCCAAGTACGTCGAGGCCTACGAGCGCCTGACCGGCCAGACCTGGAGCTGATACGACGAAGGCCCCGATCAACCGATCGGGGCCTTCGTTCGCTGAGCGGACAACGCGACTCGAACGCGCGACATCCACCTTGGCAAGGTGGTGCTCTACCAACTGAGCTATGTCCGCCTGTGCGCCTTGGCGCGACACCTACTATACCCAACCCCGGGACCGGGCGAGACGCACTGCCGTGTGCCGGTTCTCGGCGCCCAGCTTCGTCGCGGCCGAGGACAGGTAGTTCCGTACGGTCCCCTGCGACAGCGAGGCCCGCTCCGCGATCTCCGCGATGGGTGCCCCGTCCGCCGCGAGTTCCAGCACCTCGGCCTCGCGGGCGGTCAGCGGGGAGTCCCCGGCGCTGATCGCGTCGGCCGCCAATTCCGGGTCCACGTACCGGCCTCCGCCGTGCACGGTCCGGATCAGCTCGGCCAGCCGCTGCGCCGAGACCGTCTTCGGCGCGAAGGCCCGCACCCCCGCCGCGAGGGCCCGCTTCAGGTGTCCGGGACGGCCGTGACTGGTCACGATCATGACCTTGCAGTCGGGCAGTTCGGCCCGCAGCGATGTGGCCACGCTCACACCGTCGGCCCCCGGCATCTGGAGGTCCAGCACCGCCACGTCGGGCCGGTGCGCCCGTGCCATGGCCAGCGCCTCCGGCCCGGAGGCCGCCTCGGCGACGACCACCAGATCGTCCTCCAGGCCCAGCAGGGCGGCCAGCGCGCCCCGGATCAGGTGTTCGTCGTCGGCCAGCAGTACCCGTACAGGGCTCACGCCCGCACCTCCACTCGTCGTGCTTCCAGGGGTATCTCGGCCCGCAGCCGGAACCGGCCGTCCCCGGCCGGTCCCGCGTGCAGGGTCCCGTCCACGGCCGCGAGCCGCTCCCGCAGCCCCGCGAGCCCGGATCCGGGCGGCCCGGCGGGGACCTCGGGCACCCCGTCGTTCTCCACCAGCAGGGTCAGGGTGCCCCGGGCCTCCCGGTCCGTCAGCCGGATCAGGCAACTGCGGGCGTCCCCGTGCCGCAGGACGTTCGTGGTCGCCTCCCGGACCACCCAGCCGAGCGCCGACTGCACCTCGGCCGGCAGCTCCCGCGCGGCCGTCACGCAGTCGACCCGGCAGTCCATCCCGGCCGCGCTCAGTACCCCGCGGGCACCCTCCAGCTCCACGGAGAGGTCCGCCTCCCGGTAGCCGCGCACCACGTCGCGCACCTCCCGCTGCGACTCGCGCGCGATCCGCTGCACCTCGATCATCTGGTCGACGGCCTCGGGGCGTTCGCGCCGCGCCAGCTGCACCGCCAGCTCGCTCTTGAGGGCGATGACCGCCAGGTTGCGGCCCATCACGTCGTGCAGGTCCCGCCCGAACCGCAGCCGCTCCTCCGCGACGGCCAGCCGGGCCTGGATCTCCCGGGCGTGGTCGAGCTCGTAGACGGTCCGCAGCAGCCAGCCGGAGAAACCGCAGGTGAAGGCGAGGAAGGCGCAGGTCACCAGCACCCCGAGGAAGTATCCGAAGACCTCCTTCGGCGACAGGCCGAGCGCGGCGACGGCCGCCGCGGTCCCGGCCGCGGCGGCCGGCGGCACGTACTTCATGTGCCGGACCTTCTCCATGGTCAGCACGAGGGAGCCGCAGCCGAAGCAGCTCACCCCCATCACCAGGCCGGGCGTCGCGGCGGGGTCGAGCGCGCCGAAGCGGCGCATGCAGAGGAAGAGCAGGACGACCGCGGTGGTGACGGCGGCCGTCACCACCGCCGGCCGCACCGGCCGTTCGCGGCGGCCGGTCACGCCGTCCAGGGCGCGGGAGGAGAGGAACCCGACGAGCACGGAGTGCGCGCAGACCACCAGGAACGCCGTCACCGCCCCGGTCAACGGCCTCGGGGCGGCCGGGTCGCGGACCGTGAAGCTCATCGACCCGAAGGAGAAGATCTCCACGAGCACGAAGAAGTGGAACGACCAGCGCGTGTACACCTCGACCTTGCCCGCACTGCTGCGGTTCTTCCACCACCCGGTCAGCTTCGACACGGCCCGTCCCCCCGGCTTCCCTCTGCCTGACGTCGCGGTTCCCGGCGGAACCGCCGACGTCAGCAAACACCGTGACCATGATCCGGGCCAGCGGGGCGGGGGAGCGGTGCGCGCTGTCATGACCGCCGATGACATTTGTCATCGGAAAGTGAGCTGCGACACAACGGCCGGGCGGCGGCACAACGACAAAGGCCCCGATCGGAGATCGGGGCCTTTGTCATCTGAGCGGACGACGCGACTCGAACGCGCGACATCCACCTTGGCAAGGTGGTGCTCTACCAACTGAGCTACGTCCGCATACCCAGCGACGGCTTGTGGGCCGTTCACTGTGTGCCTCACTCTACCTGATCCACGACCGTGGTCGGTAAAGCGCTGCAGAGCGGGTGACAGGGATTGCACACTGCGCCTCCCCCCTGGAAGGGGGGTGTTCTGCTACTGAACTACACCCGCACGACTTCGGTTCCCGGCCTTCCGGCCCGGCCCCTCGGCGTGATCCACACACTAGCCGATCGGAGGGGGTGCCTGGCAAATCCGGGGTCAGTGGGCTTCGTTGTAGGCCGCGTAGACCGCCTTGGGGATGCGGCCGCGCGGAGGCACGTCGTGCCCGTTGGAGCGCGCCCAGGCCCGGACGACCGCCGGGTCCGGGGCGACGGCCGTGTGCTTGAACACCTTGCCCGAGCGGGACTGGCGCCGGCCGGCGGCGACGAAGGGGGCCAGGCCCTTCCGCAGTTTCTTTGCGTTCGCCACATTGAGGTCGATCTCGTAGGACTTCCCGTCCAGGGCGAACGTGACCGTTTCCGCCGCTTCTCCGCCGTCGAGGTCGTCGGAGATCGTGACTACTACGCGCTGCGCCACGGATATCGGTCCCTTCGTGCGCCTCGCCGCGCGTGCTGACGTGCGGTGATGTCGCCTGTGTGGATGTTTCGGTGGAATACGTCAAACCGTAGGAATCCCGGCTGATTCCTTTGTACCGCGATTCTCATTGAATTGCGAAGCCCAGTTAATTCCTCCCGCGTGTCCCGCCGCAATCCCGGGCGAGTGGTTTTCCGGTGGATTTTGCGAAGCGTTGGTGAAGCCGAAACCGCGCGCCGCTCACCACCGCCCGATATCTACCCGCGTAGAAATTTCGGCCGGGTACGCTGAGGGAACCGCCTTGCACCAACCACCTCATCGGGAGTGCCAGTGGCACGCGTCGTAGTCGACGTCATGCTCAAGCCGGAGATCCTCGACCCCCAGGGCCAGGCGGTGCAGCGTGCACTGCCGCGCCTGGGCTTCGAGGGGATCGCCGACGTCCGCCAGGGGAAGCGCTTCGAACTGGAAGTGGAGGGACCGGTCGACCAGGCCGCCCTCGACCGCATCCACAAGATGGCCGAAACGTTCCTCGCCAACACCGTCATCGAAGACTTCACCGTGAAGGTCGAGGCCTGACGGTGACCACTCGCATCGGTGTCGTCACGTTCCCCGGAACGCTCGACGACCGTGACTCGCTGCGCGCCGTGCGCCTCGCCGGGGCCGAGCCGGTCTCGCTGTGGCACCGCGACAAGGACCTGCACCAGGTCGACGCGGTCGTCCTCGCGGGCGGCTTCTCCTACGGGGACTACCTGCGCGCCGGGGCCATCTCCCGCTTCTCGCCGGTGATGGAGACCATCATCGAGCAGGCCAGGGCCGGCATGCCGGTCCTCGGCATCTGCAACGGCTTCCAGGTCCTCACCGAGGCCCACCTGCTGCCGGGGGCGATGCTCCGCAACAACCACCTCCACTTCATCTGCCGCGACCAGAAGCTGCGCGTGGAGAACGCGCAGACCGCCTGGACCGGCGACTACGAGCAGGGCCAGGAGATCTCGGTCCCGCTCAAGAACATGGACGGCCGGTACGTCGCCGACGAGCGCACGCTCGACGAACTGGAGGCCGAAGGCCGCGTGGCCTTCCGGTACCTGGACGTGAACCCCAACGGCTCGCTCCGCGACATCGCCGGCATCACCAACGCCGCGGGCAACGTCGTCGGCCTCATGCCGCACCCCGAGCACGCGGTCGAGCCGCTGATCGGGACCGGCGGCACCGACGGCCTCCCGTTCTTCACGTCGGTCCTGAAGAAGCTGGTCAGCGCATGAGCCTCGACACCGTAAAGAACGCCACCGAGACGCCGGACGCCTCCCAGCCCTGGAAGGAGCTCGGCCTCAAGGAGGACGAGTACGCCCGGATCCGCGAGATCCTCGGCCGCCGCCCCACCGGCGCCGAGCTCGCCATGTACTCCGTCATGTGGTCCGAGCACTGCTCGTACAAGAGCAGCAAGGTCCACCTGCGCCAGTTCGGCGAGAAGGTCCCGGAGAACGACGCCATGCTCGTCGGCATCGGCGAGAACGCCGGCGTCGTCGACGTCGGCCAGGGCTACGCGGTCACCTTCAAGGTCGAGTCGCACAACCACCCCTCGTACATCGAGCCCTACCAGGGCGCGGCCACCGGTATCGGCGGCATCGTCCGCGACATCCTGGCCATGGGTGCCCGCCCGGTCGCGGTCGTGGACCCGCTGCGCTTCGGCGCGGCCGACCACCCCGACACCAAGCGCGTCCTGCCGGGCGTCGTCGCCGGCATCGGCGGCTACGGCAACTGCCTGGGCCTGCCGAACATCGGCGGCGAGGTCGTCTTCGACGCGTGCTACCAGGGCAACCCGCTGGTCAACGCCGGCTGCATCGGCGTGATGAAGCACGAGGACATCCACCTCGCCAAGGCCTCCGGCCCCGGCAACAAGGTCATCCTCTACGGCGCCCGCACCGGCGGCGACGGCATCGGCGGCGTCTCGGTCCTCGCGTCCGAGACCTTCGACGACACCAAGCCGACCAAGCGTCCGGCGGTCCAGGTCGGCGACCCCTTCCAGGAGAAGCTCCTCATCGAGTGCACCCTGGAGATCTTCAAGGAGAAGCTGGTCGCCGGCATCCAGGACCTCGGCGGCGCCGGGCTCTCCTGCGCCACGTCCGAGCTGGCCTCGGCCGGCTCCGGCGGCATGCGCGTCGAGCTGGACACCGTGCCGCTGCGCGACGCGACGCTCTCGCCCGAGGAGATCCTCATGAGCGAGTCGCAGGAGCGCATGTGCGCGATCGTCGAGCCGCAGCACGTCGACCGCTTCATGGAGATCTGCGAGAAGTGGGACGTCATCGCCACCGTCATCGGTGAGGTGACCGAGGGCGAGCGCCTGGAGATCTTCTGGCACGGCGAGCAGATCGTCGACGTGCCCCCGGGCACCGTCGCCCACGAGGGCCCGGTCTACCAGCGCCCGTACGCCCGCCCCTCCTGGCAGGACGCCCTCCAGGCCGACGACGCCGGCCTGCTGCCCCGCCCGCAGACCTCCGAGGAGCTCCGCGCGCAGGTCCTGGCCCTGGTCTCCTCCCCGAACCAGGCCTCGAAGTCCTGGGTCACCGACCAGTACGACCGCTTCGTGCAGGGCAACACCGTCCTGTCGCAGCCCGAGGACGCGGGCATGGTCCGCATCGACGAGGAATCCAACCTCGGCGTCGCCCTGTCCACCGACGGCAACGGCCGCTACGCCAAGCTCGACCCGTACGCGGGCGCGCAGCTGGCGCTGGCGGAGTCCTACCGCAACGTGGCCGCGACCGGCGCCAAGCCGCTCGCGATCTCCGACTGCCTGAACTTCGGCTCCCCCGAGGACCCGGACGTCATGTGGCAGTTCGCGGAGGCCTGCCGCGGCCTCGCGGACGGCTGCCTGGAGCTGGGCACCCCGGTGACCGGCGGCAACGTCTCCCTCTACAACCAGACGGGCGACGTCGCGATCCACCCGACGCCGGTCGTGGCGGTCCTCGGCGTCATCGACGACGTCAACCGCCGCACGCCGATGGCCTTCACCGAGGCCGGCCAGCTGCTCTACCTGCTGGGCGACACCGCCGAGGAGTTCGGCGGCTCGGCGTGGTCGCAGGTCGTCCACAACCACCTCGGCGGCCTGCCGCCCAAGGTGGACCTGGGCCGGGAGAAGCTGCTCGGCGAGATCCTGATCTCCGCCTCCCGCGACGGCATGATCGACGCGGCGCACGACCTCTCGGACGGCGGCGTCATCCAGGCGCTCGCCGAGTCCTGCCTCAAGGGCGGCAACGGCGCCCGGGTCGTCGTCCCCGAGGGCCTGGACGCGTTCACCTTCCTCTTCTCCGAGTCCGCGGGCCGCGCCATCGTGGCGGTCCCGCGCAGCGAGGAGCTCCGCTTCACCGACATGTGCGGCGCGCGGGGCCTGCCGGCCACCCGCATCGGCGTGGTGGACGGCGAGGAGATCGAGGTCCAGGGCGAGTTCACCCTCCCCCTGACGGAACTCCGCGAAGCCCACGAGGCCACGATCCCGTCCCTCCTGGCCTGACCGCCCTCCGGCTGTACGGGGCCCCGTCCACGGCATGTGGACGGGGCCCCGTCGCGTTCCCGCCGTCCGGCGTTCCCGCCGTCCGGCGCTCCCACCGCCCGGTGGGACCGTGCGGCCCTGACGGTCCCCCAGTAAGGTCGGGCCATGCCGCCCGTCAGGAAGAAGCCGCGTACCTACGACCATGCGAAGGTCCGTGCGGCCGTCATCGCCCAGTTCGGGCATGTCGCCGCCGCCGTGCGGGACTTGGGGGAAGAGGAGTTCGCGCGGCCCAGTGGGGTCGGGGAGTGGAGCGTCGGGGAGCTCGCCGCGCACGTCGCCTGGATCGCGGACTCGCTGGCCGGCGGGCTGGCGCGGCCGCCGGCCGCCGTTGCCGAGCTGAGCGCCGTCGAGTGGCCCTTCGCCACCGCCTCCCTCGCCGGGAAGATCTCCGAGGCCGCCCGGGAGACCCTCACCGGCGCCCCGGTCGCCGAGCTGTTCGAGCGGGCGGGCGCGCGGATGGCCGCGGCCCTGGAGGCGACCCCCGGAAGCCGGGTGATGCAGCTGTGGATCGGGGACATGACCCTCGCCGACTTCCTGGTCACCCGGACCGTGGAGCTCGTGGTCCACACCGACGACCTCAACCGCGCCACCGGCCTGGACATCCCCCTGGAGCGCCAGGCCCTCGCCGTCTGCACCCGGCTGCTCGCCGACGCCCTCGCCGTGAAGGCCCCCGGCGGGTCCGTGGAGGTGCGGATCCCGCCGTTCGCCGTGGTCCAGTGCGTGGAGGGGCCCCGGCACACCCGCGGCACCCCGCCCAACGTGGTGGAGACCGACCCGCTGACCTGGCTCCGGCTGGCCACCGGCCGTACCGGCTGGGCCGAGGCCCTGGACGCCGCCCGGGTCAGCGCCAGCGGGGAGCGGGCCGACCTGTCCGGGCTGCTCCCGCTGATGAGCTGAGGGGGCAGAGGGGAACCCGACGGGGGGCCGGGCCGTCCCAAGGGCATGCGTATCGTCAGGCACTCCCCGGGGCCCGCCGCCGGCGCACTGGCCCTCGTACTGGCCCTGGCCGGCTGCGCCGGGACCCCGCACGGGAGCGACACCCCCAGGCCCGTACCGGCCTCCGCCACGCCCCCGGTAGCGGACGCCCCGCTGACCGTGACCGAGTGGACCGTCACCGCCCTGTCCGGCGCCCCGGTCCCCGCCGCCGCGGCCGGCCGGGCCCGGTTCGCCCTGGCCCCGGACGGCACCGCCGGCGGCAGCCTCGGCTGCAACCGGTTCGGCGCCCCCGCCGCCGTCGAGGGCGCCACCGTCACCTTCGGCCCGCTCACCAGCACCCGCATGGCCTGCGAGGGCCCGGCCGGCGAGGTCGAGCGGGCGCTCACCGGGCTGTTCGGCGCGGGACCCCTCACCTGGAAGGTCCAGGGGCGGACCCTCACCCTCACCGCCCCCGACGGCCGGACCCTGACCGCCGAGGGCGGCTCGGCGGCCGAGTGAAGGGGGGGGGTCAGGACGGGTACGGGAGCAGCCCCGCGTCCGTGCGCTCCCAGGCCGCCCGGAGCTCCGCCAGCCGGGCCGGTTCGGCCGCCGCCCTGTCGGCCTGCTCGCGCAGGTCCCCGGCCAGGTCGAACAGCTGGTCGCGGCCCGACTTGCCCCGGTAGTACTTCCAGTTCCCCCGCCGCAGCGCCCGCTCCCCGCGCACCCGCCAGAACAGGTCCCGCTCCGCCGGCTCCTCCCCCCGCAGCAGGTACCCGGCCAGGCTCACGCCGTCCAGCGGGTACGCCGGGTGCGGCCGGGTCCCGGCCAGCTCCAGCAGGGTCGCCGTCCAGTCCGGGCTGAACACCGGGACCCGGCTGACCTGGCCGCCGTCGATCCGGGCGGGCCAGCGCAGGATGTTCGGCACCCGGATGCCGCCCTCCTGGAGCGAGGCCTTGTTGCCCGACAGCGGCCAGTTGTACGAGAACCGCTCGCCGCCGTTGTCGCTGCCGAAGACGACCAGGGTGTCCTCCTCCTGGCCCGAGCGCTTCAGGGCGTCCAGGACCCGGCCGACCGAGCGGTCCAGGTCCTCCACCATCTGCTTGTACTTCTCCACCGAGCCGCCGTCCTGGTGCCACAGCGCCCGCGGGTCGCCCGCCTTGATCCGCCGGACGATCTCGGCGCTCTCCGCGGTGTCCCCGTCGGCGATCCACGGCCAGTGCGGGGTGGTGAAGTTCAGGTTCAGCAGCCACGGCTTGCCGTGGTGGTCGCGGGAGACGTACTCGCTCGCCCGCTCCGTGATGATCCGCGTGTAGTAGCGCAGGTCCTTGTACTCGGCGTCGCCCTCGTAGAGGTCGTACTCGCCGCCCAGGCCGAGCTTGGAGTAGTACTCCAGGGCCCCGCCGAAGTTCCCGAAGAACGTGTCCCAGCCGGACTTCGTCGGGCTGTAGTCGGGCAGGTAGCCCGCGTGCCACTTGCCGATCAGCGCGGTGGCGTACCCGGCCTCCCGCAGCAGCGAGGCCAGCGTCGGGTGCGTCGGGTCCAGGCCCACCGAACGGTCCGCGATCGGCTCGGCCAGCCCGCCCTTGGTACGGGCCGGGTAGCGCCCGGTGTAGAGGCTGAACCGGGTCGGGGAGCAGGTCGCCGAACCCGAGTAGGCGTCGGTGAACCGGACGCCCTGGCGGGCGAGCCGGTCCAGGTTCGGGGTCTTGATGTGCGGGGAGCCGTACGAGGACAGGTCGGCCCAGCCGAGGTCGTCGCCCAGGATGAACAGGATGTTCGGGCGGCGCGAGCCGCGGCCGCGCGCGGCCCGGAACTCACGCTCCCGCGGACCCCCTCCGGGGCCCTCCGCGGCCTGCGCCGGACCGGCGCCCAGCCCCACGGCGGCGGTCGCCGCGGTCGCTCCGACGGCACCCCCGAAGGCACGACGGGACAGCTTGCTCTTGTACGAAGACACGAATACTCCAAGACACGGCTCGGCGGCCCTCGGCCCGGGCGCGCACGGGACGGCGCGCGACACGGCGGGGCTGGGCGCGGCGGAGCGAAATCAGGAAAAGGGAGGAAGAGTTGTGGCTACGCGCAGCAACGACACATGGCGCTCGCGACACGGACCAGGTCCACGTGTCGGCGCTCGACGAGGGTGACGGCACGGTCACCGAGGGGCTGCATGGGGCGAGAGCCTCCACGAGTCGACTCGTAGATGTCAACAAAGGATCGAAGAGCGAGACGGAAGCGTCCCGTCACCCTCTGTGCTGTGACATTTCCCGGCCATCCCCAATTCGGACCAGTGGTCGATCTCGCCTACACTCGGGGACGTGCCTCGTGGTGATGGACGACTCAACCACGACCTGCTCCCCGGCGAGAAGGGCCCCCAGGACGCTTGCGGCGTCTTCGGTGTCTGGGCTCCGGGTGAAGAGGTCGCCAAGCTCACCTACTTCGGACTGTATGCCCTGCAGCACCGTGGACAAGAGTCCGCGGGAATCGCTGTGAGCAACGGTTCCCAGATCCTCGTCTTCAAGGACATGGGCCTCGTTTCCCAAGTCTTCGACGAAACCTCTCTCGGCTCGCTCCAGGGTCATATCGCGGTCGGTCACGCCCGCTATTCGACCACCGGAGCCTCCGTCTGGGAGAACGCTCAGCCCACTTTCAGGGCGACCGCCCACGGCTCCATTGCCCTGGGTCACAACGGCAACCTGGTGAACACCGCCGAGCTCGCCGAGATGGTCGCCGACCTCCCCCGTCAGGACGGCCGCGCCACCCAGGTGGCGGCCACCAACGACACCGACCTGGTGACGGCCCTCCTCGCCGGCCAGACCGACGACGAGGGCAAGCCCCTGACCATCGAGGAGTCGGCCGCCAAGGTCCTCCCGCAGGTCAAGGGCGCCTTCTCGCTGGTCTTCATGGACGAGGGAACGCTCTACACCGCCCGTGACCCGCAGGGCATCCGCCCGCTGGTCCTCGGCCGCCTGGAGCGCGGCTGGGTGGTCGCGAGCGAGACCGCCGCCCTCGACATCTGCGGCGCCAGCTTCGTCCGCGAGGTCGAGCCGGGCGAGCTCATCGCGATCGACGAGAACGGCCTGCGCACCTCGCGCTTCGCGGAAGCGAAGCCCAAGGGCTGTGTGTTCGAGTACGTCTACCTGGCGCGCCCGGACACCGACATCGCCGGCCGCAACGTCTACCTCTCGCGCGTCGAGATGGGCCGGCGCCTCGCCAAGGAAGCCCCGGTCGACGCCGACCTGGTGATAGCGACGCCGGAATCCGGCACGCCCGCCGCCGTCGGCTACGCCGAGGCCAGCGGGATCCCGTACGGCTCCGGCCTGGTCAAGAACGCCTACGTCGGCCGGACCTTCATCCAGCCCTCGCAGACGATCCGCCAGCTCGGCATCCGCCTCAAGCTCAACCCGCTCAAGGAAGTCATCCGGGGCAAGCGCCTCGTCGTCGTCGACGACTCGATCGTCCGCGGCAACACCCAGCGCGCCCTCGTGAAGATGCTCCGCGAGGCCGGCGCGGCCGAGGTCCACATCCGGATCTCCTCGCCGCCGGTCAAGTGGCCGTGCTTCTTCGGCATCGACTTCGCCACCCGGGCCGAGCTGATCGCCAACGGCATGACGGTCGACGAGATCGCCACGTCGCTGGGCGCGGACTCCCTCTCGTACATCTCGCTCGACTCGATGATCGAGGCGACGACCATCCAGAAGCCCAACCTCTGCCGTGCCTGCTTCGACGGCGAGTACCCCATGGAGCTGCCCGACCCGCAGCTCCTGGGCAAGCAGCTCCTGGAGAACGAGCTCGCGGGCGGCACCGACGCCGCCGACGCGCTCCGCCGCCCGTAGACCCGTGGGCCCGTGGGCCGGCCCCCCTCCGGGCCGGCCCGGCTCCACCTGCGCCGCGCCCTGTCTTTGAGGCTTCTCCCGGGGCCCGGCACCACACGCAGCAACGACACGAAAGCTCTCGCCTGTCATGACAGAGAAGACCACCGGGGCCAGCTACGCAGCCGCCGGCGTCGACATCGAAGCGGGCGACCGCGCCGTCGAGCTGATGAAGGAGTGGGTGAAGAAGACGCAGCGCCCCGAGGTCCTCGGCGGCCTGGGCGGCTTCGCCGGCCTCTTCGACGCCTCCGCCCTCAAGCGCTACGAGCGCCCCCTGCTGGCCTCGGCCACGGACGGCGTCGGCACCAAGGTGGACATCGCCCGCCAGATGGGCGTGTACGACACCATCGGCCACGACCTGGTCGCCATGGTCATGGACGACATCGTCGTCTGCGGCGCCGAGCCGCTCTTCATGACGGACTACATCTGCGTCGGCAAGGTCCACCCCGAGCGCGTCGCCGCCATCGTCAAGGGCATCGCCGAAGGCTGCGTCCTCGCCGGCTGCGCCCTCGTCGGCGGCGAGACCGCCGAGCACCCGGGCCTCCTCGGACCGGACGACTTCGACGTCGCGGGCGCCGGCACCGGCGTGGTCGAGTACGACCGCCTCCTGGGCGCCGATCGCATCCGTACGGGGGACGCCGTCATCGCCATGGCGTCGTCCGGCCTTCACTCGAACGGGTACTCGCTCGTCCGGCACGTCCTCTTCGACCGCGCCGGGATGTCCCTCGACCAGCACGTCGAGGAGCTCGGCCGGACCCTCGGCGAGGAGCTGCTGGAGCCCACCAAGATCTACTCGCTGGACTGCATGGCCCTCACCCGTACGGCCGAGGTCCACGCGTACTCGCACATCACCGGCGGCGGCCTCGCCGCGAACCTGGCCCGGGTCATCCCCGACCACCTGCACGCCACGGTCGACCGTTCGACCTGGACCCCGGGCGCGGTCTTCGACCTGGTCGGCAAGGCCGGGAACGTGGAGCGGCTGGAGCTGGAGAAGACCCTGAACATGGGCGTCGGCATGATGGCCGTGGTCCCGCAGGAGTCCGTGGACGTGGCGCTCACCGCGCTGGCCGACCGGGGCGTCGAGGCCTGGGTCGCCGGCGAGATCCTGGAGCGGGGCGACCACACCGAAGGCGCGACCCTGACCGGCGACTACGCCGTCTGAGCAGCACGGAAACCCGGTCCGGGGCGGAGGCCCTGGACCGGGTTTCGGCGTTCTTCAGATGTCAGCCGGCGAGAGCCGGGCTGTGCAGGCGCTCACGGCAGAGGTGCTGTGCGTCAAGCCCCGCGACGGTGCGACGTCGGACCGGACTCTTCGTCCTCGTCCTCGTCGTCGTCGTTGTACAGATCCGCGTACTTCGCGTACGGGTCGTCGTCGTCCAGATCGTCATCGACTTCGACCGGCGCGCTGATAGGCAGCGGCTCTGTCGGCGATGCGCCCAGCTCATTGGCCAGACGCGAGAGGTCAGTCCCGCCGCTGTTGTACTTCAGCTGGCGGGCGACCTTTGTCTGCTTGGCCTTGGCCCGGCCGCGCCCCATGGCTCGACCCCCTCGGTGACGGGGCTCGACGGCCCCAGAGTCTGACACGCGTTCATGGTTCGGAGCGGGCTCTCCGTGGAGAGACCGTCCGTAGGGGTTTAACGGTACCTGCTTCCGCGGCCATACGGTACGCCGCCCGCATGACGTGCCTCTCCACAGAACCAACGGGACACCCCGTACTCGCTGGTCAGCTGCGATATTAACGCTTTCCTGGCCGCCGACCCGCCGAAGCGCAGTGAGTTCCGTCTCGCCGCGCTCCGGCGGGTCACCGGCCAGGGTCCGGCAGGCGTCTGCCCGGACCCCGGCGGTGCTATGCCTTGCGGGCCGCCGCGCGCTGGGCGAGGGCGTCGGACATCCGCTGCTCGGCGATCCGGTCGGCCGCGGCGGCCGGCGGGATCCCGTCCTCCTTCGCACGTGCGAATATGGCCAGGGTGGTGTCGAAGATCTTCGAGGCCTTGGCCTTGCAGCGGTCGAAGTCGAAGCCGTGCAGCTCGTCGGCGACCTGGATCACGCCGCCCGCGTTGACCACGTAGTCCGGGGCGTAGAGGATCCCGCGGTCCGCGAGGTCCTTCTCCACGCCCGGGTGGGCCAGCTGGTTGTTGGCCGCGCCGCACACGACCGAGGCCGTGAGCACCGGGACGGAGGCGTCGTTGAGGGCGCCGCCCAGGGCGCAGGGGGCGTAGATGTCGAGCCCCTCGGTGCGGATCAGGGCCTCGGTGTCGGCGACGGCGGTGAGCTTCGCGTCCGGGTGGAGGTCGAGGAGCTCGCGCACGGACTCCTCGCGGACGTCCGTGATCACGACCTCGGCACCGTCCTCCAGCAGGTGCCGCACCAGGTGCTTGCCGACCTTGCCGACGCCCGCGACGCCGACCTTGCGGCCGCGCAGGGTCGGGTCGCCCCACAGGTGCTGGGCGCTGGCGCGCATGCCCTGGAAGACACCGAACGCGGTGAGGACGGAGGAGTCGCCGGCGCCGCCGTTCTCGGGGGAGCGGCCGGTGGCCCAGCGGGTCTCACGGGCGACGACGTCCATGTCGGCGACGTACGTGCCGACGTCGCACGCGGTGACGTAGCGGCCGCCCAGCGACTCGACGAAGCGGCCGTAGGCCAGCAGCAGTTCCTCGGTCTTCAGGACGGAGGGGTCACCGATGATCACGGCCTTGCCGCCGCCGAGGTCGAGACCGGCGAGGGCGTTCTTGTACGACATGCCGCGCGAGAGGTTCAGCGCGTCACGGACGGCCTCCTCGTCCGAGGCGTACGCGTGGAAGCGCGTGCCGCCGAGGGCGGGGCCCAGGGCGGTGGAGTGGATGGCGATGACGGCCTTGAGTCCGGTGGCCCGGTCCTGGCACAGCACGACTTGCTCGTGGCCGCCCTGCTCACTGCGGAACAGGGTGTGCAGGACGCCGTCGGTCATTTCGGTCACGGTGGTGACTCCCATGGAAGAGATGCGGCGGAAAGACGCCCGCCCTGCGGGTGGGGGAGGGCGCGCTGGGAGCAGAGTAAGACCTGAGGCGGGCGCGGGTGGTCCTTGTCCGGGGATCGGACCGCCACGGGGTCCGGAGCGGGCGCGTGGCCGGCCGGCGGATTCCCTTTCCGGTCCGCGAGTTGGAGGTGAACCGGGCCCCGAAAGCGGGGAGGACGAGGGGGTGAGCGAATCCCCCGACCTCCGGCCGCCGTCCGCGCGGCCCGCGCCGATGGTCCCGTACGCCTCCTACCTGAGGATCTACGAGCCCCTGACCGCCTTCCCGGAGCCGGAGCGCACGCACTGGGCGGCGTATGCCCGGCGCGCCCCCGCGCCGACCGCCCAGGACGAACTGCGCCGCTCCCTGTCCGACTTGGTCCGGGTGCCCGTCGTCGGGGTGCCGGCGCACGAGAGCGGGGACGCCTTCACGGCGGAGCTGGACGGGGTGCTGCTGGTCTGCCCGTGGCGGACGCGGCTGCGCGGCTGGCTGGCCCTGGAGGAGCTGGCGGCGAACTTCCCGGCGCCGGTGCTGGACGCGGCGCTGCCCCCGTCCGCGCGCCGGCGGGCCGCCGCCGAGTACGAGGCCTGGCGGGAGCGGAACCCCGACGCGCGGCCGTGGATCCGCACCGGGGTGTGGCAGGTGCCGCTGCGCTGGTTCGTGCTGGTGGCGGACGAGGAGCGGGAGTACCTGCCGGGGGAGCGGCTGCGGTACCGGACGCCGATGGTGCAGGCCCGGCGCCGGCTGGCCCGGGGGCTGCGGACCCTGCGGGAGGCGGAGGGGCGGGGGCGGCCGGGGTACGGGCCGCTCGCCGAGGGGCTGGCGGAGGTCGGGCGCTGGCTGGAGGAGTTCCACCCGCGGTCGATGGTCGAACTGGACTACGGCGGGCTGCTCCACGCGCTCCCGGCTGACGGACTGGCCGCCGACCGCTCGGCCCGCGACCTCGCGGAGGGGATCGCGGCCCTGCGGGAGGGGGACCACGAGGGGGCCGTGGCGGTCCACGAGGAACTGGCCCGGCGCTGGAGGGCGGTGAGGGACAGACTTTTCGCGAACTAGAGGCAGCCTTGACCCTTTCCGGGGCCGGGGTCTGCGTAGATCATGGACGTACCTGTTCGGAACCCGTTCGGACGCCACCCGTATCGCCCGTATCGGTCACGATCGGCCGAATGGCCCACAAGTCGCAGATCAGGGGCTTGATCACGGTATTAGGGTCTTTGTTCCAGGACCTACGTCCCGATCCGGGCCATTGGCCCAAGCGTGACGGACCGCACTATCCACACCCTTGCGCCCATCCCCTATCCTCATGCCAAAATAGGACAAGGAGTCCGGGGAGGGTTCCTTCCGCCCAACTACGGGCGGAATGCTCGGTATTGCACTCTATGGGGGGTCTGACGACTCCCGATCGCTCTGTGACTGATCGTCACAGTGGGGTGACTGTCCGTTATAGGGCGGTCCATCGGCTTCCGCCGCTGATGAACACCTCGGAGGGCAATTCCATCGGTTTGGCCGTCGAGGCTGGACGGATGGTGTAGTTGTAGTGCCGAGGACAAGCCGTTCGTCCTATAACCGACTCGGCCTGCGTATGTCCATTTCGGGCAACGCGGGCCAAGGTGCAGAATTTAGAGGAAAGAACCGAGATGGTTCGGTTCTCCCGAGGAGGCCGCTCATGACCGCTCGCACCCCTGATGCCGAGCCGCTGCTGACCCCGGCTGAGGTTGCCACCATGTTCCGCGTGGACCCGAAGACGGTTACCCGCTGGGCCAAGGCCGGCAAGCTCACGTCCATCCGCACCCTGGGTGGACACCGCCGTTACCGCGAGGCCGAGGTCCGCGCACTGCTCGCGGGAATTCCGCAGCAGCGCAGCGAGGCCTGAGGTCCCGCAGCACCACCGCTTTAAAGGGTGCGTATCGGATCCCCCAATCCGATGAACCCACACAGCTTCATGCGGCGGGGCCTGCCCCAACAGGCACTGCCGTCGATCGCGCTGGACTCCGCCGGGTCCAGCGCGATTTTTTTGTCCCCGGGGACGGTCGGTCGCAGCAAGTGCCATTGCACATATTAAATCGAGCGGGCGTAGGGCTCCGATAAATGTGCGAGTCTCAAAAACTCATGTGGTGACTCCCGTCACAGCTGACGACTCTTGTACATCCGGCAATGCACCCCGTATAGGGATGTCCCGCGCAGAGCTCCTCTCGCGAACGGGGGATTTCTCCCCTCTGGGCGATGCGCGCCGCGAGCCCGCGGAGGGGCCCCGGAGGGGCCGTGGACGGCGGGGGCGGCCCCAGGAGGTCGGGGTGGGTGGACGAGGCCCCCTGAGGGGCTTCCAGGGCCTTCGTGAGCCCCGCGTGATCATGAGGTGGCGGAGCGCGTCCACGCCGGCCAGGTCACGGGGCCCGACAACGCGTCAGGGCCCGTATCCCTTGCGGGATACGGGCCCTGACGTTTCTGCGAACCTGACGGGACTTGAACCCGCGACCTCCACCTTGACAGGGTGGCGAGCTAACCAACTGCTCCACAGGTCCTCGAATCGCTGCCGATCGCTCGGCTGCGAGTCAGACTGTACAGCAGGTCAGGGGGTGCGGTCGAACCGGATCACGGGGCGAGGGCGTCGACCGCCTTCACGATGCGCTTGTCGGAGATCGGGTACGCCGTCCCCAGCGCGTGCGCGAAGTAGCTGACCCGCAGTTCCTCGATCATCCAGCGGATCTCGGTGACCGCCTCCGGCACGGGCCGGCCCTTCGGCAACTGCTCCAGCAGCCACAGGTACTCGTCGCGCATCTCGTGGACCTTCTCCATGCGCGTGGTGTCGCGCTGGGCGCCCGTCGGCATCTGCTGGAGCCGCCGGTCGATCGCCACCAGGTAGCGCATCAGGTCCGGCAGCCGCTTCAGCCCTGTCAGCGTCACGAAACCGGCCGGCATCAGGGCCGCCAGCTGCGCCTTCACGTCCGCGACGTTCGCCATCAGGGCCAGGCTGTTCGTGGCCTTCAGCCGCCGCTCGCAGGCCTGCCAGGCCGCCAGGACCTGCTGGACCTGCCCCACCGTCCGCACGGTGGTGTCCACCAGGTCGGCCCGCACCGCGTCGAAGAGCCGCCGGAAGGCCGCCTCGTCCCAGGCCGGACCGCCGTGGTCGGCGATCAGCTTGTCGGTGGCCGCGGTCGCGCAGTCGTCGAACAGCGCCTGGATGGAGCCGTGCGGATTGCGGGAGAGGGCCAGCTTCTGCTGGTTGGTCAGCTTGTCCGAGGCGAACTTCGCCGGGTTCACCGGGATGTTGAGCAGGATCAGCCGCCGGGTGCCCAGCCACATCGCCCGCTGCTGCTCGGCCTCGGAGTCGAAGAGGCGCACCGAGACGCTCGTCCCCTCGTCCACCAGGGCCGGGTAGGCCTTCACCGGCTGGCCGGCCCGCCGGGTCTCGAAGACCCGCACCAGGGAGCCGATCGTCCAGTCGGTCAGCCCGGTGCGCTCCACCGACTCCCCGCCCGCCCGCTCGGCGGTGGCGGCCGCGGCCTTGGAGAGGGCCTGGCGGGCCTTGGGCTTCAGCTGGAGCCGCAGGGCCTCCAGGTCCTTGGCCTCGGCGAGCTTGCGCCGCCGCTCGTCCACGATCCGGAAGGTGATCTTCAGGTGGTCCGGGATCCGGGAGAGGTCGAAGTCCTCCGCCGACACCGGCACCCCGACCATCCGCTGGAGCTCGCGCGCCAGCACCACCGGCAGCGGCTCCTGGAGCACCGGCTGCTTCTCCAGGAAGCGGGACGCGTAGTTCGGCGCGGGCACGTAGTGCCGGCGGATGGGCTTGGGCAGCGAACGGATCAGCTCGGTGACGACCTCCTCGCGCAGACCCGGGATCTGCCAGTCGAAGCCCTCCTCGGTGACCTGGTTCAGCACCTGGAGCGGGATGTGCACGGTCACGCCGTCCGCGTCCGCGCCCGGCTCGAACTGGTACGTCACCCGGAACTTCAGCTGCCCCTGCCGCCAGGAGTCCGGATAGTCGGCCTTGGTGACCCCGGCCGCCTTCTCCGTCAGCAGCATCTCGCGCTCGAAGTCGAGGAGTTCGGGCTCCTCGCGCCGCTTGTGCTTCCACCAGGAGTCGAAGTGCGCGCCGGACACCACGTGCTCGGGGATCCGCTGGTCGTAGAAGTCGAACAGGGTCTCGTCGTCCACGACGATGTCGCGGCGCCGCGCCCGGTTCTCCAGCTCCTCGACCTCGGTCAGCAGCTTGCGGTTGTCGGCGTAGAACTTGTGGTGGGTGCGCCAGTCGCCCTCGACCAGCGCGTTGCGGATGAACAGCTCGCGCGAGACCTCGGGGTCGATCCGGCCGTAGTTGATCTTCCGCTGGGCGACGATCGGCACTCCGTACAGGGTGACCTTCTCGTAGGCCATCACCGCCGCCTGGTCCTTCTCCCAATGCGGCTCGCTGTACGTGCGCTTGATCAGGTGCTGCGCGAGGGGCTCCACCCACTCGGGCTCCACCTTGGCGTTGACCCGCGCCCACAGCCGCGAGGTCTCCACCAGCTCCGCCGACATCACGAACTTCGGCTGCTTCTTGAACAGCGCCGACCCGGGGAAGATCGCGAACTTCGCCGACCGCGCGCCCAGGTACTCGTTCTTGTCGGTGTCCTTCAGGCCGATGTGCGACAGCAGACCGGCCAGCAGGGACACGTGGATGTTCGTCTCGGCGGCGTCGGCCTCGTTGACGTGGATGCCCATCGTCTTGGCGACCGAGCGCAGCTGGGCGTAGATGTCCTGCCACTCCCGGATCCGCAGGAAGTTCAGGTACTCCTGCTTGCACATCCGGCGGAAGGAGGACGAGCCGCGCTCCTTCTGCTGCTCGCGGACGTAGCGCCACATGTTCAGGAAGGAGAGGAAGTCGCTCGTCTCGTCCTTGAACCGGGCGTGGTTCTGGTCCGCCTGGGTCTGCTTGTCCGACGGGCGCTCGCGCGGGTCCTGGATCGACAGGGCCGCCGCGATGACCATGACCTCGCGGACGCAGTTGTTCTTGTCCGCCTCCACCACCATGCGGGCCAGACGCGGGTCGACCGGCAGCTGGGAGAGCTGGCGGCCCATCGGGGTGAGCCGCTTCTTGGGGTCCTTCTCGGCGGGGTCGAGCGCGCCGAGCTCCTGGAGTAGCTGCACGCCGTCGCGGATGTTGCGGTGGTCCGGCGGGTCGATGAAGGGGAACTTCTCGATCTCGCCGAGGCCGGCGGCGGTCATCTGCAGGATGACGGAGGCCAGGTTTGTCCGCAGGATCTCCGCGTCCGTGAACTCCGGGCGCGCGTTGAAGTCGTCCTCGGAGTACAGCCGGATGCAGATGCCGTCGCTGGTACGGCCGCAGCGGCCCTTGCGCTGGTTGGCGCTGGCCTGGCTGATCCGCTCGATCGGCAGCCGCTGCACCTTCGTGCGGTGGCTGTAGCGGGAGATGCGGGCCGTGCCCGGGTCGATCACGTACTTGATGCCGGGGACCGTCAGGGAGGTCTCCGCGACGTTGGTCGCCAGCACGATCCGGCGGCCGGTGTGCTGCTGGAACACCCGGTGCTGCTCGGCGTGCGAGAGGCGGGCGTACAGGGGCAGGACCTCGGTGAAGCGGAGCTTCTTCTTGATCAGGGCGTCGGCGGTGTCGCGGATCTCCCGCTCTCCGGAGAGGAAGACCAGGATGTCGCCCGGGCCCTCGCCCTGGAGCTCGTCGACGGCGTCGCAGATCGCGGTGATCTGGTCGCGGTCGCTCTCCTCGCTGTCCTCCTCCAGCAGCGGCCGGTAGCGGACCTCGACCGGGTACGTACGGCCACTGACCTCGACGATCGGGGCGTCGCCGAAGTGGCGGGAGAAGCGCTCCGGGTCGATGGTCGCGGAGGTGATCACGACCTTGAGGTCGGGACGCTTGGGGAGCAGCTGGGCCAGGTAGCCGAGCAGGAAGTCGATGTTGAGGCTGCGCTCGTGGGCCTCGTCGATGATGATCGTGTCGTAGGCGCGCAGCTCGCGGTCCGTCTGGATCTCGGCGAGCAGGATGCCGTCCGTCATCAGCTTCACGAAGGTCGCGTCCGGGTTCACCTGGTCGGTGAAGCGGACCTTCCAGCCGACCGTCTGCCCGATCTCGGACTTCAGCTCCTCGGCGATGCGCTCCGCGACCGTGCGGGCGGCGATCCGGCGGGGCTGGGTGTGCCCGATCATGCCCCGGACGCCGCGCCCCAGCTCCATGCAGATCTTGGGGATCTGCGTGGTCTTCCCGGAGCCGGTCTCGCCCGCGACGATCACGACCTGGTGGTCGCGTATCGCCTCGGCGATCTCGTCCTTCTTCTGGCTGACGGGCAGGTTTTCGGGATACGTGACCTCCGGCATGCGCGAGGCGCGGCCGGCCAGTCGCGCGGCGGCCTTCTCGGCCTCCGCGGCGATCTCGTCGAGCACGGCCTGCTGGGCCTCGGGCTTGCGGATGCGGCGGGCGCCCTCTAGGCGGCGGCCGAGGCGGTGCGCGTCCCGGAGGGAGATCTCACCGAGAAGCGTCTGCAGGGCGGCGAAGGAAGTAGACATACCTGATCGAGGATCTCACCTGGGCCCGGCGGGTGGCGAACGCATTTGTGCCCCTCCCCGTACCATTTCGGGACGAGTCCCCCAGTCCCGCGTGTGAGAGGCAGCCCACCCTTGTCCTGCCGCCGCCGCATCCGCCCGTCGGCCGCCGCCGTGTTCGCGGTGGTGGCGGCCCTGCTGGGCCTCGCCCTGACCGCCGCCCCGGCCCCGGCCGTCGCCGTCACCCCGGTCCCGGCCCCGGTCCCGGCCGTGGCCGCGGGGTACGGGCCGGGAGCCGGTTCCGGCGCGTGGGCGGGCGTCGTGGATGCCGCGCCCGAACGGGGGCCCTCCTGTGCGCCGGGGTCCGGCGGGGCCGGGACCGAGCCCGCCGTGCCGGCGCGGGCCGGGCACGAGCACGGCTCCGTCCTCGCCGCGCGGGCCGTGCCCGAGGGGGTGCGCCCGTACCGGGCCGAGTGCGTACGGGTCCCCGTGCGCGGATCCGACCGGCGGGCGCCCGGACCGGTGGAGCTGAACGTGATGCGGGTGTAGGGGAGCCGGTCCGCCGGTTCCCCCTTCGTCCCGCTCTGGAGCACCCGTATGTCCACGTCCCGCAAGACCTCCCGCAAGCCCCTCCTGTACGCCGTCGGCGTCGCCCTCGCCGCGGTCACCCTCGGCCTCGTCTCCTGGCAGGCCACCGCGCCCCGGGACGAGGAGCACCGCCGCCCGGCCGCCAGCGCCTCCGCGTCCGGCACGCCCGACACCGATTCCGGCACCGATTCCGACACCGGCGCCTTCGCCGAGCTGAAGGCGCTCGCCCGCCGCGAAGGCGGCGACAAGCTCGCCGTGGGCCGCACCGACGCCCCCGTCGTCCTCATCGAGTACTCCGACTTCAAGTGCGGCTACTGCGCCAAGTTCGCCCGCGACACCGAGCCCGAACTGGTGCGCACCTACGTCCAGGACGGCACCCTGCGCATCGAGTGGCGCAACTTCCCGATCTTCGGCGCCGAGTCCGAGGCCGCCGCGAAGGCCGCCTGGGCGGCCGGGCAGCAGGACCGCTTCACCGCCTTCCACGCCGCCGCGTACGCCGAGGGCGCCAAGGCCAAGGGGTTCGGCGAGGACCGGCTGGTCGAGCTGGCCCGCGAGGCCGGCGTCCCCGACCTGGAGCGCTTCAAGGCCGACATGGCCGGCGAACAGGCCGCCGCCGCCCTGCGCCGCGACCAGGAGGAGGGCTACCGCATCGGCGTCCAGTCCACCCCCTCCTTCCTCGTCAACGGGCGGCCCCTCGCGGGCGCCCAGCCCCTCGACGCCTTCACCACGGCCATCGACCGGGCCAAGGCGCAGGCGAAGGGGAAGGCCGGCCGGTGACCGGCATCGGCTACGCCGCCGCCCTGCTCGGCGGTCTCCTCGCCCTGCTCAGCCCGTGCAGCGCCCTGCTCCTGCCGGCCTTCTTCGCCTACTCCATCGACTCCCGCACCCGGCTCCTCGCGCGCACCGGGATCTTCTACGCGGGCCTCGCCACCACCCTCGTACCGCTGGGCGCGGCCGGCTCGTACGCGGGCCGGTTCTTCCACTCCCACCGCGACCAGCTGGTGCTGGCCGGCGGCTGGCTGATCATCGCCCTGGGCCTGGCGCAGATCCTCGGCCTCGGCTTCGCCCCCAGGCGGCTCTCCGAGCTCTCGGGCCGGATCCGTCCGACCACCGCCCTGTCCGTGTACGCGCTCGGCGCGGTCTACGGGCTGGCCGGGTTCTGCGCCGGCCCGATCCTGGGCAGCGTCCTGACGGTGGCGGCGGTCAGCGGCAGCCCGGTCTACGGCGGTCTGCTGCTGGCGGTGTACGCGCTGGGGATGGCCGTACCGCTGTTCGTGCTGGCCCTGCTCTGGGAGCGCTTCGACCTGGGCCGGCGGCGCTGGCTGCGCGGCCGCGCCCTGCGGGCGGGCCGGCTCGAACTGCACACGACCTCGCTGCTGTCCGGGCTGTTCTTCATCACCCTGGGCGCGCTGCTCCTGGTCTACGACGGGGCGAGCGCGCTGCCCGGGCTGCTGGACGTGGACGACTCGTACGCGGTCGAGGAGAAGGTGGGCGCCGTCGCGGACGCCGTCCCGGACTGGGCGCTGCTCGGGGTGGTCGCCGCCGGGGCGGTGGCCTACGGGCTGCTGCGCCGGCGGCGGACGGTCCGCGAGGAGGAGGCCGGGCGGACCGAGGAGGAGTGAAACGCGGAAGGCCCCGTCCGGAGACGGGGCCTTCTCTTTGTGGCTGGGGCCGGGGTCGAACCGGCGACCTATCGCTTTTCAGGCGATCGCTCGTACCAACTGAGCTACCCAGCCACGAGACTGTTTCCAGCCTCAGCGATCCTGACGGGACTTGAACCCGCGACCTCCACCTTGACAGGGTGGCGAGCTAACCAACTGCTCCACAGGACCTGGTGTGTGCAAGAACAAGTCTTGCACATGGTGTTGCGTACCCCCAACGGGATTCGAACCCGTGCTACCGCCTTGAAAGGGCGGCGTCCTGGGCCACTAGACGATGAGGGCTAAAGGCCCGCCGGGCACTTTTCAGCGCGTCGGGGACGTGAGAAGCATATGGGATCGGAGGAGGTATCGCCAAAACGGTTTCCACCCGAGCGCGGGAACCGCCTCCGGCCGGGCGACAATGGCCGGGTGCTGGAGATGACGCGCGAGGAGTTCGAGGAGCTCGTCGCAGAGGCGCTGGACCGGATCCCCCCGGAGCTGACCCGGCTGATGGACAACGTCGCGGTCTTCGTCGAGGACGAGCCGCCGGCCGGGGACCCCGACCTGCTCGGCCTGTACGAGGGCACCCCGCTCACCGAGCGCGGCGAGTGGTACGCCGGAGTGCTCCCCGACCGCATCACGATCTACCGGAACCCCACGCTGCGGATGTGCGAGGACCGGGAGAGCGTGGTCGCCGAGACCGAGGTGACCGTGGTCCACGAGATCGCCCACCACTTCGGGATCGACGACGAACGCCTGCACGCCCTGGGCTACGGATGACCCGGCCCGCGCCGGGCGCGGAGGCCATCGACCCCGACGTCGACCTCCACGTCCCCGCCCAGCGCGCCGAACCGCAGGCCCGCGTCCTCGCGGCGGTGGCCGCGGGCGGTGCCCTCGGAGCGACGGCCCGCTACGGGCTGGCCCTGCTGTGGCCGGTCCCGCCGGCGGGCTTCCCGTGGGCGACCTTCTGGACCAACGTCTCCGGATGCGCGCTGATCGGCGTGCTGATGGCGCTGATCAGCGAGGGCGGCCGGCGTTCCCCGCACCCGCTGCTGCGCCCCTTCGCGGGCACCGGGGTGCTCGGCGGGTTCACCACCTTCTCGACCTACGCCGTGGACTTCTCCCGGCTGCTGGACGCGGGCCGGGCCGGGCTCGCGCTGGCGTACGCCGGGGTGACCGTCGTGGGTGCGCTGGGCGCGGTGTGGGCGGCGGCGGCGCTGACGCGGCTGGCGCTGCGCGGGCGGGGGGCCGCGTGAACTGGCTGCTGGTCGTGGCGGGGGCGGTCGTCGGGGCGCCGCTGCGGTACCTGACCGACCGGTTCGTCCAGGCCCGGCACGACTCCGTCTTCCCGTGGGGGACCTTCGTGGTCAACGCGGGCGCCTGCCTGGTGCTGGGGGTGCTCACCGGGGCCGTCCTGGCCGGCGCGGGCTCCTCGCGGCTGACGCTGCTGCTGGGGACGGGGCTGTGCGGGGCGCTGAGCACGTACTCGACGTTCTCGTACGAGACGCTGCGGCTGGCCGAGCGCGGCTGGAAGTTCCTCGCCGCGGCGAACGTGGCGGCTTCGGTGCTGGTCGGCCTCGGGGCCGTGACGCTGGGTTCGCAGGTGGCGCGGCAGCTGTTCGTGTGAACCGCGGGCCGTCGGCGCAACTCGCGCAAGGGGCGTGTCTCTTACGGGGTAAAGGGAGTTGGGTTCATTGACCCGCTCATCGCGGACCCCGTCCCGCGCCCCGGAGGTGCCCCCGTGCGCCCGTTGCCCGCTTCCCTGTCAACCACTCTCAGACTGGCCGTCTCCGCCCTCGCGGTCGCGGCGACGGCGGGCTGCATGAGCGTCGGCGAGGACGCCGCGAAGCCGGGGCCGGCCGCCTCGGTGGGCGGCAAGGAGGCCGGCGGGGCCGGTGCGGCCGCGGGCGCCGGGCACGGCTCCGGGGCCCACGGCGCCGGGCACGGGGTCAAGGACGGCACGCACCCGGACGGGAAGTCGGGCGAGCCCGGGAAGGCCTCCGGGGCGACCGGGGCCTCCCCCGGCCCTGGCGCGCCCGCCGGCAAGCCGGGCCAGCCCTCCCCGTCGGCCGGCCCCGGGGGCGGGGCCGGCGGGCAAGGGGGTCAGGTGCCGTCCGGGGGCGGCTCCGGGTCGGGCTCGGGGTCCGGGGCGGGCGGCTCCGGATCGGGGTCCGGTTCGGGCTCGGGGTCGGGAGCCGGGGGGTCCGGTTCCGGGTCGGGGTCCGGTGGTGCGGGTGGGGCCGCCGGGTCCGGAGGGTCCGGCTCCGGCGGGTCCGGGGCGGGCGGATCCGGAGGGTCGACCCCCGGCGGGGAGACCCCGCCCCCTGTGACGCAACCCACACCGAGCGAGACGCCCCCGGCGTCCCCGGGGCCGAGCGTCGCCTGAGGGCGGACGCGGGGGCTGCGTCGCCGCCCGGCCCCGGGCCGTCGCGGGTCGTCGCAGGTCGGAGGGGGTTTTGCAGGAACGACTTGCCAGACCCCCGGGAGGGTGCGTATGGTTATAGATCGTTTGATCCCATTGCCCGGCGCCGAATCCGAAGAGCGCCGTGTGGCGCGTACTCTCCCTAGCCGTGGCTGACCGCATTGAGGCGGTCGATTTGCGATTCACGGAGTTTGGGCGCGTGCCGAGACTCCGGAAGGTTTCGCATTTCGCATGTCCATTTCCAGTTCTGACCGTTCCGTCATGCCCGAGAACGACTCCCACGAGATCGTCGACGCCGTAGAGGCCCTTGTGGTCACCGAGGCCATGGAGGCCGCGGAGGCGAACGAGATCATCGAGGCGCTCGAAGCCGACGTGACGGCCGGTGCCGACGTCGACTCCGACGAGGACGCCGCCGACGCCGAGCCCACGGTCACCTTCGCGGACCTCGGTCTGCCCGAGGGCGTCGTGCGCAAGCTCGCGCAGAACGGCGTCACCTCCCCGTTCCCGATCCAGGCCGCGACCATCCCGGACGCCCTGGCCGGCAAGGACATCCTCGGCCGCGGCCGCACCGGCTCCGGCAAGACCCTCTCCTTCGGTCTGCCGACCCTGGCCCGCCTGGCCGACGGCCACACGGAGAAGAAGAAGCCCCGCGCCGTCATCCTCACCCCGACCCGCGAGCTCGCGATGCAGGTCGCGGACGCCCTCCAGCCCTACGGCGACGTCCTCGGCCTGAAGATGAAGGTCGTCTGCGGCGGTACCTCCATGGGCAACCAGATCTACGCCCTGGAGCGCGGTGTCGACGTCCTCGTCGCCACCCCCGGCCGTCTGCGCGACATCATCAACCGCGGCGCCTGCTCCCTGGAGAACGTCGAGGTCGCGGTCCTCGACGAGGCCGACCAGATGGCCGACCTGGGCTTCCTGCCCGAGGTCACCGAGCTGCTCGACCAGGTCCCGGCCGGCGGCCAGCGCATGCTCTTCTCCGCCACGATGGAGAACGAGATCGGCACCCTGGTCAAGCGCTACCTGTCGAACCCGGTCAGCCACGAGGTCGACAGCGCCCAGGGCAACGTCACGACCATGACCCACCACGTCCTCGTCGTGAAGCCGAAGGACAAGGCCCCGGTCACGGCCGCCATCGCCGCCCGCAAGGGCCGCACCATCATCTTCGTCCGCACCCAGCTGGGCGCCGACCGCATCGCCGAGCAGCTCGTCGAGGCCGGCGTGAAGGCCGACGCGCTGCACGGCGGCATGACGCAGGGCGCCCGTACCCGCGTCCTCGCCGACTTCAAGGACGGCTACGTCAACGCGCTCGTCGCCACCGACGTCGCCGCCCGCGGCATCCACGTCGACGGCATCGACCTGGTCCTCAACGTGGACCCGGCCGGCGACCACAAGGACTACCTGCACCGCTCGGGCCGTACCGCCCGCGCCGGCAAGTCGGGCGTCGTGGTCTCCCTCGCCCTGCCGCACCAGCGCCGCCAGATCTTCCGCCTGATGGAGGACGCGGGCGTCGACGCCTCGCGCCACATCGTCGGCGGCGCCGGCGCCTTCGACCCGGAGGTCGCCGAGATCACCGGTGCGCGCTCGCTCACCGAGGTCCAGGCCGACTCCGCGAACAACGCCGCCAAGCAGGCCGAGCGCGAGGTCGCCGACCTGACCAAGCAGCTGGAGCGCGCCACCCGTCGCGCCGCCGAGCTCCGCGAGGAGGCCGACCGCCTCGTCGCCCGCTCCGCCCGCGAGCGCGGTGAGGACCCGGAGGCCGCCGTCGCCGAGGTCGTCGAGGCCGCCGAGGCCGAGCTGGCCGCCGCCGTGGCCGAGCAGGCCGCGCAGGCCGCCGCCCAGGAGCAGCGCTCCTCCGAGCGCCGCGACGACCGGGGCAACTTCGAGCGTCGCGACAACCGCCGCGACGACCGGGGCGACCGCGGTGACCGTGGTGACCGTGGCGGCTTCCGTCGCGATGACCGTCCGTCCGGTGGGTTCCGTCGCGATGACCGTCCGTCGGGTGGTTTCCGTCGGGACGAGCGTCCGTCGGGTGGCTTCAACCGTGACGACCGTGGTGACCGTGGCGGCTTCCGTCGCGATGACCGTCCGTCGGGTGGCTTCCGCCGCGATGACCGTCCGTCGGGTGGTTTCCGTCGGGACGAGCGTCCGTCGGGTGGCTTCAACCGTGACGACCGTGGTGACCGTGGCGGCTTCCGTCGC